>JBNJGC010000001.1:0-44781 GCA_051747405.1 Pseudomonadota bacterium
CCCGGCGATCTCGGCCACGTCCAGCCCCTCCTGGTACTCGTACTGCTTGAAGCTCGGGCCCATCGCTACCCAGCTGTCGGCGTCTCGGTTGATTGCGGCGCGGGAGGGGAAGTAGTCGAGGGCGGCTTCCACCTAGACGTGTTCCATGCGCACGGCGGAAATCTCGCCGCCGGACGTCAAGGCCGTAACGGGGATCCCGCCGGAGGCCGCATAGTTCATGGCAGCGTTGAGGTCGTCGAAACCGCCGGCCCAGTTGCGGAAGGCGTCCGGCGGGACGTCAATGGTGCCATGGACATAGCGCGCCGGAACGCCGGAGGCGCGTAGCAGCGCAATGGTCAGGCCGGCGATATCCAGGGCGTTGCCTTTAGCACTGGAGAGAGTGTCCTCGGCGCTCTGCACGGCGCCCCAGCTGGGCAGCCATTCGATGTGGTTGCGCACCCAGTGGTAGATCTTGACCGGGTCGTGATTCAGTTCGGCGGCCTTATCCCGGAGCGCCGGGGTGAGTGCAATCTCGGGACTTTCGCCCAGATAGGCCGGGTCGGAGGCACCGGCCAGGTTGTCAAACGTGAAGTCGCCCAACGCAGCGAGCTTGGGGAGGGGGTTGCCGGCGAGACCTGCATCCCGGAACTGCTCCCGTCGGGTCTTCGGCTTGTTCTGTTCACTCGGCTGGCGGGTGTGGTGCGGCAGGGGGGCCTCGGGGTCAAAGGGCTGATGTTTGCGCTCCAGTTTCATCCCTTCGAGCTGCGCCTTCAAGGTGTTAACCGCGTCGAGAAGCGCCTTCTCGTCCTCTATGTCCTCGATGCTATTCAGCGTGTCCTGTACGGCGGTCAGGGCCATCTCGAATTTGGCCACTGCCTCGTTATGGCGCTGCCCGATGACGGTGGGGAGCCCTTTATTGCGGATGAGGCGTCCGGTGCGTTCAAAGCCTTGGCGAACTTTTCTGGCGAGTTGCTCAAGGTTGGCGTGCAGCCGGGCCAGCTCGGCCCGGTCGTTCGCGTGGGGCTTCGCTTCCGACAGCTTTTTTGCGAGGTGCCCGAGGCGGCTTTTTATATGCCGAACCGTGTTGGATAGCTGGCGTTCCGCGCTGATGGTCCGTCCCGGCGGTGTGTCGGGGGCGGTTCGGATTGCGGCTGCGGCGGGTGCCGTAACCAGGCCGGAAAACGTGAACACGACCACCGCCGCGGTGGTACGCATAAAGGCGCTGCAGTGGCGAAGCTGTGCCAGAACCGGTGCATTCATTGTTTTTCCCTTCTCTCCCCTGCCCGGCTGTCGCCCTGACAGCCGGTGTTCATTGTTTCCTGCTGTTAGTGATAAGCCGCTTCAGTCGCCCCGAGAAGAGGACCACCAACGGTAGCCGAGCGTTCGCAAGGTGCCTGCGTTGACTAAGCGAAGTGGTGCGTAGGCTTCATCCGTAAGCCGATCGGAAGCTTCGACCAGGTAGCGGATAGCGGCGGAGCGGTCGCCGTTACTCTTCGCATCGGCCGCCTTTGCCATCCAGCGCTCAGCCTGCTCGAAGGCCGGATCTTTTCGTTCCGGCGCGTGCTCGGTAAACGCGGCCTGGAGCTCGTTGATCGAAACGACCGGCGTGACCGGGACTACCGTATGGATGGGCTCGCCGTAGGGCTCGTACGCCTCCGGCTCCCCGGTTTCAATGGAGGTGATCAACTCAACGGTATCGTCTGCTGCTGCATCGATCCGAACCCAGGCATCAAACACCAGCTGCTGCTCCTCTTCCAGGGAGAACGGCCATTGGAGGCCAGCCTCACTGACGGTCCCGCCGCCAGCTTCCACCACCGTGACGCCAGGCGGCAGTGCGACACTCACCCGCCCGCCGGTGGCGATCCCCTCGTTGATAAGTTGCACACGAATCGGCAATACACCACCGGGACGGACGTCATACGTTTCGGGGTGCACATGCGCGAGGGCATCCTGCATGAAGCGCTCGATCACGCTGTCACCCGTGGTTGCTGTCTCCGCCAACCAGTCAAAGGCGGTGTAGAGGGCCTGCCCCTCACCGTAGCGGTGGTCGGTGACGGCAGGCGCTCCCGACCCGAAGCGGGCCACCACCTCCGCACCCTCCGTCTGTACGCGGATGCTGCGCGATGATGCCGCAAGAACACTCTGTCCCGGCTCGGTGATGTCCGTAAAGGTCACCATGGAGGCATTGACGCTGCCCCGGGCCGCGATGCCGAGCGGCTCGTCCAGCAGCAGGTTGCGCTGGTCGTGGTCGCCGGCAACGATCAGGCCGGCGCCCCGGTATACCGCCTCGCGCAGTTCTCTCTGGGCAACGTTGTCGAGGCGCACCTGCTCATTGAGAAGCAGATAGGTCGTATAACCGTCGCTGCGCAGTTCGCGCGTGAAAGCGTCGGCATCCGTCACGAGGGTATACGACCAGCCCCATTGCTCCAGCAGGCCTTCAAGGCGCTCCTGCTGAACCGGTACCCCGGCCGCGCCGTTCGGGCCATGCGGGTCTCGCCCGTTCGCGGTGCCGGGCGTCCCGTCGCCGTCCAGCAGGACCAGCACGCGGCCCCTCGGCCCCTCGCCGACGCTCGCGTCGATGCGGATCGGCGGTTCCAGCAGGCGGAACGGGGCATAGTCCAGTGTGCGCCACTCACCGTCGATCTGCGCCCTGAGCACACAGGCGTGCATGCCTACCGAAAGCGCATCGGTATCGAAGCTGCTGTGGTAGGCGTCCAGCTCGCCCGCATCGATGGTCAAGCTGCGTTCGGCATGGATGACGGCGCTCCCGTCGTCAATACCGGTGCTCATGTAGCGGGTCGGAACCTCCGCCGCCATCCCGGCACCGTCGTTGCTCATTTCGAACGTGCAGGATTGCGGATCCCCTTGATACAACTCATCGTGGGCGACGGCCACCCGTCCGCTCAATGCCAAGTCGAGACTCTCACTGACTGTAAAAGCGGTCACACTGGATGCCAGAACCGGCCCGATGCCATCGCGCAGTGTCGCCCTGGCCTGGTATTGCCCTTCCGGCGCGGCATCCAGCAGCAACTCGTCGAAGGCCAGGCCTTCACCACCGGGCTGCAGCGAGGACAGCGACAGCTCGCTTTGCAACCACTCAGCCCCGTTCGGGCCGGTTACGGTGAGGGTGACCGTAGGTGTTTCCAGAATCCGGTTGGCGGTGAGGTTCCGCGCCAGGTTCTCCAGTACCACCCGATCCGACGTGTGATAGGTGGCCCGATCGGTGGTGAGCCGCAGCCCCGCTGCGGGTTCGCCACCCGTGTCGTGCACGATTTCGAACGGGGCGGCATCCTCCGCCACCGGTTCCCCGTCGGCCCCGACCAGCAGCCCACGCAGCCGGTAGGGGCCGGCGAGATAGGTGCCTGTATCCCAGGTTGCAGTCACGGAGAGCTGCTCGCCAGGCGCCAAGATCACGGCATCGAAGTTGTCGAAGCTGGCGAGGGGATTCCCGGCGGTGTCCTCCACGAGGAGGACGGGCTGGAATTCGCCAAGCAAGGCGCCTTGGTTTTCAAAGTCACCGGTCAACAGCACGTCGACCGAAGCGCCGTATTGCGACGCATCGGTGGCAACATCGATGGCGCCGAGTTCGGTGCCCACCGGGCGTGAAACCCGGTTGTTCTCCCGGTTGCACCCGCCGACCGTCTGCGCCGGGTCGACAGTAGCGACCACTTCAGCCACTCCCGGGGGAAGGTCTGCCGACAAGCTGACCTCGACATGGCCGCTGGCCGTAACGGCCTCCAACGTCTTATTCTCCTGCCACAGCAGGGCGCCGTCGGCACCGAGTCCCTGCAGCCTCAATACCGTACCGATCGGGACATCGCCGGTGCCGGCGTTGCCGACTAGCAGGCTCATCGTGGCTGGCTGACCCACCCCTCCGTCGGTCACGGTCAGGGCCCCGACCGTCAGGTCCACCACGCGGACTTCACGCTGCACCTTGCCGGCGATGCCGGCCCCGTAATCGTCGTAGTTGTCGATAGTCAGCACGAAGCCGCGCTCTCCACCGACCGGCTGCGGGAATACAATCTGTTCGAGCAGATAGCGATCAACCCCCGAGCCGACACCAATTGCGTTCAACGTATCGATACCAGCCTCGCGGGCCCTCTCCGATGCCCGGATGGCGTAAGTGCGGCTCGAGCGACCGTCGGTGGAGACGTCGATCACCTTTATGGCACTTGAGGGAGAGGCGGAGGTAATTTGTGACACCGCCGAACTGATGCAGCTGTGGATGCTGGTGCCTCCTCCGAGCTTGCGGATGCTGCGGATTTGCTCAGCGACTTGCGCTGCGTTCTCTTCGGTAATGATGGTGGGTGGCAGCTCAACCCGTGTCCAACTTGAGAATTGAAGCGCGCTCAGGCGCACCGAGCCGTCGTGGGGCACGATCTCCGGATCCTCGATGGCAGCTGCAGTACCATCCAGTTGAAGCTGGAACTCGCCCCAGCTCACACTGCCGGAGGCATCCATGCACATCGCCAAATCCAGCGCCACGCTCTCTTCGGGACCGGCGCACTGTCCGGCATCCCCTGCGTAGTTATTCCCCTCGGAGAGTTCGACGCTGGTTTCGCTGCTGTCGACCCATACTCTAATCGGGGCGTCACGGAACGGCAGCGTCCCTTCGACAGGAATGGCAAGGGACGCCTCGGAACCGACCGCGAGGTCGGACGGAAGAGTCCCTGAGCCGAGCCGGAGATCGTTTTCCGCCGAAAAGACACCATCCCCGTCAGCATCGTAAAACGCGAGCGCTGTGACGGGACCGGTTGCAGCGGCTGTGCCGTCGTTGGCGATCTGAACGGCAACTTCCCCGGAGAGAGAAAGATCCAGGGGATCGCTGTTTGCGGCGGTCATATCCAGCGCGGCAACGATCAGGTCGGGTTTCAGTTCACTCACATTCTCCGGTCGCATTCTCAGCGAACCGAGTTGCAATTAACTTCCCAGGGTAATCACCAGGCCGAGGTCTACCGGACCGTAGCCATCTTTTTGCAGGTGCAATTCGGCTTCGGTGTCGGTGATATCGTCGACGAGGAAAGCCCCGCCCGCGTCAGTCACAACGGTGGTGCTGCCACTGGCGTAACTTGCCGTCACGCTCACACCTTCGAGGGGTGATCCGGAGGTTGCATCGATGACCGTCCCCGACAGGGAAGCCAGGTCCCGGTACCCGGCGGGGTACAAATCAACGTCACCGAAGTCGAGGAGTATGACTGAAGACACCTCAATGGCAGTCTGCCAGGGATCGAAGTCGGTCGCGACGATACTCAGTGTCGCCGCGCCGGCAGGCACGTCAGAGAGGATCGCCTCACCTTCGGTAGTGGTGGTTTCGGTTATAACCCCAGCGCTGGTCTCCACCGTCACGGTGGCGCCCGCCACCGCCTGACCGGTGGCCGCATCGCGGACAACCACGCGCACCCCACCGGAGGCTTCCGGAGCGGGTGCTTCCGACGACTGTTCAATGAGCACTGGAGCGAAGCGGATCACCGTTGCGCTATCGGCAGTCGCTTCGCCGCTTACGGGCCAGTACCCGTCCGCCTCGGCCGTCAGCGTGTAGGTCCCTGTCGACAACCCTTCAATACGGTACGCCCCGGTTGAGTCGGTCGTTGCGTTCCAAGACTTCCCTTCGGCGTCCTGCACATTGATAGTCGCACCGGCAAGAGGCGTGGCATCGCTGGCCCGCGTGACGGTGCCTTCCACTGAGACTTGGGTTTGCGAGACCGACAACGCCGGCGAGAACAGCGCCATTTGTCCCGCCGTAAGGGAAGGACTGGCCGAGGCTGACCGGAAGCCGGCCTTGGAGGCAACCAGCGTGACCGTGCCGGGGGCAAGGCCTGCCAACTGGTAACGCCCCTCGGAATCGGTAACGGCTTCTGTTTCCGTGCCGCTGACCCGAACCGTCGCATCCGCCAACCCGGCACCGGTATCGGCCCGCGTGACCTGCCCGGTAACAGTCGCAGTCTCTGTGCTCCCCGAGGCCGGCAGCATTTGCAACGCCCCCAAAGAAGCCCGGGTCCCCACCTTGAGTTGAAGGGACGCCGTCAAGGATGCATACCCCTCAAGGGCGAGTCCCAACTCGTACGTACCGGGCTCCAAATCTTCGAGATGGAACGAACCGGAACTGTCAGTCGCTGTCGACCAGGACTGCTCCCCCGTCAGGGTCACTGAGACGCCCACCAAAGGCGCCCCGGTATCACCATCAATGACACTGCCTTCAACGACCCCCAGATCGGCGAACGGCGCATCACCGGCTGCAAGTGCCCTGAGTGCAAGGGCCGTTACGTAAACGTCCTGTCCCCAGCTACCGTCGGCGTGCTGCCAGCCGAGGAGGCGCTGCCGGGCCTCATCCAAAGAGCTCTTGTCTTGAAGGGTCGGATAGAGCGCGACAAGGGCTGCAGCCGTCTCCAACGCATTGGCGTTCCAGCCGCCCTCCTCGCCCTGGTCCGAAAGGAGAAAACTACGCGCCTCTGCGATGAGCGTCCCCACCTCAAGGTGGTGCCGCAGCGGCCAAATGGCACGGAGCACCTGCGCAGTGACATAGGCGGATGCCGGCTGTTTCGGGTCCGCCCCCCAACCACCGCCCGGTGCCCGGCGATCGGCCAGAAAGGCCACTGCAGCGGTATATACGCGAGTATCTCCGTAACCGGAAAGCGACAGGGCTTCCAGGGCCAGGGCCGTATCCATGACGGTGGCGTTGAAGCCTGCGGTTTCACCAAATCCACCATCAAAACCCTGGTTGGCCGCCAAAACGGAGGTCAGGCTGGTAGACTCACCCCCATCCTGAACAAGCGCAACGATCTGGCGGCTAAGGCCTTCTGTGCTGTGCGCACTCTCTGCCTGAAGGTATTGCAGCGTAGCGCTAAGTTCGGTGCTCCTCACACGCCCTTGAGCAACGAGTGCCCGAACCGCTTCCGACGAAGACTGGAACGGTGTAGCGGTATCGCCTGGAGCGGAAAAGACCCCGCCAGGCTGAAGTCGTGATAGCAACCAGTCGGTGCCGTCGGCTGTGGCCGTACCAACGAACACCAACAGACAGAAAAGGATGAACAGTCGAACAGGCACGCCAGGTCGTGTGCGGAAGGCGCTCTTTTCCATGTCATGTTTCCTTTCACGCGTCCGTACCCTTACGGACTTCCCATATAACGGATATGTTAAAAACTAATTATCCGATATTATCGGGTCAAGAGAGCCTGCAAAATTGTTACAGTATTAACATGTCACAGAAAAGTTTCGGGTAAGTGCGCAAGTAGTGCTTGTACAACAAAAGGGTTCTTTAGATCCAAGAAGGGGGGGGGGAAGTACTGAACCTGCCAACAAAAAGTGTACACCTCCCTATCAGCAAGAGGCGACACAGACACCCCAGATAGCCTGTAATCACCCGTTCAGAGAGGCTACAGAAAGAACCTTTATCCGCAGTTAGTCCCACGACGCTGCCTAAGCGCCTCGAACAGGCAGATACCGGTGGCGACGGAGACATTGAGGCTCTGCACACTCCCGCGCATGGGGATATGTACCAACGTATCGCAATTCTCGCGGGTAAGTCGGCGCAGTCCCTTACCCTCGGCACCCAGCAC
This sequence comes from Pseudomonadota bacterium, assembly GCA_051747405.1. GTDB lineage: Bacteria > Pseudomonadota > Gammaproteobacteria > Thiohalomonadales > Thiohalomonadaceae > JAPHTQ01. The sequence goes on from JBNJGC010000001.1 coordinate 7,536, forward strand.
CAGGGCCAGGGAGCCGGTCAGTGGGGTGTCGTAGAGGGCGCTCGCCCCCTCCTCCAACGCGGTACCCACCACCCAGACTCCGGCCTTTTGCAGGGTCTTGAGGGTTCGGGCAAGGTTGGTTACCTGGACGAAGGGAAGCGACTCGGCAGCGCCGCTGGCCACCTTGCGCACCACCGGCGTCAGACCGCAGGCCTTGTCACGGGTGGTGATCACCGCATCCACCCCGGCGGCATCGGCACTGCGCAGGCAGGCACCCAGATTGTGCGGATCGGTCACGCTATCCAACACCAAGAGAAAAGGCGGGTGTTCGAGCTCTACCAGCAACTGCTCCAGATAGCTCTCGTTGCGTTCGGTCACGCCGGAGACCCAGGCGGCGACGCCCTGGTGGCGTGCGCCGTCGGGGAGGCGTTCCTCCAGCTCGCTCCGGGTCACCCACTCAGGGCGTACCCCCTGGTTTTTCGCCAATTGCGACAGCGTCTTGAGCCGCTTGTCCTTGCGCTTGATGTCGCAGCAGAGGCGCTGAATGCTGGCCGGGTTACGCTTAAGCGCCGCCTCCACGGCGTGCAGCCCAAAGATCAGACTGCTATCACTCACCGCTGCTTGCCCTTCCCCTTGCCCTTGCGCTTCTTGCCACGGGGTTTGCCGGAGGGTTCCGGAGGGGGTTCGGCCAGAACATCGTTTTCGTCGAGGATAAGGTCAAAGTCGATCTTGCGCTCATCCAGATCGACCCGCGCCACCTGCACCTTCACTTTGTCGCCGAGGCGGTAGATCTTGCGGGTACGGTCCCCCACCATACGGTGGTGACTGGGGTCGAACTGGAAGTAGTCGTTACCCAGGCCGGTAACGTGCACCAGCCCCTCGACATAGATCTCCTGCAGCTCGACGAAGATCCCAAAGCCGGTGACGCTGGTGATGATGCCTTCGAAGTTCTCTCCCACCTTGTCCATCATGTACTCGCACTTGAGCCAGTCCATGGCGTCGCGGGTGGCATCATCGGCGCGCCGCTCGGTCATCGAGCAGTGTTCGCCCAGGACCACCATATCCTCGGTGCTGTAGCGGAACTCCTCCACCGGCTTACCGGAGATGATGTGGCGGATGGCGCGATGCACCAGCAAGTCCGGGTAGCGCCGGATGGGCGAGGTGAAGTGGGTATAGGCCTTGTAGGCGAGACCGAAGTGTCCCTGATTATCCGGACTGTAGACCGCCTGATTCATGCTGCGCAGCATCACCGTCTGGATAAGGTGGGCATCGTCGCGGCCTTGGATCTGTGCCATCAGCTCCGAGTAGTCGCGCCCCTCGGGTTTGTCGCCCCCCTTGAGTGAGAGACCGAGCTCGCCGAGAAACTCACGCAGGGCGTTGAGCTTCTCCTCCTTGGGCTTTTCGTGCACGCGGTAGAGGATGGGGATCTTGTGTTCACGCAGGAAGTCGGCGGTGGCGACGTTGGCCACCAGCATGCACTCTTCGATGATGCGGTGGGCGTCGTTGCGCACCACGGGGACGATCTGTTCGATCTTCCGATCCTCACCAAAGACGATGCGTGTCTCGGTGGTATCGAAGTCGATGGCGCCGCGTTTGCGACGCTGCTCCAGCAGTTTTTTGAACACGCCGTGCAGATGTTCAAGGTAGGGCACCACCTCGTTGAACTGCTCGCGCTGGGCCGGGTCGTTATCCAGCAGGATCGCCGCCACGTTGTTGTAGGTGAGGCGGGCATGGGAATTCATCACTGCCGGGTAGAAGCTGTAGTCGTCCAGCTCACCCTTGGCAGTGATCTGCATATCGCAGACCATGCAGAGGCGATCCACCTTGGGATTGACCGAACACAGACCGTTGGAGAGCGCCTCCGGCAGCATCGGAATGACCCGCCCGGGGAAATAGACCGAATTGCCGCGCAGCCGCGCCTCGGCATCCAGCGCGCTAGCCGGCTCGACGTAGTGGGAGACATCTGCGATCGCCACCACCAGACGCCAGCCATCCCCCTGCGGCTCACAGAAAACCGCATCGTCAAAATCCATGGTATCTTCGCCGTCGATGGTCACCAGCGGCATGTCACGCAGATCGACACGCCCCTGCTTGTCCGCCTCATCCACTTCGGTGGGCAGGCGCTCACACTCGGCATCCACCATGGGTGACCACTCCAGCGGCAGGTCGTGGCTACGGATGGCCACATCGATCTCCATCCCCGGCGCCATATGATCCCCGAGGATCTCCACCACACGCCCCATCGCCTGGCGGCGCTTGGTGGGAAACTCGCGGATCTCGACCACCACCAACTGGCCATCTTCGGCTCCATAGGCCTGGTCATTGGGAACCAGGATATCCTGGTTGACCCGCTTGTTGTCGGCGACCACGAAACCGACGCCGTTATCGTTATGATAACGACCGGCAACACGGCCATTGGCATGTTCAAGCACTTCGACGATGGCCGCCTCGCGCCGACCGCGACGGTCCACCCCGGCCACACGGGCCAATACCCGATCACCGTGCAAACATCCGTGCATCTCCCGGGCGGAGAGGAAAAGGTCATCTCCCCCCTCGTCCGCCACCAGGAAGCCAAAGCCATCGGCGTGGCCGATGACCCGACCACGGATGAGCTGCATCTTGCTCACCAGGGCATAGCCGCCGCGGCGGTTGAAGATCACCTGGCCATCGCGCTCCATCGCGCGCATGCGCCGGCGCAACGCCTCTAACTGGTCCTCATCTTCCAGCTCCAACCGCTCGGCAATTTCATGTCGGTTCAGCGGCTGGCCGGCTTCCTCCAGCAGCTGCATGATGAACTCGCGGCTGGGGATGGGATTATCATACTTCTGCGCTTCACGCTTCAGGTACGGGTCGTTCTCGGGTAATCGTTTTGGCATGTAAAACCTTTTTTGCTGCCCCACAGGGACGTTTTGTAAGCCCCTATTCTAACGTAGTTGAGGCGCCTTTGTGGAATGTTTAATTTCAGTGGTTGACAGAGTCGATATGAAGCTGTAAAGTTCGCGTCCTCTCGTGGCGCAAGCCGCGTGAGAAAGCCGAGGTGGTGAAATTGGTAGACACGCCAGCTTCAGGTGCTGGTGGGGGCAACCCCGTGGAGGTTCGAGTCCTCTCCTCGGCACCACACTCCGAAAAACCCGCATCAGGGCATCCTGGTGCGGGTTTTTTTATCTCCACGGATCGACGCTATGCCGTGCGCGCGCAAGCAGGGGGAGGGGTAGCCATAAAGCTCCACGAATGAGATCCCCCATAGTGTAGTGTTTCATACTGATTGGCGCTTTCAGAGGCTCGCAAATGCCCCAAGACAAGGCGCAGCCCGCAGAGACTGGCCCACCCTTTTCAAGGGGGTGCAACGCAGGATTGGGGCATTTGCGGGCCTCCCTGCGGGCGCGGCGAGAAGCCGTCATCTGCGGGGCGTTGCGTTGCTTGGAAAGGGCGCGCCATTCCCTGCGCAACGCGCCTTGCAGCTAACGGCTTCTCGTCACGCTGAAAACGTCAATCAGTATGAAGCACTACACTAGTGGTGACGGCTGGAACGCAGGGCAACCGCATACTTTGTCGTCGCTGGTGTAAGCCCTTGATTTAGGGTCGTCTGCCGCAAGGACGCGGCAGTCGAGCCTCCAGGGAGGGATTCACGGCGTACCGTATATCAAGGGCTTACACTAGCTGTACGCGGGGTGTCATATAACTATGCGCTCACCCTGGGCTGGAGCGCTATCCTGCGCCTCACGCATAGGGATCGCGCAGGACGATGGTGTCGGCGCGATCGGGACCGGTGGAAATGATATCCACCGGTACGCCGACCACCTCTTCGATCTTCTGGATATAGGCTTTGGCATTCTCCGGCAGCGAATCGTAGCTGCGGATGCCCTCGGTGCTCTCTTTCCAACCCGGCAGTTCGATGTAATCGGGTTTGCACTGCTCGTAGGCGTCGGCACCGATGGGGGGCGCAGCGAGAGGCTGGCCGTCACAATTGTAGGCTGTGGCGATGCGCAGGGTCTCGAGACCGTCGAGTACATCCATCTTGGTCAGACAGATACCGGAGAGGCTGTTAATCTGTACCGAACGGCGCAGGCTGACCGCATCGAGCCAACCACAGCGGCGCGGTCGTCCGGTGGTTGAGCCGAACTCGTGGCCCTGATCCGCCAGGTGCTTGCCAATGGGGTCGTTGAGGTCGGCTCCGTCATACAGCTCAGTGGGGAAGGGGCCGGCACCCACGCGGGTGGTGTAGGCCTTGGTGATACCCAGGATGTAGTCGAGATCCCGCGGCCCGACGCCGGTGCCGGTGCAGGCACCGCCGGCGGTGGGGTTCGAGGAGGTCACATAGGGGTAGGTGCCGTGGTCGATATCGAGCAGTGTTCCCTGCGCACCCTCGAACATGATGCGCTTGCCCTCAGTGCGATACTGGTGGAGTCGACCGGTGACATCCGCCACCATCGGACGGATTCGTTCGGCCATCTCCAGCCCCTGCTCCAACACCTGCTGGAAGTCTACGGTATCGGTTTTGAAGAAGTGCTTGAGGGTGAAGTTGTGGTAGTCGAGCACTTCACCCAGCCGCGAGGCGAAACGCTCACGGTGGAGCAGATCGCCCACTTTGAGCCCGCGGCGAGCGATCTTGTCCTCGTAGGCCGGACCGATGCCCCGACCGGTGGTGCCGATGGCCTTTTTACCCCGGGCACGTTCGCGGGCCTGATCCAGGGCGATGTGGTAGGGCAGGATAAGGGTGCAGGCCTCGCTGATCTTGAGCCGCTCGTTGGCCGGATAACCGCTCTTTTCAAGCATATCCAGCTCCTCCAGCAGCGCCTCGGGCGAGAGCACCACACCGTTGCCGATCATGCACTCGACGCCCTCACGCAAAATCCCTGAGGGGATCAGGTGCAGCACCGTCTTCTTGCCGTCTATTACCAGGGTGTGGCCGGCATTGTGGCCGCCCTGAAAGCGCACCACGGCCTGAGCCTTTTCGGTGAGCAGATCAACGACCTTGCCCTTCCCCTCGTCCCCCCATTGGGTCCCGATCACGACAACACTCTTACCCATATCACACGCTCTCTATTTCAGACACAGGCCAGCTCACCGCCCGAGCGACTCGGACGCAGGCATACCTTGCGGCGTCATAACGCCGCTGAAAACAATGAAACCTTTATTGACTTTGAACCGCGACCGGCTGCCAGCGTCCTTCATGCAGCACAAGCTCCTGGTCGCAACCCATCTCCGATGCCCCGCCCTGCTGCCCCGGCAGTGCCTGGATGACACGCTGGCCCGAGGCACGCAAAGCCGATACCGCTTCAGCCAGCGCGGGGTCGTCGGCACAAGGGGCAAAGATACCATGAACCTCGGGGGATTTGGCATCCACATGGGTCAAAACGGTCTTCAGATCCGTGCTGAACCCGGTAGCCGGGCGTGCCCTGCCAAAGACCTTGCCGATGTCGTCGTAACGTCCGCCCTGGGCGATCGCCTGCCCCTGTCCCGGGACAAAGGCTGCGAACACGACGCCGGTGTGGTAGTTGTAGCCGCGTAGTTCGGCCAGGTCGAAGTGTACGCTGGTGCCGGGCAAAGCGTCGGCAACGGCGGCGATCTGCCCCAGGCTATCGAGTGCCTGGCGCACCGACTCATCGGCATCGGTGAGCAGTGAGGCGGCCTGCTCCAATACAGCGGCACCGCCATGCAGGTCCGCCAGACTGTCGAGCATACGGTGCAGTGTCGCGGGCAGATCCCGCTTTGCCAACAGTGCGGCGATCTCCGGCTTGGCCTTGCGCTGTAGCGCATCGAAGAGTTTCGCCTCGGTACGGGCATCAAGCCCCGCCTGCTGGGCCAGGCCGCGGAAGATCCCCACATGGCCGATATCCAGATAGACGTGCTCGACACCCGCCGTATGCAGCGTCTGCACCATCAGGCGCAGCACCTCGGCGTCGCTCTCGATACCGGCATGGCCGTAGAGCTCCACACCCACCTGCATCGGGCTGCGGTTGCCGCCGTGGGTCGGCGGCAGAGTCCGCAACACCGTGCCCATGTAGCAGAGCCGTGTCGGCACATCACGTTTGAGGCAGTGGGCGTCGATGCGCGCCACCTGGGGGGTCATATCGGCTCGCAGCCCCATCAGGCGACCGGTCAGCTGATCGGTCAATTTAAAGGTCTGCAGGTCGAGATCATTGCCGGTACCGGTAAGCAGTGATTCCAGGTACTCAATAAACGGCGGCATCACCAGCTCATAGCCCCAGCTGCGATAGAGGTCGAGCAGGCGACGCAGGGTCGCCTCGAGCTGCTCGGCCTGCGGCGGCAGTAGCTCCTCGATGCCCTCAGGCAGTAACCAACGATCGTTTTGCATGCTGTTCAGTTTTTAATCAGGTAGAAAAAGAGGGCACCGGCAGCCATGCTCACCAGTCCGGTCACGCGCAGTGAGCGCGCATCCATCGCCAGCATGGTCATCATCGCCTTGCGATAAGCGTGCGGCGAGAGTGCCGGTAGCAGCCCCTCGATTACCATCACCAGGGCCAGCGCGGCCCACAGTTCAGACCACATGGATTAAAGTGCCTTCCAAAAAAAGCCGGGAAGCGTCGCAACGCTACCCGGCGGTTTACGTTACCACTATCGCGCCGTGCCGGCGGCATCCTTGAAGTACTTGAAGAACTCCGAGGTCGGGTCCAGCACCAGCACATCCTCCTCATTGCTGAAGACATTCTGGTAGGCGTTCAGACTGCGGTAGAGCTCATAGAACTCCTCATCCTGACCGAAGGCCTTGGCATAGATATCGGCGGCGCGGGCATCGCCCTCACCACGCAGCCTTTCGGAGTCGCGATAGGCCTCGGCCAGAATCACCGTGCGCTGGCGATCCGCCTCGGCCCGAATCCGCTCGGCCGCCTCGGCACCCTGGGAGCGCAGCTCCTTGGCAACCCGTGAGCGCTCCGCTTCCATCCGACGATAGACCGAACCGGAGACCTCCGACGGCAGCTCGATACGCTTGATGCGCACATCCACCACTTCGATACCGAACTGTGTGGCCTGCTCTTCGATCTGTGCAGTGATCACGTTCATGATCTCGGAACGCTCACCGGAGATCGCCTCCTGGATGGTGCGCTTACCGAACTCGTCGCGCAGTCCGTTCTTGATTACCTGCGACAGGCGCAGACCGGCGTTACGCTGACTACCCGCCATGGTGGTGTAGTAATTGGCAACGTCGGAGATCCGCCACTTGATGAAGGCGTCGACGATGACGTTCTTCTTCTCAAAGGTCAGATAGCGCTCCGGCTGTGCATCCAGAGTGAGGATACGGCTGTCAAACTTGCGCACGTTGTTGACGAACGGCAGCTTGAAGTAAATGCCGGGTTCGTAATCGGTCTCCACAATCTCACCCAGGCGGAATTTAATCGCAAGCTCGGTCTCGTCGACGATGAAAAAGGACATGGAGCCAAGCCATACCACCAGGGCGGCCAGGATCAAGGCAAAAGATTTAACCGGCGTCATTAGCGCACCTCCCGGATTCGACGATCATCGCGCAGCCGGCTGTTCTGCGATGTGGAAGAGCTGCTGACCCCCGTCCTCTCGCTGTCACCGGGACGCTGCGCCTCGTAGCTTTTTGATGGCACAGTACCGAGCTGCCCGGCACCGCTGCGCTGCATCAGTTTGTCCAGCGGCAGATAGAGGAGGTTGTTACCACCATCGGTATCGACCACCACCTTGCTGCTCTTGTGCAGCACCGACTCGAGGGTATCAAGATAGAGGCGCTTGCGGGTCACAGCCGGTGCCTTGCTGTACTCATTGAGGATACTGATAAAGCGGCTGGTCTCACCCTCGGCCTCGGCGATAACCTGCTCACGGTAGCCGCTGGCCTCTTCAAGCAGTCGCGCTGCCCGACCCCGTGCCTTGGGTAGGATATCGTTGGCATAGGCCTCGGCCTCATTCTTCAGCCGCTGCTCATCCTCGCGCGCCTTGACCGCATCGGCAAAGGCGCCCTGCACCTCCTCCGGCGCCTGGGCATCCTGCATGGTCAACTGGTTGACCACCAGGCCGGTTTTATAGCTGTCGAGAATATTCTGCATCAGTTGCTGGGCACGATTGACCACCTCGGCCCGACCGCCGGTAAGGACAAAGTCCATCTCACTCTTGCCCACGATCTCGCGCACGGCACTCTCCATGGCCTGGCGCAGCGTCTCATCGGGACCGGTGATATTGAACAGGTAGTCACGGGCATCCCGCACCTGATACTGCACGGCGAACTTCACATCGACGATGTTCTCATCCTGGGTCAACATCAGCGACTCTTCCTTGCGCCCGCCCAGCTCGATGCTGCGGACATTCTCCACATTCACCTTGCGAACCCGCTGGATAAAGCGCGGATACCAGTGTGGGCCGGGACGGGTGGTCTTGGTGTAGGCACCGAACTGGGTTACCACGCCGCGGGTCCCCTCGTCGACGATGTAGATGCCGGAGAGCGCCCAGACGATGAGTGCAATCACCACCACCAGTCCGATACCGCCGGCGCCGACACTGCCGCCGGAGGGACGACCTCCGCCGCCGCCCCCGCCAAAGAGGCCGCCAAACTTGCTTTGCAACTTGCGCACCACCTCGTCCAGATCCGGTGGGCCCTGTTCGTCGTTGCGGCCGCCCCAGGGGTCTTTGCCCCCGGAGCCACCCGGTTCGTTCCAGGCCATTAGCTACTCCAAATGTCGATTGATTGAGCGGAAAGAATCCGCAGCAGTATGGATATGTTGCGCCGATTCTAGGGGTCTTGCCGGCACACCGCAAGGCGCAAAGCTCCGTGGGCCATTTTGGCAGACCGCCTGGGCGACTAGGCCGGAGGCAACAGCTCGGCGAACTCCCCCTGTTTACGCAGTGCATCGAGGTATTGCGGTTCAATACTGATATCCAGCTCCCAGGTGCCGTCATCATCAAGCTTCTCGTCGACCACGGCACCCAGCTCATACAGCCGCGCCCGCAGCCGTGTGGCGGCAGGCGGCAACTGCAGACTGTAGCGGCGGCGTTTGACACTCAACCACTGCTCCAGCACCTGGCGCAATAGCTCCATCCCCGCCCCGTCAGCGGCACTGAGATAGATACGGGTGACCTGCCCATCGGCGTCGCGCTCCACATGGGGCTCGAGACCATCGGCCAGGTCGATCTTGTTGTAGATGGCGATCTGCGGCACCTCATCGGCACCGATCTCATGCAGCACCTCATCCACCTGCTCGATCTTGGCGTCCCGCTCCTCGTCGCTGGCATCGATCACATGCAGCAGCAGGTCCGCCTCACGGCTCTCCTGCAGGGTGGACTGAAAGGCGGCCACCAGGTCGTGGGGCAGGTGCCGGATAAAGCCCACGGTGTCGGCCAGGATCAGGGCGTTACCGTTGTCCAGCTCCAGGCGGCGTAGGGTCGGGTCGAGGGTGGCGAAGAGCTGATCGGCGGCATAGACCTCATCCACCGTCAGACGATTGAACAGCGTCGACTTGCCGGCGTTGGTATACCCCACCAGCGAGACCGTCGGCAGCTCGGCGCGCTTACGCGAGCGGCGCCCCTGTTCACGCTGTCGGCGGACCTTCTCCAGGCGTTTATTGAGGTTTTTGATCCGCTCGCCGATCAGCCGGCGATCGGACTCAAGCTGGGTCTCACCCGGCCCGCGCAGACCGATCCCCCCCTTCTGTCGCTCCAGGTGGGTCCAGCCTCGCACCAAACGGGTCGAAAGGTGGCGCAGCTGCGCCAGCTCCACCTGTAGTTTCCCCTCGTGGGAGCGGGCCCTTTGGGCGAAAATATCGAGGATAAGGCCCGTGCGATCGAGTACGCGGCATTTGAGCTTCTGCTCGAGGTTGCGCTCCTGGGCAGGGCTCAGGCCGTGGTTGACCAGCACCACCTCCGCCTCGCAGTCGTTGACCACCTGGGCGATCTCGTCGACCTTACCGCTGCCGACAAAGAATTTAGGTTCGGGCAGACGCCGCGCACCGGTCACCACCGCCACCGGCTCGGCACCCGCAGAGACCGCCAGATCCCGGAACTCGTCCAGATCCTCACGATCGGTCTCCTGCTGCAGGTCCAGGTGAACCAGTACGGCGCGCTCGCCACTGCGGGGACGCTCAAACAAGGCGGCCCCCCAGAGGCGTCACGGGTTGAGTGGAGAGATCAGAAATTGTGGCTGGGCCCCACCGCCGTTTCACCGGCTGTCTCGGCAAAGTTCAGGCGCACATTGCGTGCCGGAACGATGGTGGAGATGGCGTGCTTGTAGACCATCTGGCTGACCGAGTTCTTCAGCAGCACTACAAACTGGTCGAAGGACTCCACCTGACCCTGCAACTTGATACCGTTGACCAGGTAGATGGAGACCGGAATACGTTCCTTCCTCAGGGCGTTCAAGAATGGGTCCTGGAGTGCTTGCCCTTTGCTCATACTATTGCTCCTTTTGTTATTATGCGGCGCAATACGCGCACCTAAAAAGCTCATGGTTGAATGTAATCAGTTAGTTATATAACAAATGCGTGACCGGAAAAGTGTCACGATGGTCCCTGAAGGCACCCTATCCCTACTCAATGGCGTTATCATCCAGGAATTTCAACACTTTTTCCAGCAACCTGCCGTCAAATGTAGCAAACCACTGTAAATCCCGCTCGCTGCGCAACCAGGTGAACTGGCGCTTGGCCAGCTGCCGTGTGGCAACGATCCCCCTCTCTGACATCTCCTCGCGGGAAAGTTCCCCAATCAGATACTGCCAGACCTGGCGATAGCCGACACAGCGGATCGACGGCAGATCGCTGTGCAGATCCCCCCGCCGGTAGAGTCTCTCCACCTCCTCCACCAGCCCCTGCTCCAGCATCAGAGAGAAGCGCCGGGCAATGCGCCGGTGGAGCTCGGCCCGATCATCGGGCGCCACCGCCAGCTTGACCACTCGATAGGGCAACGGGCGGGACTGGGCCTCGCGCCACAGCTCGCTGAGCGGGCGACCGGTCAGCGCATACACCTCCAGTGCCCGCTGTAGCCGCTGCGGGTCGTTGGGGTGAATCCGTTCAGCCGAGGCCGGGTCCACTGCGGCAAGACGGGCGTGCAGCTGCTCCCAGCCCACCTCGCCCGCCTCGCTCTCGAGCCGGGCGCGCAATGCCGGGTCGGCCTCCGGCAAGGACGCCAATCCCTGCTGCAAGGCCCGATAGTAGAGCATCGTCCCGCCCACCAGCAACGGAATGCGCCCCGCAGCGGTAATCGCCGCCATCTGGGCCAGCGCATCCTGGCGAAAACGGGCCGCCGAGTAGGCCTCCGCCGGGTCGAGAATATCGATCAGGCGGTGCGGCGCCTCAGCGAGCACCGCCGGCTCGGGCTTGGCGGTACCGATATCCATTTCGCGGTAAACCATTGCCGAGTCGACACTGATGATCTCCACCGGCAGCCGCCGCACCAGCTGCACGGCCAGATCGGTCTTTCCTGAGGCGGTGGGACCCATGAGAAAGATCGCCGGAGGCGCCGAACGGACCCCGTTCACAGCGATTCCACCGGCGTTGCGGCGGCCCAGCGCTCCAACTGCCCCAGACTGAGGCTGCGCCAGCCCACCTGCTGCTCGGCAGGCAGCGCCTCCAGCTGCTGCAGCAACCGCTGGGCCTGGTCGAGATCCTCAAGCGGCAGCTCATTTACCGTCAACGCCACCAACGCCTCGCTCAACCACTCAGTGACGGCGCCATCAGCGCTGTCGGGGGCCTCCATGAGTGTCTGCAGCACCTTCGCCGGCGCCACCCCGCGCAGCAGCGCCGGGATACGCCGCAGCACCACCGCCTCCTCCCCCAACTGCTCCAGCTCCACCCCCAGCGGCAGCGCCGCCGGCGCCAGCCTGAGCAGACGCTCCAGCTGACCGGAGGTAAGGTTTTCGCTGTAGGGGAGCAGCAGCGGCTGGCTACGCACCTCCCCCTGCTCCACCATCACCCGCAGGTGCTGCAACAACACCTGCCTTCGTGCTGCCGCCAGATCCAGCAGTTGCGGCCCCTCCTCCCCGTCGGCCAGCAGAAAGCGTCCATGGAGGATGGCCCGCACCCGGCGCCGGGGCAGCGCCGCATCCCGCGCCCGGGCGTAGAAGCTCTGCTGATCGGCGACACGAGCGACCGACGGCGCCCTGCCGCGTAGCGGCGATGCCGTCTCAGCCGAATAATTCGACCGTGCCGGAATCGCAGATGCCGCCGCCGGACTCTCCAGCTCTGCCCCGGGCGCTGCCTGCTCGCCGCTCAACGTCTCCTGCAGGGCACGGAAGAGAAAGTCGTGCACCATGCGCGACTCCCGGAAGCGTACCTCATGTTTAGTCGGGTGGACATTCACATCCACCTGGGTCGGATCGAGGCTAAGATAGAGGACATAGGCCGGGTAGCGCCCCGGTTCGAGCAGCCCCTGATGGGCTTGGCGCACGGCGTGATTGATCAGCTTGTCGCGGATCATGCGACCGTTGAGATAGAAGTATTGGCTGTCGGCCTGGCTGCGTGAGGCCGAAGGCGGCGCCAGCCAACCCTGCAGATGCATCCCCGCCGCCTCGAAACGCAGCGCCAGCGCCTGCTGGATAAAGCCGCGCCCCAACACCTCACCGGCTCGGCGCCGCTGCGCCGCCTCATCCTGCGCCGGACGCAAGCGCAACACCTGACGCCCGTTGTGGCGCAGGGTGATCGCGACATCGAAACGGCTCAGCGCCAGCCGGCGCACGACCTCCTCGATGTGCAGAAACTCGGTGCGCTCGGTACGCAGAAACTTGCGCCGGGCCGGAGTGTTGTAGAACAGATCGCGCACCTCGACCCGGGTACCGGCGGGCTGTGCGCTGGGCGCCAGCTCACCGGCGGCGCTAAGCGCCCAGCCCTGCCCGGCATCGCTGTGACGACTGGCCAGCGAGAGGCGACTGACCGAGGCGATACTCGCCAGCGCCTCACCGCGGAAACCGAGGCTGGCGATCTGCTCAAGCTCCTGCTGGGTGTAGACCTTGCTGGTGGCGTGGGGGGCGATGGCCAGGGGCAGATCCTCAGGGTGGATCCCGCGCCCATCATCGAGCACCCGGATCAGCTTCGCCCCGCCCTGCTCCACCTCAAGCTCAATCGCAGAGGCGCCGGCATCGATGCTATTCTCCAGCAGCTCCTTGACCACAGAGGCGGGGCGCTCCACCACCTCGCCGGCGGCGATCTGGTTGGCAAGTTGCGGAGGAAGGGCTTGAATACGTCGCTGCACGTGGCCGGCCAAACGGTTCGAGTGGGGCCCGTGAGCTTATCAAAAACGGGGGGCGAGTGCAGGCCCAACAGGCCTTTTCAGCCCCTGTCAGCTGTCGCTGGGGATACGCAACACCTGGCCGACCCTGAGAGTCGTATCCTGAAGGCCGTTGTAGCGCTTGAGGGTGTCCGTATTTACCCGGTAGCTGTGGGCGATCCCGGAGAGCGTCTCGCCACGGGCGATAACGTGCTTTCGCTGAGAGCGCGCCAGGAGCGTCCCCGGGGGTGGATTGTCCTGAAAGTAGTTGAGAATACCTTCGCGCATCGCCTTGGCCAGTCGATACTGGTGGTTGGCGTTGCGGAGCCTGCGCTCTTCCCCGGGGTTGGAGATAAAGGCGGCCTCTACCAGGATGGAGGGCATATCCGGCGCCTTGAGCACCCGGAAGCCGGCCTGCTCGACCTGGCGCTTGTGGACCTTGCCCACCGTTTTGAGCCCCTGTAGCACCCGCGCGGCCACATCGGTGCTCGCCTCGATGCTGGCGGTCTGGGAGAGGTCCAGCAGCACCGAGGCGAGCAGATTATCCTTATCCTCCAGGGTGACCCCGCCGATCAGGTCCGAGGCGTTCTCCTTCTCCGCCAGCAGGCGAGCCTGTTCACTAGTGGCGCCACGGCGCGAGAGGGTGTAGACCGAGGAGCCGCTGGCCCGGTGATCGCGGAAGGAGTCGGCATGGATGGAGACCATCAGGTCGGCCTTGTATTTGCGCGCCAGCTCTACCCGTTGGCTGAGACCGATGTAGTAGTCCCCATCGCGAATGAGTACCGGCTTGAACCCCTTCTCCTTCTTCAGCAGGGCAGCCAGGCGCCGTGCTATGGCGAGCACCACATCCTTCTCGTGGGTTTTATTGGGACCGATCGCGCCCGGGTCTTCACCGCCATGTCCGGCGTCGATAGCGACGATAATATCCCGTGCCGCCACAGCGTTGTAGCTGCTCAGGCTCTTTTTTTCGCGAACCCGGTTCTCGTCATGCGCAAGGTCGACCACCAGGCGGTGGCCATACTTCTCATTGGGACGCAGGGCAAAACTCTTCGGCTCCACCGCCTCGCTCAGATCGAGTACGATGCGCAGGTCGCCCTTACCCTTCTTGCCGGTGCGGATCCCCTTCAGCACCCCTTTATCGAAGTCAAGTTTATCGGTATCGGCGCGCAGACGCGCATTTTTCACATCAATGACGATACGGTCTGGGTTGTCCAGGCTGAACAGGGAGTGCTCCACTTCGCCACTGGCGTCGAACACCACCCTGGTGCTATCCGGCGCCGGCCACATGCGCACACCGTTTATCTCGCTCTGCGCGTGCAGCAGGGCGGAAAACAGCAGTAATACTGTCGCGGCAAGGTATCTGTTCATGGGCATGGCGCAGCTCCTATCCCCTCATCCCGAAAAGCGTTAACCCTTTTTAGTCATGCAGTTACAAGACTTACTTTCGAGTGATTATAGCTTTTAAATGCAACTTTATACAATTTGGGGATAAATTCAAGCTATTCGTTCGCAGCGAAGTGAGCATCCACACACGTCCAGAGCTCCGCCGCCACGCCCTCGACACTGCTGAGGTGCGCCTCGCGTCCCGCTTCGCAGTAGGCCAGGTGCAGCGTCAGGGCGGGGTTAGGCAGTAGCCCCTCTCCGCGCTGAGGCCACTCCACCAGTGCGATCGCTCTGCCGTCGAAGTAGTCACGGATCCCGAGATACTCCAGCTCCTCGGGGTCACCCAGGCGATAGAGATCGAAGTGGTAGACCGTCTGCCGACCCAACTGATAAGGCTCGACCAGGGTGTAGGTGGGGCTTTTGACCGCCCCACGGTGGCCCAGCGCTTGCAGAAACCCGCGCACCAGGGTGGTCTTGCCGGCCCCCAGCTCACCGTGGAGGTGGATGACCGTCCCCGCCGGGCAGCAGTGGGCCAGAGCGGCGCCGAGGGCCTCGGTCCGCGCTGCAGAGTCCAGGGTGAAGTGGCACGTCACAACCATCGCCTCAGGGGTTGACCAACTGCCGTAACTGGGGAAGAAGGTCGCTGGCGAGCATCCCCCGCTCTCCCGTCGCCGCCGCCCGGTCCCCGGCGGCACCATGGATCACCGTGGCAAGCCTGGCCGCATCACGCAGCGCATGGCCCTGGGCGATCAGGGCGGCAATCACCCCGGTGAGCAGATCCCCCATCCCAGCGGAGGCCATGCCGGGATTGCCCTCGCTGCAGAGGGCAAACTCGCCATCCCGCGCCAACACCAAAGAGCCGCACCCCTTGAGCACCACCACACCGCCGAAGCTGGCCTCCAGGGAGGCGGCGGCGGCAAAGCGATCCGCCTGGATCTCGGCGGTGGAGCAGCCGAGCAGCCGCGCCGCCTCACCGGGATGGGGGGTCAGCACCCAATCACGACGATAGGCGGGTTCGAGGGCCAGCAGATTGAGGGCATCGGCATCGACCACCAGCGGCAGCCCGCTCTCAAGGATGCGCGCGAGCACTCCACGCCCCCAGGCGCCCCGCCCCAGCCCCGGCCCCAGGGCCACCACACTGGCCCGCTCCAACAGCGGGACGAGCTGCTCGGGCTGCTCCACGGCGTGGCACATCAGCTCCGGTCGCGCCTGCGCGATCGCAGCGGCGTGACGCTCACGCGTGGCCAGCGAGACCAACCCCGCCCCACAGCGCGCCGCCGCCTCACCGGCCAGACGCACCGCACCGCCCATACCGTGATCGCCGCCGACCACCAGCACATGGCCGTGCTCCCCTTTGTGACTATTGCGCCGCCGCCGACTCAGCTGCGACTTGAGCTGCGGGTAATCGATGCGCCGCGCCGCAGGACTCAGATGGCCGTAGACCTCCACCGGCACATTCAGCGCGGAGAAGCGCAGCTCGCCGCAGTGGTCCGGGCCGTCGGCGGTAAACAGCCCCTGTTTGAGGCCGATGAAGCTCAGTGTAAGGTCGGCCCGTACCGCCGCACCCAGCACACGCCCCGTATCGGCACTCAAACCGGAGGGGATATCCACGGCCACCACCGGCACGTCGATCTCGTTGACCGCCTCGATCGCCTCGCGCCAGATCCCCTGCGGCTCACCGTTGAGACCGGTGCCGAGCATGGCATCGACGACCAGCTCAAAACCGTCCAGACGCTGACCGTCGTAGTTGATCATAGAGACGGCGGCCGCCTCGGCATCCTCAAAGGCTCGCCGCGCCTCGCCTTTGAGCTTGTCCGCCGGAGCCAGTTGGTGCAACTCCACCTCCATACCGGCCAGGCGGGCCAGACGGGCCACCACATAGCCGTCGCCGCCGTTGTTGCCCCCGCCACAGAGCACGGCGATCTGACGCACCCTGGGCCAACGCTTCCGCATCGCATCGAACAGCACCTGCCCGGCGGTGGTCATCAGTGAATAACCGGCGATGCCGTAATAGTCGATGGCCAGCCGGTCCAGCTCCCGCACCTGGGCGGCGCGATAAAGATCATGGGGTAATCGCTTCATGGGAGGTATCATAGCGGCTATGGCGCGGACACAGAACCACTTTAATCACGACAGGCTGGTGACACAACTCCGCCACTGGGCGCGGGAGCTGGGGTTCGAACAGCTCGGCATCAGCGGCGTCGAGCTGGGCGCAGCCGAGGCACACCTGCTGCGTTGGCTGGGGGACGGCTACCACGGTCAGATGGGGTACATGCAGCGCCACGGGCGCAAACGCAGCCGTCCGGCGGAGCTGGAGCCGGGCACCCTCAGCGTGATCAGCGTGCGCATGAATTACCTGCCGAGCGGCGCGGCAAACCCCTGGAACGTATTGCATGATGGCGAGCGGGGCTACATCTCGCGCTACGCCCTGGGGCGCGACTACCACAAACTGATGCGCAAACGGCTGCAGCACCTGGCCACACGGATCAGCGAGCAGATCGGCCACTTTGGCTACCGCGCCTTTGTCGACAGCGCTCCGGTGCTGGAAAAACCGCTGGCCGCCAACGCCGGCCTCGGCTGGGTGGGCAAACACAGCAATCTGCTCAGCCGTGAAGCGGGCTCCTGGTTCTTTCTGGGCGAGCTCTACACCGACCTGCCGCTGCCCGCGGACGCCCCCCTCGAGAGCCACTGCGGCACCTGCCAGGCCTGTATCGACCTCTGCCCCACCGCCGCCATCGTCGAACCCTATGTGGTGGATGCCCGCCGCTGCATCTCCTACCTCACCATCGAACACCGGGGCAGCATCCCTGAACCGCTACGGCCACTGATGGGCAACCGCATCTACGGCTGCGACGACTGCCAACTGGTCTGCCCCTGGAACCGATTCGCCAAAACCGGCGCAGAGACCGACTTCGCCCCGCGCCACGGGCTCGACAATCCCGACCTGATCGAACTGTTCGGTTGGGACGAAGAGACCTTCCTGCGCCGTACCGAAGGCTCGGCCATCCGCCGCATCGGCCACGAGTCGTGGCTGAGGAATCTGGCCGTGGCGCTGGGCAACGCCCCCCGCAGCGAGCGATTGATCCTCGCCCTGCAACAGCGTCTGGCACACCCGTCGGCAATCGTCCGCGAACATACCATCTGGGCATTGGCACGACAGCAGCAGTAATCACGAGGAGTCACATGGCAAAGATTCTGGCAGTAGGCAACGCCACCCTGGACATCATCAACGTCGTCGACAACTACCCGCACGAAGACCAGGAGGTGCGCGCCGTCTCCCAGCACACCAACCGCGGCGGCAACGCCGCCAATACTCTGGTGGTGCTGAGTCAGTTGGGCCACAGCTGCAGCTGGGCCGGCACCATCGCGGACGAACCCGGTGGCGAGCAGATCCGCCGCGATCTCAGGCACAACCGCATCGACCTGAGCGCGGTCTACGCGCTCCAACACGGTAAGGTCCCCACCTCTTACGTCACCCTCAGCCGCCTCAACGGCAGCCGCACCATCG
Organism: Pseudomonadota bacterium; assembly: GCA_051747405.1. Classification (GTDB taxonomy): domain Bacteria; phylum Pseudomonadota; class Gammaproteobacteria; order Thiohalomonadales; family Thiohalomonadaceae; genus JAPHTQ01. The sequence continues at coordinate 25,576 of JBNJGC010000001.1, forward strand.
TCCACTTCCGCGACCTGCCCGAGTATCCGGCCCGCCACTTTGCTGCGATCGATCTCGACCCCGTCGACTGGCTCCACTTCGAGGGGCGCAACCTGGATCAGGTTCGCACCATGATGGAGCACGCCCGTAGCGAACAGCCCAACCTCCCCATCTCCCTGGAGGTGGAGAAGGCGCGCCCCGGGATCGAAAAACTCTTCCCCCTGGCCGACCTGCTGATGTTCTCCCGCGACTACGCCAAGCGGATGCACGCCCACAGCGCAGAGAGCTTTCTACGCCACATGCAAACCCATGGGCTGGAGGCGATGATGAGTTGCACCTGGGGCGAACAGGGCGCCTACGCCCTGGATACCGACGGCACACTCCACCACGCCCCACCCTTTTCGCCACCGATGGTGGTGGACACCCTGGGCGCGGGAGATGTGTTCAACGCCGGGTTGATCGATCAACTGGAGCGGGGACACAAGCTGGATCTCGCCCTCATCGAGGCGTCACGGCTGGCGGGGAAAAAGTGCGGAATCTATGGGCTGGATAACCTGGTCTAACCCGTCGGCTCTCCAGTTACACCATGGCGGGCTTATCTAAAGCACATTATGCAGATAACGGGGTGCGAAGCGCCCCCCGGCAGGATACTCTTCAGGCCTTCACATCGAGCAGAGAGCCAAGAGTTTCGTCAACGGTTTTCAACATATCGACATTGGTCTCCACTTGACGGCGATTGACGATACTCTCCACCAACGGCTGGGCCACATCGGCATCACTGCGGCCATTGGCGCGCGCCACATCGCCGGCATTACGCTCCAGCCCCTCCATTCCCCGGCGTACACCGGTCAATGCACTGTTCATGGCACCGTTGATCGTCATACCTTCGCCCCCATCGTGTTAAACCATTGACTATTGCCCTAAATATAGTGGCAATGGCACAAATTATAAAGGTTAGATTCCGCACCACGGCTCACGCAGGCGCGAGCGCTGCGTGGCCAGGACTGGCCGATTTGATATCCCCTGCCTGCTGCCACCACCGGGCCTGCTCAAAAGGAACGGCACGGACCAGTACATCCTCATCATCGCTGTCCAGCCCATGAACCCCGCCCACGCCACGACCATCGACCTGACCACAGTAGAGGGCGCTCCGCGCCGGGGCTAACCAGGTCGTCGCAGATAAACACCTGTAGCCCGCCCTCACAGCCGCCCGTGCGGCCCGCGTCTTGCGCTCATCCTGCTCATCCCTCCCCCTTCGTCACAAACAACTGTGGAAAATGGTAAACTATTTAATCGGTCTAACAGTCTTTCATATCCAGACATCCAACTAACGCCCATGCCACTGCCGACAGAACCCAAACGGACAGTCACCGTCGTGCTTCTCGCCGGCGGCGCTGGGCGTCGCATGGGGGGGCAGGACAAGGGGCTGCTACCCTTTCGCGGCACCAGCCTCATCGCGCATGTGCTACAGGTGCTCAAGCCGCAGGTAGAGCAGGTTCTGATTAATGCCAACCGTAACCATCAACACTACCGTGAGCTGGGCCTTCCGTTAGTCAGTGACACGCTCAGCGGCGGACTGGGCCCGCTGGCCGGCCTTCTCAGTGGACTGGAACACAGTGACAGCGAGTACGTCCTGAGTATTCCCTGTGATACCCCGTACCTTCCCGGCGATCTGGTTGAGCGTATGCTGCACACGCTACTCCAGCACGATGCCCAGGCCTGCACCGTGGATGATGGCAGACGGCTCCACCCGGTGATCATGTTGGTTCGCTCCGATGCCGAAGCGCCGCTGCGCGACTATCTGCAACAGGGCGGACGCAAGGTTCACGACTGGTTCTACAGCGTACCGCACTGCTGTGCCGACTTCTCCGATCAGCCCGAGGCCTTCACCAACCTCAACACCCCCGCTCAACTCAATGAGGCGCAGCAGCCATGAGTGACTCCCCATTCCCACTGCTGGGCCTCGTCGCCTACAGCGGCACCGGTAAAACCACCCTGCTGGAGCAGCTCATCCCACTCCTCGACACCAGGGGGATCCGCTGCGGCCTGCTCAAGCACGCCCACCACGACTTCGACATCGACACCCCGGGCAAGGACAGCTACCGTCTACGCCAGGCCGGTGCCCGCCAGGTGATGGTCGCCTCTCACAAACGGTGGGCACTGATGAGCGAAAACGGGGAGGATACGGAACCCCGACTCGACGAGTTACTCCCCCACTTTGACAATAAGCGCTTCGATCTGCTGCTGGTCGAAGGCTTCAAGCACGAGGTCTACCCCAAGATCGCCCTTTACCGACGGGCACTGGGTAAGCCTCCCCTCTCTCTCGACGACAGTGAGATTATCGCGGTAGCCAGTGACACCGCTTTCAGCGACACACTACTGCCGCAACTGGATATCAACCAGCCGGAACAGATCGCCCGCTTCATCGCGCAGTGGCTCGATGAACGGCGACGTACAACCGATTGAATACTGCAAAACCATAGGAATCAGCCGATGAGCAATCCCAACAGCTGTGACAACCAGGGCATGAGCGACCTGCTCAACGTCGATGAAGCGCTGGCGAAAATCCGCCAGGCGCTTCAGCCCATCGAGGGTTTTGAGCGCTGCACCCTGCCCCTCGCCCACAACCGTATCGTCGCCGAGGCGGTCACCTCCCCCATCAACGTACCGGGACACCGAAACTCCGCCATGGATGGCTACGCCGTCAACGGCGCAGAGCTCCCCGACAGCGGCAGTGCCGGCTTCACGGTAATCGGCACCGCCTTTGCCGGCACCCCATTTACGGGCAGAGTGGCGTCGAGGCAGGCCGTGCGCATCATGACCGGTGCAGTTGTACCGGAGGGAGCCGACACCGTCATCATGCAAGAGGCGGTGGAACGTGACGGTGACACTATCACCCTCCAAGCCGGCCACAAAGCCGGCGAGAACGTGCGCCACATCGGCGAGGACATCCCCAAAGGCGGTATCGTCCTCGCACCGGGCAAGCGGATCCGTGCCGCGGAGATGGGGCTGCTCGCCTCACTGGGTGTCGGTGAAGTGACGGTACACCGCCGCCTGCGCGTGGCTACCTTCTCCACCGGCGATGAGCTCTGCTCCATCGGTGAGGTTCCTGAAGAGGGACAGATCTACGACAGCAACCGCTACAGCATTGCCGGCATGCTGCAAGCGCTCAATGTCGAGCACCTCGACATGGGTGTGATCCGCGATGAGCCCGAGGCGATCAGCCACGCCTTTGGCACTGCCGCCAAGATCGCCGATGTCCTGATCACCAGCGGCGGCGTCTCGGTGGGCGAGGCCGACTACGTCAAACAGACCCTGGAGCGCCTCGGTGAGGTCAACTTCTGGAAGATTAAGATGAAACCGGGCAAACCGCTCGCCTTCGGCAGACTGGGTGAGACGGTCTTCTTCGGCCTGCCGGGCAATCCGGTCTCGGTAATGGCGACCTTTTATCAGATCGTACAACCGAGCCTGAAACAGCTGATGGGGCAGGCGTACAGCGCGCCGTTGCGCGTCCGAGTCCGTTGTCAGGAGAGGCTCAAAAGCCCGGCGCGGCAGGACTTCCAGCGCGGTATTCTCGAACGCGCCGATGATGGCGAGCTGGTGGTACGCAGCACCGGCCATCAAGGCTCGCACATCTTGAGCTCCATGAGTCAGGCCAACTGCTTTATCGTACTGCCGGCGGAGTGTCGCGGTGTCGAACCGGGCGAGTGGGTCGAAGTCGAACCGTTTGAGGGCCTGTTCTAAGGGGCTGGCGCATATCGTGTTTACATTCGCTCGCTCATGAGCGCAAAAAAAAGGCCGGTGAGCTATCACCGGCCTTTTTTGCGTTTCGGCACCCTGTTATCAGGAGGCCTTTTTCACGCGACGCTTGGTGGTGCGGCGTTTTTTCGCCGGAGCGTTACGCTTTTTCACCATCTGCGCCTCTTTCTTCTCCTGAGCCTTGACGGCTTTGCCCAGAGCGCGCTCGTAGGCCTTGTCCTGGGCCGCTTCGAACTTGACCAGCGCATTGATCATGGAGTCGGCCAGACGCAGATCAAACTTGGCATCCGCCACCTTCTCCCGCGCCTTCTTGCTCATCTCCATCTTCTTGGCAACCGCATTCTTGGCAGCAGCGGTTTTAGTGGTACGGGCCTTGGTGCGGGCTGCAGCCAGTGCATCAGCGGCCTTCTTGGCGGCAGCCTCCGCCTTGGCCAGTGCCTTCTCCGCCTTCTCGCGACGGCTTACCGCCGCTTTGAAGGTGCTGTTCTTGGTCGGGTCCAGCTTGACAGCCGACTTACGTGCAGCCGGACGACCGCGACGTGCAGCTGTCTTCTTTACAGTTTTCTTTTTGGTTGCAGCTTTTTTAACGCGTGCCATAAAACCGCTCCTTACATTTTCGATGAGAAACAAAATCGTTCGACGCTCAAATTATAAACACACTTTTTTTGTTTTTGTAAAAGAAATAGGTTTTTTTTACGAAAAAAACGCGTTTTTTTGCCCAATATTGCAAAAAAACGCACCAATCAAAGAAAATTCATCCGTTCGGCATTGCTTTGCACCCCTATCGCCACAATTCGGCAAGGAGGCAGTTGCCACTTTGCAGACGAGAATTTTCCGCTAAAATCTGCCGACACAAGACCACTCAACTCCATTGCGCAGTTAACACGAGAGGAACACCATGGTCGATAACGAGCCGCTTGAAGCCGAATATATACAGGACACCGACAGCGACACCGGCCTGGCGGTGCAGGGCACGGTACTACCCACGACGCTGCACCTGCTGCCGGTATTCGAACGCCCATTCTTCCCCGCTCAGGCCGCGCCCATCGTTATGGATGAGAAGCCCTGGCTGCCAACCATCGAAGAGATCGGCAAAACCAGCCACCATATGGCCGGGCTGGTCATGGTCAAAGGGGGGGAGCTGGAGAAACCTCCGCGCGAAGATTTCTACAACGTCGGCAGCGTTGTACGACTACACCAGCCGGCGCGTGCCGACGACAAGCTGCAATTCATCGCCGAAGGGCTACAGCGCTTTCGTATCGTCAAATGGCTCTCCGACACGCCCCCCTACCTGGTGCAGGTGGAGTACCCGCACGAGGAGAAAAAGCTCGACGAAGAGCAGGTGCGCGCCTACGCCATGGCGATCATCAACACTATCAAGGAGCTGCTGCCGCTTAATCCGCTCTACAGCGAAGAGCTCAAATACTTCCTTAACCGTTTCGGCCCCAACGAACCCTCGCCGCTAACCGACTTCGCCGCCGGCCTGACCACCGCCGACGGCGCCTCACTGCAGGAGGTGCTGGAGACCTACCCGGTGATCAAACGTATGCAGCGGGTGCTGGTACTGCTGAAAAAGGAGATGGAGGTAGCCAAGCTCCAACACCAGATCCGCGAGCGGGTCGAGGATCAAATGTCGGAACAGCAGCGCAAGTTCTTCCTGCGCGAACAGCTCAAGGAGATCCAGAAAGAGCTGGGACTGGAGAAGGATGATCGCACCGCCGACCTGGAGCGCTTCAAAGAGCGGGCGGAGCAGCTCACCCTGCCCGAGCATGCTCAGAAGCGCCTCGACGACGAGATGCAGAAGATGTCCGTACTGGAGGTGGGCTCCCCCGAGTACACCGTCACCCGCAACTACCTCGACTGGATCACCTCGCTGCCCTGGGGGGTGGACTCGGAGGATATCCTCGACCTCAAACGGGCGCGCAAGATCCTCGACCGCGACCACGACGGCCTGGACGATGTCAAACAGCGCATTCTCGAATTCCTCGCCGTGGGCAAGCTGCGCGGCACCGTCGCCGGCTCGATCCTGCTGCTGGTCGGCCCGCCCGGCGTGGGCAAGACCTCCATCGGTCGCTCCATCGCCGAGACCGTGGGGCGCAAGTTCTACCGCTTCTCGGTCGGCGGCATGCGCGACGAGGCCGAGATCAAGGGCCACCGCCGCACCTACATCGGCGCCATGCCCGGTAAGTTCATCCACTCGCTCAAGGAGGCGGGCACCGAAAATCCGGTGATCATGCTCGACGAGATCGACAAGATCGGCGCCTCCTACCAGGGCGACCCGGCAGCGGCGTTGCTGGAGGTGCTCGACCCGGAGCAGAATAGCGAATTCCTCGACCACTACCTCGACCTGCGCTTCGACCTCTCCAAGGTACTGTTCGTCTGCACCGCCAACCAGCTCGACACCATCCCCGGGCCGCTGCTGGACCGCATGGAGGTGATCCGCCTCTCCGGCTACATCACCGAAGAGAAGCTGGCCATCGCCAAACACCACCTCTGGCCGCGCCAACTTGAGCGTGCCGGGGTCAAACCGAGCAAACTCAAGATCACCGACTCGGCGCTGCGCCAGATCATCGAGGGCTATGCCCGTGAGGCGGGTGTGCGCAGTCTGGAGAAGCAGCTGGGCCGAGTGGTGCGCAAGGCGGCGATGAAGATCGTCAGCGGTGCCAAAGGGCCGATTCGGGTCGGCCCGAAAACGCTGGAGGGGTACCTGGGCAAGCCCTTCTTCGGCAAGGAGAAGCCGCTCAGCGGCGTCGGCGTGGTCACCGGGCTGGCCTGGACCGCTATGGGCGGCGCCACCCTCAGCATCGAAGCGACCCAGGTGCACAGCAAGAACCGCGGCTTCAAGCTCACCGGCAAGCTCGGCGAGGTGATGCGCGAGTCGGCGGAGATCGCCTACAGCTACGTCTCCTCCCATCTCAAGCAGTTCGACGGCGACCCGGCGTTCTTCGACGAGGCCTTCGTCCATCTGCACGTGCCCGAAGGGGCCACCCCCAAGGATGGCCCCTCCGCCGGCATCACCATGGCCACCGCCCTGCTCTCGCTGGCGCGCAATCAGCGCATCAAACGGCCTTTGGCGATGACCGGCGAGCTGACCCTTACCGGCAGCGTCTACCCGGTGGGCGGCATCCGCGAGAAGGTGATCGCCGCCCGCCGCGCAAAGGTGATGGAGCTGATTCTGCCCGAGGCCAACAAGGGGGATTTCGAAGAGCTGCCCGAACACATCAAGGAGGGGGTGACGGCCCACTTCGTTCAGCACTACCGCGAGGTGGTCCCCATCGTCTTTAGCGACTAAATAAGCAATCCGAATACCAGTACACTTGGGAGGTTCCCACACGCCTGACAGGACCGTCGACCGCAGGGACTCTGCAGCTGTTATTTGGCTCCGTGAAATAGCGTCCAGGCTTTACCCAGTGAAAAAACCGTTATATAACGGTAAGCCTATCGACTCGTAAGGCAGGTCTATGCTGCGACGAATCACACTTGCCAGCATTATCGCACTACTGATCGGCGGTTGCAGCTCACCGCAACCCAAGCCGTCGGCCATCACCCCAAAGCCGGATAACGCGCCGACGCAACAGTCCGTACACCCGGCGGTCTCAGTCGCCCGGCGACAGCTGGGCACCCCCTACCGCTTCGGCGGCGCCTCCCCTGAACGCGGCTTCGACTGCAGCGGTCTGGTCCACTACTCTTTCAAACACGCCGGCATCAACGCTCCGCGCACCACTGCCACGCTTTATAACAGTGCTTTTCCCGTCACAGGTGACGCCCTGCGCCAGGGGGATCTCTTATTCTTCCGTATCGAGGGCAAGGTTTCGCATGTGGGGATCTACATCGGCGACGACACCTTCCTCCACGCCCCCTCCAGCGGTAAAGCGGTCAGCTACGCCTCGCTCGATAACCCCTACTGGCAACAGCGCCTGATCCGCGCCGGCAGGCTGTTTTAAACGCATTGGCCCCTACACGAGCCAAATAACTCACCGCAAAGACGCGAAGACGCAAAGCGATGGAGACAGAGTCGGTGTGCACCCCCGGCAACGGTCTTCGCGAACACGTGGTACCAACTAATCAAAATTGGAAGGCGGTGTGGCTTTCAAAACCTTTTTCACCATACGCTCTGCGCCTTTGCGTCTCTGCGGTTCACTTCTGGCGACCTGATAGTTACCTATCTCTAATCAACCCGGCCATCATGGCGATGTGGTCGTCACGGGCGTTGAGGGCGGGGATGTAGTGGAACACCTCGCCACCGGCGTCGATAAAGATCTCGCGATTCTCCCCTTCGATCTCCTCCAGCGTTTCGAGACAGTCGGCGGAGAAACCGGGGCAGATCACCTCGACACTCTTGATCCCCTCAGCCGGCAGGCTCTCCAGTGTCTTGTCGGTATAGGGCTGCAGCCACGGCTCGCGTCCAAAGCGTGACTGAAAGGTCATCATCCACTGCGACGCCTCCAGCCCCAGCTCCTCGGCCAGCAGTCGGGCGGTGCGCCGGCACTGGGTGTAATAGGGATCGCCCTGCTCGCGGTAGCGTAGCGGGGTGCCGTGGAAGGAGATGATCAGCTTCTGCGCCGCGGTGCGCCCCTCACGATGATCACGCACCGAGGCGGCCAGGGCGGCGATATAGCGCGGGTCGTCATGGTAGTCGGCGATAAAGCCCAGATGCGGGACATCGCGCCGCCGCTTCATCGCCCCGGCCACCGCATCGAGGGTGGAGGCAGTGGTGGAACAGGAGTTTTGCGGATAGAGCGGCAGGATGATGAGGCGTTCACAGCCGGCCTGACGCAGCTCATCCAGCGCCGAGGCGATGGATGGGTTGCCGTAGCGCATCCCCAGCGCCACCGCGAAACGGCCCGGCTGTTGCTGCTCCAGCCGCTCACGCAGCATGCACTGCTGCTCCCGGGCGATCCGCAACAGCGGCGACCCCTCATCGGTCCAGACCTCGCGGTAGGCGCGCGCGGAGCGAGCCGGACGGATCCGCAGAATCACCCCGTGCAGGATCAACCACCACAACGGTCGCGGTAGATCGACCACCCGCGGGTCCCAGAGGAACTCCGCCAAGTAGCGGCGTAGTGCCGCGCTAGTGGGGGCGTCCGGGGTGCCGAGATTGGTCATCAACACGCCAATCCTACTCTCTGAGTGATCGCTCTGCATAACTCTCCGCCAGTGCTGGGGTGGAAACACGCCTGCCGCCCAGCTGTGATTAGCTGTACAAACGTGATCGGATTGTAGCGGTACAGTATACCCTGATGGCCACGCGGTGGGCACGCCACAACGCAAAACAGGCCCCGAAGGGCCTGTTGTCACTGCAGGGCTGGCGGGCAGCGCTACTGGAGGGCGGCGAAGATCGCGTCGCGATTCTCCTCCACGCTCCTGCCGGTACCGGTCACCTTGACGTACTTGGGGGCGTCGGCATCGCCGCTTTCGGCCCACTTGGAGTAGAACTCGACCAGCGGAGCGGTCTGTGAGTGGTAGACATCAAGACGCTTGCGCACAGTCTCCTCGTTGTCGTCATCACGCTGGATCAGGTCCTCGCCGGTGACATCATCCTTGCCCTCCACCTTCGGCGGATTGAAGATGACGTGGTAGGTACGCCCTGAGCCGGGATGAACGCGGCGACCGCTCATGCGCTTGATGATCTCCTCATCATCCACATCGATCTCCACCACATAATCCAGCGGCACACCGTCCGCCTTCAGCGCCTCGGCCTGAGGAATGGTGCGCGGAAAGCCATCGAAGAGAAAGCCGTTCTTGCAGTCGTCCTCGGCGATACGCTCCTTGACCAGTCCGAGGATGATGTCGTCCGAGACCAGCCCGCCTTCGTCCATGATCTTCTTCGCCTCCAGTCCCAGCGGGGTGCCCGCCTTGACCGCGGCACGCAGCATATCGCCGGTGGAGATTTGGGGGATATTGTACTTTTCGCAGATAAACTGGGCTTGTGTGCCCTTGCCCGCACCGGGGGCTCCCAAGAGGATCAGGCGCATGGTTGGCTCCTTTCGTTTGTCGTTATTCCGGGTGGCGATTATGCCGACACCGAAGAGGGCTCGCAAACAAGGTTATCAATGGGCCAATGCGGTGGCTTTATCCGCTGCGCTGCACCAGCCTGGAGCCGTTGATCTGAAAGGCCTCGAACGGTTCGCGGCCAAAGCGCATCAACTTGTTGAGGGTCAGCGTCTCGATGCCTTCGAACGCCCCTTTCTGGATGGAACTGAGCAGCAGCTCGATCTTCAGGCGGTTAGGGGTGTAGTGAGCGGCCAGAGCGGCGGGGCTTCCGCTGCGGCTCGGTCGCACCCGCGGCATGGTATAGGCGATACACTGCACCTGCTCCACCTGCACGCTGGAGAAGGCCCGCGAGAGGCGCCGCCGCAGCTCACGCCGGGCATAGGCGGCACAAAAGGTGGCGATCTCGTCGATCAGCTGTAGCAACGCAGGGTCCGCCGCCTCGGGCTGATCACGAAAGAAGTCGAGCGCCGGGTAGTAACCCAGCCCCTGCTCCATCACCCAAGGGTCCACCTGTCCGGCCAGATTCTCCCCCAGCACCCAGGGCAGATAACCCACATTGGCCTCCACCACCGTCTCCGGTACGGTGACGGTAAGGTTTGCGGCAACGGTGACGACCTCTATCTTGGGTGGCATTTGGGTTCAAAGTTCAAGGTTTATGTTCAGGATGAACGGGCCGCTTTATCACGTCCCTGTGACCGCGGCACTGATGCATCCGTGCACGGCGTATACCGCGGGCGCAGGGATGCGCAGGAGCGGTGCAAAGTTCAAGGTTTAAGGCGTGCAGATTGGGGTTCGCAGGCTCACCCCAACCTACAAACTCCGTTATCGCCGGCGTGCGCGGCGGCGACGGCGTCGGCCCTGGCTCATGGTCTCCGGGTCACGCCCGCGCAGACGGTAGATCGCCTTGCGCAGCGGCAGCGTCACCGGCTCGATCTTCTCGTTCATTACCGTGCCCACGGCATCGGTCTGGCCGAAAATGGGGTTGAGCAGGTACTCGTTCACCTGGGCCAGGGTGAGCATGGCGCGGATCTCCGGCTCCAGCTCGGGTACCGCCTGCAGCAGCGTCTGAAGCTGTTCATCCTCCTGCATCAGTTGCTCCACCAGCGCCTCGATCTCGGCCAGCTCGCGGAAGCCGTCACAGCGGCGTAGCTTGAGAAAGTAGCGACCCAGGGCATTGAACAAAGCGCTGGCCACATCCTGATCGGCGGGGTTGCTCAGCACATCCTCGGCGATCTCGAGGAAACTCTGCCCCACTTGCTCCAGCATCAGCAGCAGATGGCGGGCGTACTCATTCTCCGCCGCGGCAAGCGTTTCCAACGTCTCTCGGTACTGCTCCAGATCCTCGCGCGGGGGTTGCTGCTCGGGCAGGTCGTGGGGCAGGGTTTCGAGAAAACCGATGCGGTAGCTCTTCTGGCGTCGCCCGCTCTCCCAGAGCTTCTGTTTCTGTGCCTCGTCGATAAGCCCCGGCTGCAGCACCAGGCGCACGGTGTTGAGCATATCGCGCGGCTCGGTCTCGAACGGCAGGTGCTCGATGAGGTGTTCGGCCAGCTTCCTGCCCATCTCCCCCGCGACTACCTGCGGCGCCTCCAGCATACGCCGGGCATGTTCGGAATACGGTGCGCACCACCAGGCGCGACGCGCCAGCTCATCGGAGAGGTTGCGGGCGCAGACAACCGCCATCACCGCCTCGGGTTCGCCCAGCTTAAGCAGGCGATCCAACTGGTCGTTGTCAATTTGGCCCATGCGGGTCCAGCGGCGCAGGAACACCGGGTAGCCGCCGGGCGAGTCGAGCACCGCGCTGGAGAGCATGGCGCGCACCGCCTGCAGGTACTGATCACTGCGTCCGGTGGGGTTGAGGGGAAACTTCATCTCCTCCTCACCCTTCAGGCCGTATACGGTCATGCTGTTCTCGTCGATGCGCACCGCCTCGGCGTTGGCGATCAATACATTCAACCGCAGCGCATCTTCACTACTCAGTTCCACTGTTAAACCTCGTTATAAAACATTCTCAACGCAGAGGACGCGGAGGTCGCTGAGAATGAAAAGCACGTCCTCTTCGTCTGCAATATGTCACGTTCCTACATGAACAAACCATAAATACCTCTGCGTCCTCCGCGTCCTCTGCGTTGAATCATTCAGTTCAATTGAATCCTTTGGCCCCAGGGGATTTGTGCCTTGCCCTTGACGAGCCATACGGTGGGGTACGGCGGTTCGCTCTCGGGGAAGTGGCCCTGGGCGTCGGTGAAGTAGACCAGTACGTCGGGCCTGCGGTTCTCGCGCTGCACCCAGTCGAACACCGGACGGAAGTCGGTGCTGCCGCCGCCGCTAAACTCTTGCGGCAGGTCGAACTCTTCCCACGGCTCGTAGGTCCAGCCATCGCCGATGAGGCCGGAGTCGCAGGCCAGCAGCGTGACGCGGGCGCGGATCTGCCCCTTCAGGGCATTCACCTCGGAGACGAATTCGGTCATCTCCTTGTCGGTGACCGAGCCGCTGGTGTCCAGTGCCACTACGACATCCAGCTCATGGCTCTTGAGGCTGGGCATGATGTAGTCGCCCTCGCGCCGGGAGGGACGCGAGTAGTTGTAGTCGTCGCGGGCGGTGGCGTTGAGGTAACGCGCCAGCAGCATACGCCACGGCAGTTGCGGCTGCAGCAGGTGATCGATGATGCGCCGTAGCGGCCCGCTGAGCTTGCCCGCCTGCATCGCCTGTTGCGCGGCGCCGGCCATGCGCTGCTGCCACTGCACCGAGAGGTTATCCATCTCCTCTTTGGAGAGCGGCGGCGGCTGTTTGGCCCCCTCTCCGCTACCATCGCCGTCCTTGGGCTGCTCCTGTTCCTGCTGGCCCTCGCCCGGCTCCTGTTTGGTTTTGTCGGGCTTCTCCGCATCGCCACGCCCGCCCTTGTTGTCGGGGCTCTTCTTCTGCTGCTGATCGCCGCCCTCTGAACCTTTCTCGGTACTGTCGTGCTGACCGCCGGCACCCTGTCGTCCGCCGCCGCTCTGGTTGTCCTCGTCGTAGACGTGGTCATCATGCGGGGTGAGGTTCTCGTGCTCATCGAGACAGGGGTAGATCTCCTCGGCGGTCATCTCCTCGAACTGCGGCAGGTAGATGGCATCCGGGCAGGGCTTGAGACCGTCGGCGATGAGCAGCGGATTGATGGCCAGATCACAGGCGAGATCCCAGCGATGCTTGTCACGGTGCGAACGACGGGCGAAGTGCGACAGTGCACAGTGCAGCGCCTCATGGGCGAGCACGAACTGCGCCTGCTCCACCGACAAACCGTCGATATAATCGGCGCTGTAATAGAAAGCCCGCGCATCGGTGGCCACCGTCTTGCACCAATCGGAATCAGCCTCAATCATCGGCAGACGCAACACCAGCGCACCGAGGAACGGCTTGTCCAGAATCAGCTTGGTGCGCGCGGCACTCAGTTTCGTTTCACAGTCTGACATAGGTATGATTTTTCAACGCAGAGGACGCAGAGTGCGCGGAGGAAAAGAAGGTGATTGCATAACGGCCACTCATCACCTCGCTTGCTAGTGAGAAACGAAAAAAACGCATCACAAACCTCTGCGTCCTCCGCGTCCTCTGCGTTGCATGATCAGTACAACATTACCTCGGCGACGGCCTGGGCCCACGGCGAGAATTCTGGTACGGCGAAGATATCCTGGCCGATGGCCCGATGCAGGTCGGAGACCAGCATCACGCCCATCTCGCGCTCGCGGAAGCGGCCGGCGAACTCAAGGATCGCACCGTAGACCTCGTTGGCGTTCTGCGGGTCTTCGTTCTTGGCGCGCAGGGCACGCCCCACCAGGGCGGAGGCGACGGCGTACTGCAGGTCGATCTCCTTGGGCAGCGGCACCTGCTCGCGGCGGATGATTGCATCCAGGTCCGGCAGGTTGTCGAGATTGTCGACGAAGGCGCCCAGCTCGATGCCGGCGGCGGGGCCGACACAGGCCTGCAGGGTATTGACCAGCAGGCTGCCGCTGTCGGCGAACTTCTGCAGCGCCCTGTGTGCGAACTCCCAGGAGCGCGGCGAGGGGAAGGCGACCGGGTTGTGCGCCGGGTCAAAATCGAACAGCAGTTCGGGACGGAAGCGCAGGAAGGCGATCACCCGCTCGTCGATGCCGTTGGCGTAGGCCCAGCTGACCCAGTCGTCCAGGTGCGTATCCACCTCGAAGTGGGCGAAGCGGTTGGCCAGCGGCGCCGGCATGGTGTAGGTGACACCGCGGTCGCCCTGGCGATTACCGGCGGCGAAGATGGCCCACCCCTCCGGCACCTGGTACTCCCCCAGACGGCGGTCGAGGATGAGCTGGTAGGCGGCGGCGGAGACACTCGGCGGTGCGGAGGTGACCTCGTCGAGGAACAGAATCCCCTCGGCACCGTGGCGCTCGGTATCGGGCAGCATCGCCGGCACCGCCCACTCCACATGCTCGCCGCTGCGAAACGGAATGCCGCGCAGGTCGGAGGGTTCCATCTGCGACAGGCGGATATCCACCACCGGCACACCGTGGCGCCCGCCGACCTGTTGCACCATCTGGGACTTGCCCACGCCGGGCGGACCCCACAGCATCACCGGGGTATGGTGCCCCTCGCGGGTGCTGGTAAATTCACGCTCAAGAACATTCGCTATCTGCGCAGGACGCATGCACGCTCACCTTCTTTGTTGTGTGTCGGGCTAGAGCCCGATCAACATCGTTCATCACTATCATGTAGGTCGGACTATACGCCGACAGACTGTTTGCGCCGGACTTCAATCAGCGGTACCGGGCGAAAAAGCTTAGCATTATTGTCAGGCTTTAGACAAAACGGCTTCGAATTCTAACTAACGAAGTGGGGTCGTTTGCCCGGTTTCCAAATAGTGCAGGTAATCCTGCAAGATCAGGGCATGGTCGAAAGCCAGCGGTGCCGGGGGGTTGGTGGGATCGATCAGGTGGAGGGATTTGGCGTCGTCGCGGGCCTCGGGCTGGCCTTCGCCGCTGGCGATATAGACGGCGCTGACGGTGTGACCGCGGGGATCGCGGTCGGGTTTGGAGTAACAACCGAGAAGCGCCTTGAGGGTAACGCGCATGGCGGTCTCCTCCAGCGCCTCACGCACCGCCGCCTGCTCGAGACTCTCACCCCGATCGACAAATCCGCCCGGCAGCGCGTAGCCGTGGGGCGGGTTGAGCCGCTCGATCAGGACGATACGGCCCGGCGCCGAGACCGGCTCGATAATGATATCGGCAGCCAGCAGTGGCGTTTCGGGCCGTGGCATTAGCCTTCCTGACTGCCTTCCTCGGCCTGCTGCTCGGCCACCTGCTTACGCACCTCGTCCATATCCAGCTCACGGGCCTTCTCGATCAGCTGATCGAACTGGCCACCCATCAGGGCGCCGGGCTGAGAGTAGATGACGATCTGATCGCGCAGGATCATCAGGGTCGGGATAGAGCGGATCTGGAAGTGACCGGCCAGCTCCTGCTGCTCCTCGGTGTTGACCTTGGCGAAGACGATATCGTCGTGCTTCTCGGAGGCCTCCTCATACACCGGACCAAACGACTTGCAGGGGCCGCACCAGGGGGCCCAGAAGTCGACAATCACAAAGTCGCTTTTGCCCACTACCTCGTCGAAGTTCTCTTTGGTCAGCTCTACAGTCGCCATGATTACTCTCCTATTGCATTCACATATTGCCGCCCTACACCGACGGCGGATAAAAATAAAGCAGGCCGGAGCCTGCATTGGGTGTCTGTTGTTACACACATAGGGGGGAAAATACCCGATTTCAACCGGGGGATCTCAGTCATACTTGTTGATGAAGCGAATAATTTTCCGCCGCCCCCGCTTGTCCGGGCGTTTGGCGGGCCGCGGCGCGGCGGCGGCCATCAGCCGGCGCTGCTCTTTTAGCTCCTCGCGCTGGCGGCGGCTCTGCTCATCCTCGGCATAGAGCTGCTGCGCCACACTGGCCGGCCCTCGCTTGCTGGAGAGCCCCTGCACCGTGATGCGAAAGCTATCCTGCCCCTTTTTGATCTCCAGCTCATCGCCCTCCTGCACCGCTCGCGCCGGTTTGGGGCGCTGGCCGTTCAGGTGGACGTGGCCGCCGTTGATCGCCTCGGTGGCCAGGGCGCGGGTCTTGAAAAAACGCGCCGCCCAGAGCCACTTGTCCAGTCGTACCTTCTCCGCCACCGTCTACTCCTGTTCGAGCCGGGCGCGCAGCTCCGCCATCATCTCCCGGTAGTAGTCGATGGGAATGAGGGCGTGCTCGGTGGTATCGCAGGAGGGGCAGTGTTGGAGCAGCATCACCCCCATCGACTCACCATCTTGGTAGTCCTCCCCCTCGATATGGGTGTACTCGATCATCCCCTCGAAGTGGCAATCGATACACTGCCCCCAGGCCTTGAATTTCATCCTGCTCATTGTCGCTTATCTGAACTCACCGTCGAATTGAGTGACTAGAGACTGCCCGAATTTCCCCCCGATGCCAAGCTCCATCCCCCTGTCGGAGAGACACCGACAGCAAGATCCGCCTACTGTCCGATGTTAAATTCACCCACTTTTAACCATACTTTCATCATCAACCAAACGACAAGGAGTACAGTACGATGATGGATATACTCAACAACCTCTCCATCGGTAAACGCATCGGCTTGGGATTCGCCCTGGTGCTACTGCTGACCGGCGCCATCATTGTGCCAGTAGTGATGAGCGAGATCACCGATGTGGTTTACGAGGCCGAGGAGCGCGAGCTGCGCCAGCTGGCCACCAGCGCCGCCGCCGAGCTGGCCTCCGAGTCGCGCACCGCCGAGGCGATGAGTGCACTGGTGGCACAGAACCCACAGGTGCAGTCGCTCTTTGCCGCCGGTGATCGCGAGGCGCTCAACCGCCAGCTTGGGCCGACATTCAGCTACACCCAGGAGCGCTATGCGGTACAGCAATTTCAGCTTCACACACCGCCGGCCACCTCGTTTTTGCGGCTGCACAAGCCGGAGAAGTTTGGCGACGACCTGAGCGGCTTTCGCGCCACCGTCATCGAGACCAACCAGCAGCGCAAACCCGTGCGCGGTCTGGAGAAGGGGGTCGCCGGACTGGGTATCCGCGGGATCTCGCCGGTATTCAGCGGTGACGAGCACATCGGCTCGGTGGAGTTCGGCATGTCCTTCGGACAAGCCTTTTTCGAGCAGTTCAAACGTAAGTACGGGGTCGATATCGGCCTCTACATCGAGGGCGACAGCGGCTTCAAGGCCTTCGGCACCACCTGGCAGGGTAAGACACCGCTGGATGATGCACAGCTGCGCAGCGCCCTGGGTGGCGACAGCGTGGTCACCCGCTTTACCCACGGCGACAGCGCCTACGCGGCGTTTGCTGAGTCGGTGGAGGATTTCACCGGCAAGTCGGTAGGCGTACTCACCATCAGCATGAACCGCGACAGCTACCTCGCCGCCATCGACGGGGCGCGCAACACCACTGTGCTCATCACCGCCGCAGCGCTGGTGGTGGGGGTGCTGCTGGCGGCGCTGATCAGCCTCAGCATCACCCGACCGATGCGGCACGCCGTAACGGCGATGAACGATATCGCCGAAGGCGAAGGCGACCTGACCAAGCGACTGGAGCAGCAGGGGAACAACGAGATCGCCGAGCTTGCCGCCGCCTTCAACCGTTTCGCCGCCCGCGTGCAGGAGACGGTGATTCAGGTCAGCGCCTCGGTGCAGCAGCTAGGCACCGCCGCCGAGCAGATGTCTCACATCACCGAGGAGACCAACCGCGAGGTGCAGAATCAGCAGTCCGAGACCCAGCAGGTGGCCACGGCGATGAACGAGATGACCGCCACGGTACAGGAGGTGGCCAGCCACGCCGCACGCGCCGCCGACTCCGCCCGCGAGGCGGACGAGCAGTCGCAGCAGGGCAAGTCGATCATGCAGCAGACCCTTGGCGCCATGGACTCCCTGGCCGACGAGGTGGAGAACGCCTCCGGTGTCATCAACCAGCTGGAGAAGGAGAGCGAAGAGATCGGCACCGTGCTCGATGTCATCCGCGGCATCGCCGAACAGACCAATCTGCTGGCGCTCAACGCCGCCATCGAGGCGGCCCGCGCCGGAGACCAGGGGCGCGGCTTCGCCGTGGTGGCCGACGAGGTGCGCACCCTGGCCCAGCGCACCCAGCAGTCGACCCAGGAGATCCAGGAGATGATCGAGCGGCTACAGGGCGGCGCCAACAACGCGGTCAAAGCGATGGAGTCGGGCCGCAGCCAGGCCAGCGCCGGGGTGGAACAGGCGGCCAAGGCGGGCTCTGCGCTCGACAGCATCACCGCCGCGGTGAGCACCATCAGCGAGATGAACATCCAGATCGCCAGCGCCGCCGAGGAGCAGGGCTCCGTGGCCGAAGAGATCAACCGCAACATCAGCCGCATCAGCGAATCGGCCGACACTACCGCCGAGGGGGCGGGACAGACGGCACAGGCCAGCGACAGCCTGGCCCGCCTCTCCGCCGAACTTCAGGATCTGGTAGCGCAGTTCAAGGTCTGATCGATGCGCCTCGCCCCTCGGCACACCCTATGCCGCCACCACCGGGCCGGGTTGTGTCGGGTGGGTCGGCTCATCGTCCCCGGCAAGGCCGAGGTAACGGCTGACATACTCACCCACTTTAACCCCCTGCCGATTGAGCCCATCGAGACCGAACATCAGGTTGAACTCCAGCAGATAACAATGCCCCTCCACCACTGCCACATCGAAACCGGCGTGGTCGACACCCAGTTCGCGGGCGACCCGGCTGACCAGCTCCAGCGCCACAGGCGGTACGTCATCAAAGCTCAGCACCCCGCCACGGGCGACGTTGTTATGGAAACCGTCACTCCCCTCGCGCCAATAGGCGCTCACCACCTCATCCCCCACCCAGACCACCCGCAGGTCGCGCTCGATGGGTAGGTACTCCTGTATGTAGAGGATGTCATTCTGTGCCGCGTAGTCGAGGAACTCACGTCGCGACGCGACAAGGTAGACCCCTTCGCCCATGGAGCTGCGCACCACCTTGGCAACGAAGGGAAAGCTGAACCACTCCAACACATAGTCGATAGAGGCATCGGTGGCAGGGAGGATCTCGGTCCAGGGCACATGCGCGGGGGCCACGGCCATGAAGGCGCGGGTCTGTTCGATCTTATCGTGACCCAGATGGTAGCTGGCGATACTGGGGAAGATACGGCGCTTCAGGCCGTAGACCAGGCTATTGACCTGCCAATACTCGGGGTAGAGCACCCACTCCGCCTCGCGGACGTGATCCAGCGAGCCGAGAAAGCTCTCAGGCTTGATATAGCGGACCCCCGGCACATCCAGGGTGCGAAAGGCGTTAAAAGAGATAAGCCGCATGGCAGTGGCACGATAAGCCCCGAATCGGGCGCTGAGCAATTTAGCCGCAAAGCCTCCCGGCGTCAATCGCCGGGGAACCGGGAGCAGACGCGGTTGCGCCCCAAACCCTTGGCCCACAGCCCGCTGCCGAGGAAAAACTAAA
>JBNJGC010000002.1:0-2307 GCA_051747405.1 Pseudomonadota bacterium
GCCTCGCGCAGGTCCTCGATGCGTGAGTTGGTGCAGGAGCCGATGAAGACCTTGTCCACCGGAATGTCGCTGACCGCCATACCGGCATCCAGTCCCATGTACTCCAGCGCGCGGCGCATGCCGTCGGCCTTCACCTTGTCGCTCTCCACAGCCGGGTTCGGCACACTCTCGCTGACACCGACCACCATCTCCGGCGAGGTGCCCCAGGTCACCTGCGGTTCGATGCAGGCGGCGTCGAGCACCACCTCCTTGTCGAAAACCGCACCGTTATCGGATTTAAGATCGCGCCACGCCTCGACCGCCTTGTCCCACATATCGCCTTTCGGGGCGAAGGGCTTGTCCTTGAAGTAGTCGATGGTCTTGTCGTCCACCGCCACCATGCCGGCGCGGGCGCCCGCCTCGATGGCCATATTGCAGACGGTCATGCGCCCCTCGACAGAGAGGTCACGGATCGCCTCGCCGGCGAACTCGACGGCATGGCCTGTGCCGCCGGCGGTGCCGATCTTGCCGATGATCGCCAGTACAATGTCCTTGGCGGTGACGCCGGGGCCGACATGGCCCTGCACCGTCACCCGCATGTTCTTCATCTTCTTCTGCACCAGGGTCTGGGTGGCCAAAACATGCTCCACCTCCGAGGTGCCGATGCCATGGGCCAGCGCACCGAAGGCGCCGTGGGTGGAGGTGTGGGAGTCGCCGCAGACCACGGTCATACCCGGCAGGGTCGCGCCCTCCTCCGGGCCGACCACGTGGACGATGCCCTGACGCACATCGTTCATCGGGAAGTAGGTCAGGCCGAACTCCTTCACATTGGTCTCCAGGGTAGAGACCTGAATACGAGCGATGGGGTCTTCGATCCCCTCGATACCGCCACTCTGGCCGGTGGTGGGGACATTGTGGTCCGGGGTCGCCACCACCGAATCGGTACGCCACGGCTTGCGCCCGGCAAGACGCAGCCCCTCGAAGGCCTGCGGCGAAGTCACCTCATGCACCAGGTGGCGGTCGATATAGAGCAACGCGGTACCGTCCTCTTCGCTGCGCACCACATGGGCATCCCACAATTTGTCGTACAGGGTCTTGCCGGTCATCTCTCTTCTCCGTTGAACCGGGTTAATGACAGTATTTTCAGCATAACCCCAGCCTAGCCATTACACAAATTCATATTTTTCATATATTCTATTCCTGACTGGAATTTACGGTGATTTATGGATATCTCTGCAATACAGGCTTTCAGGGCGGTGGCCGATAGCGGCTCCTTCTCTCAGGCGGCGGAGCGGCTCTACATCACCCAGCCGGCGGTAAGCAAACGCATCGCCGCGCTGGAGCGGGAGCTGGACCGCCCCCTGTTCGACCGTATCGGGCGCCAAGTGGTACTGACCGAGGCGGGACGAGCACTGCTCCCCCATGCCCGGCGCATCCTCGACGAAGTGGAACTGAGTCGGCGCGCCATGACCGACCTCTCCGGTCGCATCGCCGGTCGGCTGAGTCTGGGCACCAGTCACCATATCGGACTGCACCGGTTGCCGCCGCTGCTGCGTGAGTTGCGCCAGCGCTACCCCGAGCTGCAGCTGGACATCCGCTTTCTCGACTCAGAGACCGCCTGCCGTGCAGTGGAGCATGGAGAGCTGGAACTGGCCATCGTCACCCTGCCGCCGCGCCCCTCAGCACAGCTGCAACTGGCGCCTGTGTGGCAGGACCCACTGAGCGTGGTCTGTGCCACCGACCACCCCCTGGCCGGTTACCAAAAGGCGGGGCTTCCGACCCTGGCGCAACACCGCGCCATCCTCCCCGGCCCGGAGACCTTTACCCGCCAGATCGTCGAGTCCGCCTTCAAGCCGCTGAGTATGGCCCTCCAGGTAGAGCTCTCCACCAACTACCTCGAAACCATCAAAATGCTCACCGCCGTCGGCCTGGGTTGGAGCGTACTGCCCGACACCATGCTCGACAGCGAATTGAAGCGACTCAATACCCCGCTGCACCTCTCGCGCCAGCTCGGTGTAGTACAACATGCGGCACGAACCCCCTCCAACGCCGCCAGGGCGATGCTGGAGCTGTTGATGTCGGTGGATAAAAGTTGACAGTCGTCACACAACTACTCGCCCCACCGACAGGATGTGTCCACCGCAAAGGCGCAAAGTTATGAAGCGGGTGTGAGTTCCTAGGCCAGACTACCCGTCCAGAGGCGTGTGTAGCGATATCCTAACGATGCCCGGCGGAGATGTCGGCCTCGTTCCCTCCCGGCTGCCTGACGCGGAGATACCACGTTCCAGTCATTTGAGATGCGCTTTGCAAGCTCAGCGCATCCTATCT
>JBNJGC010000002.1:2407-5807 GCA_051747405.1 Pseudomonadota bacterium
GCTCAGCGCATCCTATCTGCTGGCTACACAGTAGCCACTTCGCTAAACTATAAGCGCTTGGCTGGCATCAGACCGTTGTGCTCATACCACAAATCGTTTCGGACGTAGGGGAAGGGCTGGCCTAGCTTCCACATCCTGCCGTGCCACCCATGCCCCAAAATACACGCCATGCCCTGGCGTCACCCTCAAAGAGCCTTTATCAGAGCCTGAAACAGGGTTATCATTCAGTATCGGTGTCATGGGTATGGCCGCGCTCAGATGATCCATGCCATCCGCCGGCCCCTGCCGTTGGGGGGCAATGGCCCCACAACTGAAACCGCGCTTCCATTCACTAGCTCGATATAGCGCCGCACATCGCGGCATTGCGCGGAATTATCGCAGATTTCCCCCTAGTAATATCTTGGCTCCACACAACATAAACCTTGAACTTTGAACTTTGAGCCTCCCCAACCGTTAATCCTCGGTCGCTGGTGTGCCGATCCGCTTTCGCCGAAGGCGGCACAGCAGCTGCTGTCGAGTTGCGAGGCGAGGGCGCGAAAGCGAAGACGCCACGCAGGCAGCACCCTGATATGCGGGTTGCAGCGGATGGTTGCCCGCTTCTGGCTGGGGGCGGATATTGTTGATGATTATCAGCTACTCAAACCCGCCGCGGCCCGCTCCGCCCACGGCGAGGCGCTGCTGGATCTGGTCTACGGCCAGCTGCTGTTAAGCCGCAAACTGGCCTCCGGCCTGCCCCACCTGGAGCGCGGCTTTCGTCGTGCCGCCAACCTCTTCAGCGCCAGCGACTACCTTGAGGTAATGAACCGCCACCGCTTGCTGCGCCAGCTCCCGCTCTCCGATATCCCGGCTCCGGCAGAGCCGCTAGAGGCGCTACTGATCGCAGCACGGGTCATCGAGCGCATGCGCCAATCATCACCGCAGCGTCCCGCCTACCGCCACGACCCGAAGGATACCTACGGGTAGCCATTTCCCCACTAGCAGGGCGAATCAACCGCGGATCCAGCGCCAACTGATCCCGACGGAGAGGGCCGCCAGAGCGGCGGCGATATAGTAGGTGGTGGCAGCGCCGATCACATCCCATGCCATGCCACTGTAGAGCGCACCAAAGGCACCGCCGGCGCCGAAACTCAAGCTGCTATAGAGGGCCTGTCCGCGCCCCTGGTGGCGACCGACAAAGAACTGATGGAACAGGGCGATCGCCGTGGCGTGGAAGACACCGAAACTGGCTGCGTGCAGCAGTTGGGCGAAGAGCATCACCGGCAGCGACTCGGGCACCGCACCGGTGAGCAGCCAGCGCAAGGCGGTCAGTCCGGTAGCCCAAAGCATCAAGCTAGGCAGGGTATACCGGCGTACCAGCTGCGCCATGACCAGAAATATCAACACCTCGGCGATCACCCCCAGGGCCCAGAACTGACCGATTACCCCCTTGGAGTAGCCAAAGCCCTCCATGTAGATGGTATAGAAGGTGTAGTAGGGTCCATGGCTGGCCTGCACCAGAAAAGTGACCGCCAACAGCGCCAGCACCTTGGGCTGTCGCAGCACCCTCCAGATCGAGGTATGTTCCTGAGTCGAGACCGGGTCAGCACTCTCGGGGGCGACCAGTGCGCTGCCCCAGATGGCCAGGAACATCAGCAGCAGTACCGGTGGCAACAACGCCGGACCGAAGCTGTCGATCAGCGGCCCGAGGCCGGCCACGGCAACGATAAAGCCGATGGAACCCCACAGGCGAACCATGCTGTAGCGGTGGCTCTCTTTGCCCAGGTGGCTGAGGGTGGAGGCCTCGAACTGCGGCAGCGCGGCATTCCAGAAAAAACTAAACAGCAGCATCACCGCCGCCAGCGGCCAGAAATCCCGGGCGAGAAAGACACCACAGAAACTCACCACCGCCAGCAACGAACCCCAACGCACCACCGCCATACGCTTGCCGGTGTGATCGGCGATCCAGCCCCAGATATTGGGCGAGATGATCTTGGTGGCCATCAGGATCGCCATCAACTGGCCGATCTCCAGACTGCTGAAACCCAGCGACTTGAGATAGAGCGACCAGTACGGCACCACCGCGCCGAGGCTGGCGAAGTAGAACAGATAAAAACCGGAGAGGCGCCAGTAGGGCATGAAAATAGCTACAAGTTCAAAGTTGAAGGTTCAAGGTTCAAGGTTCGAGGTTCAAGGTTGGTAGCATAAAAAGTATTGGCACATGCGTAACCCTGCCAATCAGGGCCAATGAACGTCACGCGCGACAACGGATTGATAGCAAGAGACTGCAACATGCACCCCCTTGAACCTTGAACTTTAAACCTTGAGCTCGACTAGCCCGGAATCACCGGCGTTTCGGATCGCACATCCGCATTCTGCGCACGATGACGCAACAGGTGGTCCATCAGCACCAGTGCCATCATCGCCTCGGCGATGGGGGTGGCGCGGATGCCCACACAGGGGTCGTGGCGTCCCTCGGTGATCACTTCGGTCGACTCGCCCTTCAGATTCACGCTATGACCGGGCAGACGCAGACTGGAGGTGGGCTTCATGGCGATGGAGGCGACGATGGCCTGACCGGAGGAGATACCGCCGAGGATACCGCCTGCGTGGTTGGAGAGAAACCCCTCGGGGGTCATCTCGTCACGGTGCTCGGTACCCTTTTGCTCGACACAGGCAAAACCGTCACCGATCTCCACCCCCTTGACCGCGTTGATGGACATTAGCGCATGGGCCAGATCCGCATCGAGACGGTCGAAGATCGGCTCGCCCAGCCCCGGCATTACCCCCTCGGCCACTACCGTCACCTTGGCGCCGACGGAGTCGCCCTCCTTGCGCAGGGCATCCATATAGGCCTCCATCTCGGCCACCTTGGCGGCGTCGGGGCAGAAGAAGGGGTTATTATGCACCTCGTTCCAATCGAAGGCCTCGGGTCGGATCGGGCCGAGCTGTGAGAGGTAACCACGGACGGTGATCCCCTGCGCCGCCAGGTACTTCTTGGCGATGCCGCCGGCGGCGACGCGCATCGCCGTCTCCCGTGCCGAGGAGCGACCGCCGCCACGATAGTCGCGGATGCCGTACTTCTGCTGATAGGTGTAGTCGGCATGACCCGGTCGAAAGCGATCCATGATCTTGGAGTAGTCTTTCGAGCGCTGGTCGGTGTTCTCGATCAACAGACCGATTGGCGTACCGGTGGTCTTGCCCTCGAACACTCCGGAGAGGATGCGCACCTGATCCGCCTCGCGGCGCTGGGTGGTGTGGCGCGAGGTGCCCGGCTTGCGACGATCCAGATCCGCCTGCAGGTCCGCCTCCGACAGCTCAAGCCCCGGCGGGCAGCCGTCGACGATGGCGCCGAGCGCCGGACCGTGGGACTCACCGAAGGTGGTAACCGTAAAAAGCTTACCGAAACTGTTTCCTGACATAG
>JBNJGC010000002.1:5907-34646 GCA_051747405.1 Pseudomonadota bacterium
TTTTAGATCACTTTGGAAAAACGCTGGTTGTTCTTTTCGCGCAGGTAGCGGTCGAAGACCATGCAGATGTTGCGGATCAGCAGCTTGCCCGCCGGGTTGACCTCGATGCGGTCGGCCTCCAGCTTGAGCAGGCCATCTCCCTGCATCCCTTCAAGGTCCTTCAACTCGCTGGCGAAGTAGTCGTTGAAGACGATGCCGAAGGCCTGCTCCACCTTCGCCTTGTGCAGCGCGAAGTGGCAGATGAGGTCGGTGATCACCGCGCGGCGCAGTTTGTCGTCGGCATCCAGCTCTACGCCGCGGAAGACCGCCAGTTTGTCGGCGTCGATGGCGGCGTAGTAATCCTCCAGATCTTTGAGGTTCTGTGAGTAGGAGTCGCCCACCATGCCGATGGAGGTGGCGCCGATACCGACCAGGTCGCACTGGGCGTGGGTGGAATAGCCCTGAAAGTTGCGATAGAGGGTACCGTCGCGCTGCGCCACGGCAAGCTCATCGTCGGGCTTGGCGAAGTGGTCCATGCCGATGTAGAGATAGCCGGCAGCGGTGAGCTTTTCGATGGTCATCTGCAGGATATCGAGCTTCTCCTGCGGCGCCGGCAGTTCGCTCTCATCGATACGCCGCTGCGGCTTGAACAGCTCCGGCAGGTGGGCGTAGTTAAACACCGAGAGGCGATCCGGGTCGATCTCGATGGCCCGCTCCAGAGTCTTCTCGAAGCTCTCCACGCTCTGCAGCGGCAGGCCGTAGATGAGGTCCATGGAGATCGACTTGAAGCCCTCGCTGCGCGCCGCCTCCAGTGCACCGAGGGTCTGTGCGTCGCTCTGAACGCGGTTGACGGCCTTCTGTACCCGTTCGTCGAAGTCTTGCACACCGAGACTCATACGGTTAAAGCCCAGCTCTCGCAGCAGGGCGATGGTATCGGTCTCGACCTCGCGCGGGTCGATTTCGATGGAGTACTCGCCGGTATCGTCGTCGTGCAGGGTGAAGCACTCGCGGGTCTTGTCCATCAGTGCGCGCATCTCGTCGTGGCTGATGAAGGTGGGTGTGCCGCCGCCCCAGTGGAGCTGATCCACGGTGCGCTCCTTGTGGAACAGCTCCCCCTGCAGCTCCAGCTCGCGAAAGACCCGTTTGAGATAGGGGGCGGCGCGGCTGCGGTCCTTGGTGGCCACCTTGTTGCAGCCGCAATAGAAGCAGACGGTGTCGCAGAAGGGAATATGGAAATAGAGCGAGAGCGGATTGCCCGCCCGGTTGGTCGCCTCGGCCTGGCGGCGATACTGCTCTTCGCCGAACCCCGCGTGGAACTGCACCGCGGTCGGGTAGGAGGTGTAGCGCGGACCGGACTTGTCGTAGCGCTTGATCAGGTCCAGGTCGAAGATGATGTTCTGTGTGGTCATAGAGTTAGCCTTCCACATTGAGACCGTAACGTCGGGTCTCATTGGTTGGTGCCCGTTTGGGCAAACAGCGGTGCCGGGCTGAAGCCCGACCTGCCCCCCGTGTGGCAAATGGTCTGTTCAGGGCCTTACCAGGCGGAACAGCTCGTGGTGCTCACGCACCTGCTCGGCGGTGAGCAAGAAGACACCCTCGCCGCCGCGCTCGAACTCCAGCCATAGGAACGGCACCTCGGGCAGCAGCTCTTCCAGCGCCTCACGGCTATTGCCCACCTCCACCACCAGAATACCGTGCGGCTCGAGGTGGAACATCGCCTCGTAGAGGATAGTGAACACCAGATCCAGCCCGTCCTTGCCGGCGGCCAGTGCCAGCTCCGGCTCGTGGCGGAACTCATCGGGCAGGGCATTCATATCCTGCTCATCGACGTAGGGCGGGTTGCTGAGAATGACGTCGTAGCGCGTCCCCTTGAGTGAGTCGAACAGATTCGATTGAACCGCCCGCACCTGCTCCTCCATGTCGTAGCGCTCGATGTTGATGCGTGCCACATCCAGCGCCTCGGCGGAGATATCGGCGGCATCCACCAGCGCATCGGGAAAGGCCGCGGCACAGGTGATGGCGATGCAGCCGCTGCCGGTACAGAGATCCAGCACGCTGTGGACCTGCTCGGGCTGGAGCCAGGGCTGGAACTGCGCCTCGATTAGCTCGATGATCGGTGAGCGCGGGATCAGCACCCGTTCGTCCACATAGAAGGGGATGCCGCCATACCACGCCTCGTGGGTCAGGTAGGGCGCAGGCAGCCGCTCTTCGATACGGCGGTTGATGATCTGCACCACACGCCGGCGCTCCGGCTCGGTCAGGCGGCTGTCGAGATAGGCCTCCCCCACCTGCGGCGGCAGATTCAGGGTGTGCAGCACCAGATAGGCGGCCTCGTCGAGGGCGTTGTCGGTGCCGTGGCCGAAGAAAAGCTCCGAGGCGTTGAAACGGCTCCAGCCCCAGCGGATGAAGTCGCGGATGCTCCTCAGGTCATTGACCGGCTGCTCGGTAGACATCATCAGGCCTGGGGCCGCTTGGCGTGTTTAGGGCGAAAGGCCTGGCACACCGCCTCGTCGGTCTCCAGATAGGGGCCCTCGATGAGATCGATACAGTAGGGCACCGCCGGGAAGACAGCGTTGAGACAGTCGTCGATGGCCGAGGGCTTACCGGGCAGATTGAGGATCAGGCTCTGACCGCGGACCCCCGCGGTCTGGCGCGAAAGGATGGCGGTGGGGACGATCTTGAGCGACTCCAGACGCATCAGCTCACCAAAGCCGGGCATCATCTTCTCACACACCGCCTCGGTCGCCTCGGGGGTGATATCGCGCGGCGCCGGACCGGTGCCGCCGGTGGTCACCACCAAAGAGCAATCCTCTTTGTCGCAGAGGGTTTTGAGCGCAGTCTCCACCTGGTCGCACTCATCCGGCACCACCCGCGGCACCGCCTCCCAGGGGGAGCGGAGCGCCCGCTCCAGCCACGCGCGGATGGCCGGACCGCCCTGGTCTTCGTATTCGCCGCGGCTGGCGCGATCGGAAACGGTGACAATACCAATGCGTACCTTCTGTTGTGTCATCTAACCACCATATTTCGGAATGTTCGAATGTGCGCCATTATACCCTGCCCGTTCTCCTCTTGCAGTGCCCACCGACACAACCCGGGCTATAGACAGCGCAGAGGCGTACCGCAAGGGCGCAAAGTACGCCGAGTTCATATGGACGGGTGCGATTGAGCCGCGCTATCCGACGATCAATCGACCTGCCAAAAATGTGGGAATCCCTTTGCGATCTGAGCGCCTATGCGCTGATAGATCTCAAGCATAATCGGCCAGCCGCACCGCTTGGCGCCGGCTGCCCCAGCTGCCGGGCCGGGCCTCGAACACCCCGGCACAAGGCGTGGTGCACTGGTTGCACCGGCCCTCGGCGGTGAGATTCCAGTCGCTCAGTACATACCAGTCGCGACCGATCAGACGCTGACCGCAGTGGTGGCAGTAGGTGCTCTCCCCCGCCTTGTCGTGGACGTTGCCCGTGTAGGCATAACGCACGCCGTTTTTCATGGCGATCTCACGGGCGCGGGTCAGGGTCGAGGGGGGCGTCGGCGGCACATCCTGCATCTTAAAATCGGGGTGAAAGGCGGTGAAGTGCATCGGCACCTCCGGCCCCAGCTCCCTAACCACCCAGCGGGTCATGGCGTCGATCTCCTCATCCGAGTCGTTCCAGCCGGGGATGAGCAAGGTGGTGGTCTCCACCCAGACATCGGTCTCGTGCTTGAGGTAGATGAGTGTATCGAGCACCGGTTGCAGGTGGCCGCCGGTGAGTTTGAGATAGAACTCCTCAGAAAAACCCTTCAGGTCCACATTGGCCGCATCCATCCACTGATAGAACTCGCGGCGCGGCGCTTCGCAGACGTAACCGGCGGTCACCGCCACCGACTTGATACCCCGCTCGCGACAGGCGCGGGCCACATCGATGGCGTATTCGTGGAAGATCACCGGGTCGTTGTAGGTGTAGGCCACCGAGCGCGCGCCCAGCTCTTCTGCGGCGCGGGCGATCAGCGCCGGACTGGCGGCGTCGGCCAGGGTGTCGATCTCGCGCGATTTGGAGATATCCCAGTTTTGACAGAATTTGCATGCCAAGTTGCAGCCGGCGGTACCGAAGGAGAGCACCGGCGTGCCCGGCAAAAAGTGGTTGAGCGGCTTCTTCTCGATGGGGTCGACGCAGTAGCCGCTGGAGCGACCGTAGCTGGTCAAGACAACCTTCCCGCCCAGATTGGCGCGCACGAAACAGAGCCCCCGCTGCCCCGCCTTGAGCTTGCAGTAGCGCGGGCAAAGGTCGCACTGCACCCGCCCGTCGGCCAGCGCATGCCAGTACTGGGTCTCCACTACCGTGCCCGGGGGCAGCTCCCCCTCCACCACCGCTTTATCACTCATAGTCCACTCCTGTGCCTCTCGATGCCGGCGTGCTACCAACTTAAAGTTGCAACCACACGCAACAGGTTATATAGATTACCCAATGAGTGTAGCAATGGAGTGGCCGAAATGAGTATTGTCCGCGAACCCGCCGTGGCCGGGATGTTCTACCCCGACGACCCGGCAAAACTGCAGCAGATGGTGGCGGGTTTTCTCGCCGAGGCGGATGTGCCCGCTGCGGCCCCCCCGCCCAAGGCGATCATCGCCCCCCACGCCGGCTACCCCTACTCCGGGCCGGTGGCGGCCAGCGTCTATGCCCGGCTACGTCCCATTCGCGACAAGATTCGCCGTGTGGTGCTGCTGGGGCCTTCGCACCGAGTCGGCTTTCTCGGCCTGGCCACCAGCAGTGCCGACGCCTTTCGCACGCCACTGGGGGAGGTTCCGCTGGACAGCACGGCGATCGCCCAGGTCTCGGCCCTGCCCCAGGTCCATGAGCTGGACCAGGCCCACATGCTGGAACACAGTCTGGAGGTACAACTGCCGTTTTTGCAGGAGACGCTGGGCGAGTTCAGCCTGGTACCGCTGGTAGTGGGCGATGCCAGCGCCGACGAGGTGGCCGAGGTGCTGGAGCAGCTCTGGGGCGGGGAGGAGACGCTGATCGTGATCAGCTCCGACCTCAGCCACTACCACGACTACGAGACTGCCCGCTCTATGGATAGCGCCACCTCCGAGGCGATCGAACAGCTACGCCCCGATGCCATCGGTTATGAATGTGCCTGCGGTCGCAACCCGGTCAACGGCCTGCTCCGCGTGGCCAAACGCAAACACCTCCACGCCGAAACGCTGGATCTGCGCAGCTCCGGCGACACCGCCGGTCCACGTGACCAGGTGGTCGGTTACGGCGCCTACCTCATCCACTGACTATGCTTGAGCCTCAGGATCAACAGCAGCTGCTGGCACTTGCCGAACGCGCCATCCGCCATGGCCTCGACTATGGCCGCGCCCTGTCCGTAGAGAGCAAAAGCTACCCCAAAACGCTGCAACAGCCCGGGGCCTGCTTCGTCACCCTCGAACGCGGTGGTCAACTGCGCGGCTGTATCGGTTCCCTCTCGGCCCACCGCCCTCTGGTGGAGGATGTGGCGGAGAACGCCTGGGCCGCCGCCTTCGCCGATCCGCGCTTTGCGCCGCTGCGGGAGGAGGAGCTGGCGGGGCTGGAGATCCATATATCGGTACTAACCCCGGCCGAACCGATGCGGTTCGAGTCGGAACAGGATCTATTGGCCCAGCTACAGCCGGGAGTCGATGGCCTGGTGCTGGAAGAGGGGTTGCGCCGCGGCACCTTCCTCCCCTCCGTGTGGGAACAGCTGCCGACACCGGAGCTGTTTCTCCGCCACCTCAAACAGAAGGCGGGGCTGCCGCCCGACTACTGGTCAGAGACACTGAAGGTCAGCCGCTACACCACAGAGAGCTTCGGCACGGCCATTCGCTGAATCGCAGGCTAACGCCTGGCCGGAATACAGCGACCGACCGAGTCGGGCATACAGAGTGTGACTTCATCCATGATCGCATAGCCCAGCTTAGCCCCCTCAAGCCTGGCACCACCGAGTCGGGCGTCCGTGAGGTCGGCATAGCTGAGATCGGCCTGGCGCAGATCCGCCGACTGCAGCTCGCTGCCGCGCAGGTCGGCACCGGTAAGCCGGGCGCCGCGGAGGTTGGCCCCGCGCAGATTACTGGCGCTGAGGTTGGTATAGGCGAGATCGGCGCCGGCGAGGTTGCTGGCCCGTAGCACCGCCCCAGCGAGATTGGCATTTCGCAGCGTGGCGCCACTGAGATCCTGATTCTCCAGCCGGCGCCCCTGCATCAGGCAGTTACTCCAATTAACGCCCGCCGCCGGCGCGGCATCGCACTGCGGCAGGTCCGGCGCCACCCCTTCAGGGAGCAGAAAGGGGATCACCACCACCGCCGCCACCAGCGCCAGCGCAATCAGATAGGCGCCCACTGGGCGGGGGCGGCGGGCAGGCAGCTGGGGGTGGTAGACCTCCTCCTCCAGCAGCAGCTCATCCTCCACACCCTGGGCCTGATCCAGCGGCACAAACAGCTCGGGGTGCTCCTCCACCCAGCGTCGGGTCGCCTCAAGCCGCCGGCGCTCCCTGTCGCTGAGCGAGGCTGCCTGAAGGCGCTTCTCCGGCAGCACCTCTGGGATCTCCCGGAGGGTGTACCAGCGTGTCTTGTCACGACTGATCTCATCCTCCGGCACCAGCCGACGAAGCAACAGGTAGCGGGCGATCTGCCAGGCGGGAAAGGGCCCGACCGCCTCGCCGTGAAAGCGTAAATACCACTGCTGCCCCTGGCTCTCGCCCATACAATGCCTCGTCTGCTCAAACCGTCGTGGGTACGTCCCGCTCTGTGCGTTTACCCGCTGTCGCGTATACTGCACGATAGTACGGCCAAATCCGCAACAACTCCAGCACAGGCAGATGCAGATATCCGGCACCAGCGGTCACACCCCACAGCTACAACTCAGCCCCAGCGCCGACAGACCGTCGGGGCTGTCACTGCGGAGCGGGGAGGCCGTTACCGCCACGGTACGCCACAGCGACGGGACGGGTAAGCTGACCCTGGAGATCGGCGGCAAGCTACTGGCGGCCACCACCAACTTGCGCCTCGTCGCCGGCATGCAGCTCCAGCTTCAGGTGGAGAAGTCCGCCGGTGAGACCCTGCTCAGGCTCACCGAAAGCACCCGTGAGCAGCTCATCCAACAGCAGGCCCTGCGTCAGACCCTGCCGCGTCAGGAGCCGTTAAAACCCCTACTGGAGCGTCTGATCCAACTCCCTGGGGGCGGCGTCGAAAACCGCCCCACCCAATCCACTCAAGCCCACCCACCCCAGCAGCTGTCCCCACAGCTGGGCAGACTGTTAGCGGCACTGCCCACCCTGGCACGGCTGGGCAGTGTCGAGGGGTTGCAGCAGGCGCTCAGCGGCTCCGGACTCTTTCTGGAGGGCAACCTGCTGCGCCCCAAGCCGGCGTCGGCACTACAGGGGGATGTGAAGAACGCCCTGCTGCAACTGGCCCGCTCGATCCGCCACGAGCTGGGCCAACAGGGGAGCGGCAAGGACCGCCCGGGCAGCGGCGAGGGGTTGGGGCGTGAGGCCCTTCAGTCACTCCTGCGGCAGGTGGAGTCGGGGGTATCGCGGATACAGCTCAACCAGCTGAGCAACCTCGCCACACAGGGACAAGGCAGCGAGGAGCGGCAGACGCTGACTCTGGAGCTGCCGCTGTTTCACCCGCAGCAGCGTGAACTGGAGATGCTGCGCCTGCGTATTCGCCGCGGCGACGGTGCTCGGCGCAGCGGCGCCGGAAGCGACTGGTCGGTGACTGTGCGGCTTGAACCGGCAGGCTTCGGCGCCATCCATGCGGTGGTCTCCCTGGCCTCGGGCAAGATCTCCACCACCTTCTGGTGCGAACAGCCGCAGACCGGGGAGCTGTTTCAGCAATCCCTGCAGCAGCTGCAGGAGCGTCTTGAGGAGCAGGGGCTGGAGGTGGGTCGTTGCAGCGCCCTGGTGGGGCAGCCACCCTCGGAGGTGGTGCTGGAGGAGCCCGATGCGGGGCTGCAAGGGGTGATCGATACACGGGTATGAAACGGCGCAACAACGACAAATCGGCCATCGCCCTGCACTATGATGAGAAGAACGCCCCGCGCATCAGCGCCAAGGGCAGCGGCGAGCTGGCCGAGCAGATCATCGCCCTGGCCAAAGAGCACGATGTCCCGCTCCATGAGGACGGGGAACTGGCCGCCCTGCTCTCACAACTGGAGCTGGGTGAGGAGATCCCGCGCGAGCTCTACCTGGCGGTGGCGGAGGTGCTCGCCTTCGCCTACATGCTCACCGGCAAGCTACCTGGGGAGAAGCCGGAGTGAACCGCTGAGCAACCCGACGAATCCACTCCAAACTTAATCCCAGGTAGCCTTTTGGGAGCGGATGCGCTTCGCAAACTCCGCGCACCATTGGGGTATTGGCTGCAGCGGAACGGCGGTAAGCTACTGCCCCCGCTCCATGCGGTGCATCATGGTGACCAGCTCCGCCTCGCCGCGGCTCAGGTCGCAGATATCCATGATCTCCTCCAGCGAGGCCCCCTTCTGCGCCAGCTTCACGGCTTGGTCATAGGCGCGCTCATCAGGCTCGGCGTAGACCATCTGCTCCTGCCGGCTGCCCAGCTCCTGCTGCCGCTGCTGCACCTGCTTGAGCCCCTGCTCCAGCCGCCCGACGCGCTCGCCCACCTGCACCGCTGCGTTGCACAGCGCCCGCAGGTCACTCTGCATGGTCTCCTGCTGTCGCTCCAGCTGCTGCCACTGCTGCCTGAGGCGCATTGCCAGCAGCGCCAGGCCCAGCAGTGCCAACGCCGCAAGCAGCAGCGCCGCCAGGGCCAGTACGGGGGTCAACTCGGCCACCGCCGACCTCCGTCATCAGACATAGACATCGATGCCACCCTCTTGCTCCCCCTCGTCCCTGCCCGGCTCGCTCTCCGGGTCCTGTTGATCCTGCTCGTCACGCTCTTTTTTGCGCTCATCGTCCCGCTTCGCTGGTCGCTCCTGCGGTGCCGGCGGAATAGGTGGTGTGCCCGGATTGATTCGGTCGATATCCGCCATGGCCGCACGGAGCTACTCCTCCGCCTCTCCGGTCAGCTCCTCGTGGCTGAAGAGTTTGTCCATATCCACCAGGATCAACAACTCGTCGCCCTGGTTGGAGACGCCCTGAATGAACTGGGCGCTCTCGTCGTTACCGACGTTGGGGGCGTACTCGATATCCGATGCGCTCAGGGTCGCCACCTCGGCGACGCTGTCGACCATCATCCCCAGCACCTGCTCCCCCATCTCGATCACCACGATGCGGGTCGCCTCATCCGGCTCCTTCACCGACAGGCCGAAGCGCTTGCGGGTATCCACCACGGTCACCACATTACCGCGCAGGTTGATGATCCCCAACACAAAGGGCGGAGAGCCGGGGACGGGAGCCAGATCCACGTTTTTCAGCACCTCGCGCACCAGCATGACGTTGACGCCATACTTCTCATCCTCCAGACGGAAAGTGACCCACTCGGTGACCGGTTCGTTGCTGCTATGATCCTGCTCTTCCATCACGTTACCCCTGTTGTTCGTTCCGATGCCGGGCGACGGGCATCCTCGATTCATCTATCGGAAGGCGGCGGCGCTGCATCCGCCTCCGCCGAGTCGGGCCGATCCTCTATCCCGCTGGCCAACATCTGGGCGAAAGCGGGCGGGTCGATGATCGCACACATATGCTCGATCACCGTCCCCGCCAACCAGCGCCGCCGAGTCCGGCTGGTGCGCCAGCGCACCTGATCGTGATCCAGACTCACCACTTCGTCCACCTGATCGCAGGCCAACCCCCAGCGCCCCCCGTCGATGAAGACGACCCGACTGATCCGCTCCTCGGCGGGCTGCGTCAACCGCGCCAGGCGATCCTCCGGCAAAACCAGCTGTGCGGTATCGATCACCGGCACGCTGTGTTCGCGGTAGTTCATCAGCCCCAGATACCACGCCACATGGCCGGGCATGGGCGTGATCGCCTCCTTGCTCCAGACCTGAATACCGCTCAGTTCCGCCAGCGGGACCGCCAGGGTCAGGCCGCCGGCCTTGAACAGCAGCGCCTGAAAGCGCTCCTCGGCCCACTCGGGCGGCCCCTCCTGTGGGGCCGCAGCGGGCGGTTGGGTCTGCACCGGCACCTCCACCGCCGGCTCGGCGGGCGCCTCCTGCGGAAGCTCCACCGGCGCCACTACCGGTGGGGCAATCACCGGTGGGGCTTGCGGCCCTTCTGCCAGCTCGGTATCGCGGCCAGCGGGCTCCTGCGTCGACTCTTCGCGCAGCAGCGCATCGAAATAGGCGCTCAGCGCCTGATTCTGCTCGATCAGTGACGGGTGTTTATGGCTCATGGCTGCGACACCGCTGTGCTCATCTCACTCCCCCCGGTAGTACCCAACAGGGTATCGAGCAGCGTGGCGTAGGCGATGGAGCCGCGTGCCTGGGGGTTGAGGTAGTTTAAAGGCAACCCCTGCCGACTCGCCTCACGGAACTGGGTATCCACCGGGATCACCGATTTCCAGATCTGCTCCGGGTACTTCTCCTTGAGGCTTTTGAGACTCTCCAGAGAGGCGCGGGTGCGACGGTCGAACATGGTCGGCACGATAAGATACTCCAGTGGGCGCTGGCGGGCCCGCAGAATCATATTGAGTGTGCGCAGCATCCGCTCAAGCCCCTTGAGGGCGAGAAACTCGGTCTGCACCGGGATCAACAGCCGGTTGCTGGCGGCCAGGGCGTTGACCATCAATACCCCCAGCACCGGCGGACAGTCGATAAAGACGTGGTCGTACTGCCCGGCCAGGCGCAAAATCGCCCGTGCCAGCACCAACCCCATCCCCTCCTTCGAGCCGAGTTGGCGGTCGAGGGTGGCCAGTGCCGTGGAGGCGGGCAGCAGATCCAGCCCCTCGGCGCTGGTGGGCACCACCAGCTCCAGCGCCGAGGGGCGCTGATCCCCCTCCATATGGAACAGCGAGTAGACGCTGGTCTCGATGGTATCCGGGTCGTAACCGCAGTAGGTAGTGAGCGAGCCGTGGGGGTCGAGATCGACCATCAGCACCCGCTGCCCACGCTGGGCCAGCAGACCGGCGAGGCTGATGGTGGTGGTGGTCTTCCCCACCCCGCCTTTTTGGTTGGCAATAGACCATACCTGCATCAGCCGCCCCCTCCACCACTGCGGGAACCTTCAAGCATACGCCGCTCCTGGCCCCCCTTCATGATCACCAGTACCACGCGCCGATTCTTGCGCCGTCCCTCCGGGGTGGCGTTGTCCGCCACCGGGCGGTACTCTCCGTAGCCGATTGCCGCCATACGCTCCGGGTCGACCCCCTCGTTCATAAAAAGGTGGACCACACTGGCGGCCCGCGCCGCTGAGAGCTCCCAGTTGGAAGGGAAGAGGTAGGTGTTGATCGGCAGGTTGTCGGTAAACCCCTCCACCTGGATGGCGTTGGGGTAGCGAGCCAGGGTGTCGGCCAGACGCTGCAGCACCGGTACCGCCTCATCCTCCAGCTCAGCACTGCCGCTGGTAAAGAGCAGGCTGGTGTTGATTTCGATCTCGACCCAGTTCTCATTGCGAATGATCTCGATAAGCTCCTGATCGATAAGCGGCTGGAGGGTCCGCTCGAAGCTATCGGCGATGGCCTGCAGATCCCCCTCCGGTGAGCCCTCCTCAGGCAGGTCGATGACGCTGGGCGGTCTTGCCTGCTCCGGCAGCAGGGCCTGGTCTCCCTGCACCGACTCACCCACCTGGATCGGCTCCAACGTCTTGGGGTCCTCATTGAAGGCGGAGACCAGAGTGTCGGAGAGCACCCGATACTTGCCCTCGTTGACCGATGAGATGGCGTACATCACCACGAAGAAGGCGAACAGCAGGGTGATGAAGTCCGCATAGGAGATCAACCACCGATCCAGGTTCTCAGGTTCCTCATGGCGTCTTTTGCGCGGCATATCGCACTCGTCGTTACCCGGTTGGCTAGGTCAAAAAGCCCTGGAGCTTGCTCTCGATGTTACGCGGATTGTCCCCCTCGGCGATGGAGACGATCCCCTCGATCATCATGTAACGAAACTGGCTCTGTGCCAAGACCAGACTCTTGAGCTTATTGGCGATGGGGATCAGCAGCAGGTTGGCCAGCGCCACACCATAGATTGTAGCGACGAAGGCCACCGCGATACCGTGGCCCAGCTTGGAGGGGTCGGAGAGGTTCTCCATCACCTGGATCAGACCCAGCACCGCGCCGATGATCCCCACCGTCGGGGTATAGCCGCCCATGCTCTCGTAGAGTTTGGCGGCGCCCAGATCATACTGCTCCCGGGTGTCCACCTCCACTTCGAGGATGTTGCGCATCACCTCCGGCTCGTTACCGTCCACCAGCAGCTGCAGCCCCTTGCGGGCGAAGTCGTCCGCTTCGGTATCGGAGGCGGCCTCTAGCCCAAGCAGCCCCTCTTTGCGGGCGATGTTGCTCCAGGTGATGATCTTCTCAATCGCCTCGTCGGCCATCTGCCTCGGCGGCACGAAAACCCAGCCAAGGAGTTTGACCGCACGCATAAAGGTATTGATGGGCGCCTGCAGCATGATCGCCCCAAGGGTACCGCCGGCGACGATGATCATCGCCGGGCCGTTGATCAGCGAACTGGCGCTCCCGCCCTCAAGATACTGCCCGCCGAGGATGGCGCCGACGCCGAGAAACACACCGATGAGACTGAGATAATCCATGGTCAGATCTGTGCCAGTGTCGGCCCGACCTCCTTGAGTCCCAACACACGATCAGTCAGGCCGGCATCGGCCACCGCGGCGGGCATGCCGTAGACCACACAGCTGGCCTCGTCCTGGGACCAGATGGTGGAGCCGGCGCTTTTGAGGCTGCGACACCCCTCGCGTCCGTCGGCCCCCATGCCGGTGAGGATGATCGCCAGGGTCTGTGAAGGGAAGACCTTGGCGATCGATTTAAAGGTGAGATCCACACAGGGCTTGTAGGTCTGGCCCGGCTCGCTGTCGCTGATCCGCACCACTTGGCGTCCGCCGCGCGACTCCAGCTGCATCTGCTTGCCCCCCGGGGCCAGCAGCGCAGTGCCTGGTTTGAGTGCATCGCCATCCTCCGCCTCCTTGACGGTGATGGCGCAGAGCTGATTGAGGCGCTGGGCAAAGGCGGGAGTGAAACTGCCCGGCATGTGCTGCACCAGCACCAGCGGATAGGGAAATGCGGCGGGCAGTTTGGTCAGTACCTCCTGCAACGCCACCGGTCCACCGGTGGAGGTACCGATGGCGACCAGCTTCACCGTGCCCTTGCGCGGCATGCCCCCACCCTTGGGGGGCGGGGGCGGTGTCGGTGCGGTACCGGGGCGGGGACGGGTGGCTGCCGGGGCGGTAGCACCCGGTCGCGGAGGAGTTCGCGCTGTCGGCGACGGTGTCGTGGGACGGGGGGGGCGTCGCCCCTGGCGGGCGATATCGTAGACCCGGTCACAGAGCGCCTTGGTCGCCTCTTCGCGGTTTTTGGAGATATCCTCGAAGCGCTTCGGCAGATAGTCCACCGCGCCGGCGTCGAGGGCGTCCAGCGTCGCCTTGGCGCCATCGGTGGTGAGTGAGGAGAACATCAATATGGGTCGCGGATTGGCCCGCATGATCCGCCGTGTGGCGGTAATGCCGTCCATAACCGGCATCTCGATATCCATGGTGATGACATCGGGCTTGAGCTTGGCGGCCATATCCACCGCCTGCTGGCCGTCAGCGGCCTCGCCCACCACCTCCAGCCGGCTGTCCGCCTCCAGCATCGCCTTTACGCGCCGACGGAAGAATCCCGAGTCGTCAACCACTAGCACCCGTATGGGCATTCACATACTCCTTAAGTCGTCAATTTGGATAACTGCCGCGCAGGCGCGCCGGTGGGCGCTGCCGCCGCGGCGGATTGTCTCTATCTCAGGCGTAGGCCTTCATCAGGCTCGGCACATCGAGGATCAGGGCGATGCGCCCGTCACCGGTAATGGTGGCGCCTGCCATCCCCTCGGTACCGTGCAGCAGCGCGCCCAGAGGCTTGATCACCACCTCCTCCTGACCGATGAGCTGGTCCACCACGAAACCCACCTGCTGGGTGCCAACATTCACCACCACCACATGGCCGCTCGCGGGCAGCTCATCGGGGCAGCCGTCGATCAGCCAGCCGGAGAGGTAGTAGAGCGGCAGCGCGTGGTCGCGGATCATGATCACCCGCCGTCCATCCACCACATTGGTCTTGGTCAGGTCGAGGTGGAAGATCTCGCTCACGCTCACCAGCGGCAGGGCGAAGGTCTGCTGGGTGAGCTTGACCATCAGCGTGGGCATGATGGCAAGGGTCAGCGGCACCTTGATGGAGAGTCGTGTCCCCTTGCCCAGCTCGGAGTCGATCTCAACGCTGCCGTTGAGCTGGGAGATGCGTGTCTTGACCACATCCATCCCCACGCCGCGACCGGAGATATCCGAGATCTGGTCCTTGGTGGAAAAACCGGCAGCAAAGATGAGCATATAGGCCTCTTTGTCGTCCAGTCGGGCGGCAGCCTCCTCGTCCATGACTCCCTTTTTCACTGCCACCTGGCGCAGTTTGTCCGCATCCATGCCGGCACCGTCATCGGTGATAGTGAGCAGGATATGGTCACCCTCCTGCTCCGCGGCCAGGCGAACCGTGCCGGCGCGGGGCTTACCCGCCGCCTCGCGTACATCGGGCATCTCCACACCGTGGTCAACGGCGTTGCGCACCAGGTGCACCAGCGGATCGGCCAGCGCCTCCACCAGATTCTTGTCCAGGTCGGTGTCTTCACCGACCATGTCGAGCTTGACCTCTTTGTTCAGGTTACGCGCCAGATCCCGTACCACGCGGGGGAAGCGACCGAAGACCTTCTTGATCGGCTGCATGCGCGTCTTCATCACCGACATCTGCAGGTCGCCGGTCACCACATCGAGATTGGCCACCGCCTTGGAGACCTCTTCGGAGGCCATCTCACCGGTCTCGCTGTTGGAGAGCGTGGCAAGACGGTTACGCACCAGCACCAACTCGCCGACCATATTCATAATGTCGTCCAGGCGCTTGGTATCGACTCGAACGGTACTCTCCGCCTGGGGCGCCTCCTTCTTGGGTGCGCTTTTGGCCGCGGGCTTGCTCGCAGCGGCAGGTTTCTCGACAGGCTTCGGCTCGGGCTTTTTCGCTGCCTCGGGCGCCGGCTCGGGCTGATCGGTGGAGGTGTCGGCGGGCTTGTTAGCGGTGGTTGAAGGGCCCTGACTCTCGACGGCGTGGGGGTCGAACTTGCCCTTGCCGTGGAGCTCATCGAGCAGGGCTTCGAACTCCTCGTCGGTGATATCTTCATCGGCGGCGGCCTCATCGGCGATCTCCTTGACCGCGCCGGCGTCGGGCCCACCGTTTTCCTGACCCGCCGAGGCTGCCGCCACGGCGTTGGGGTCGAACTTGCCTTTGCCGTGGAGCTCATCCAGCAGGGATTCGAACTCATCCTCGCTGATCTCCTCGTCGCCCCCTTGCCGGGCGGACTCGGCCTTCGGCGCGGCGGGCGCTTCAGCGCCGTTGTCCAAGGCATCGAGCAGGGCCTCGAACTCCTCGTCGGTGATATCGCCGCTGGCCACCGCCTCTGCCGCCTGCTGCGCAGTGGCCTGGGCTTCGGTCTGCTCGGTGGGCTCGGCATCGGTCTGCGGTACCTCGCCTGATCCCGCCTCGGGCGCGGCATCAACCGTGCCACCCGGGGAGGGCTCCTCCTCATCGTCGCCGGGGTGGTTCATCCGCTCCAGGGCGCGTAGCAGCTCAGGATCGGCGCTGGCCGGCTCCTCCATCGCCCGCAGGCTGTCGAACTGGTCGTTGAGCACGTCCAGTACCTGCAGGAAAGTATCCATCATGGAGGTGGTGAGCTGCTTTTCGTGGTTACGCAGCAGGTTAAAAATGTCCTCGGATCGGTGGCACACCTCCACCAGCGGGTCCAGGCCGAGGAAGCCTGCACCGCCCTTGATGGTGTGAAAGCCGCGAAAAACAGCGTTGAGCAGGTCTGCGTCGGTGGGGCTCTGCTCCAGCTCGACCAATTGCTCGTTCAGCTGCTCGAGTATCTCGCTGGCCTCGACCAGGAAATCCTGCAGGATTTCGTCATCCGCATCCAACGCCATGTTCTATATCCTCAAAAGCCCAAACTTGAGAGCAGATCGTCGACTTCGTCCTGACCGGAGACCACCTCTTGGGCGTCGTCCACGCCTGGGATGGTCGGTCCCGTCCCCTTGAGCTTGTCCTGCTCAGGCTCTTTCCTCTTCTCACCGGGCGCCTCGTTGGGCACCAGATCCTGTCCGGAGATGCGGATGAGCTCGACCAGGGAGTCCTCCATCTCATCCACAAGGGTGATCACCCGCTCAATGATCTGCCCGGTCAGGTCCTGAAAGTCCTGCGCCATCACCACCTCGTTGAGGTTGGTTCGCAGCTGTGTACTGCCGCGGCCCAGCTCATCAAAAAAGTCGTTCAGCTCCACGCTGAGCTGCCGGAACTCATCGGCGCTCATCTCCCGCTGGGTAAAGCGCTGCCACTGGGCCTTGAACTGCTCCGCCTGCTGCTGGATGTTGTCGCAGATGGGCATCGACTCTTCGGTGGCGGTAAGGCTGCGATCCGCCGATTTGGCGGTCATATCCACCACATGACGCAGACGTTCGCGGGCGTCGGGAAACTCCTTCTCCGCAAACCGGGTGATACGGGAGTCGAGGCGGAAGTTGTTCAGCGCTTCGTGAAACTGGCGCGTGAGCTTGCCCAGTTCCTGAAACAGGCTGCTCTCGCGCAGCTTGGCAATCTGGTCAAGAACCCGGTCCGCCTCCGCTTCATTGCCCTCTTCCACATAGCGGGAGAGTTCACGCACCCGCTCCACAAAGTCTTCGTCTAGCGTTATCTGTTTATCTGCCATCAGCGGTGGTCTCTTGGTCGCAGCTGTGAGTTGGGGGGGAGTGGTTGTTGCACGCTACCCCGCGTTGACGCGCTCGAAGATCTTCTCCATCTTCTCTTTGAGCGTGGCGGCGGTGAAGGGTTTGACGATATAGCCGTTCACCCCGGCCTTGGCCGCTTCGATAATCTGGTCCTTCTTCTGCTCCGCGGTCACCATCATCACCGGCATGTTGGCCAGCTTGGGGTCGGCACGTACCGCCTTGAGCAGATCGATCCCCTGCATGCCCGGCATATTCCAGTCGGTGATCAGCAGATCGAA
This sequence comes from Pseudomonadota bacterium, assembly GCA_051747405.1. Lineage (GTDB taxonomy): Bacteria > Pseudomonadota > Gammaproteobacteria > Thiohalomonadales > Thiohalomonadaceae > JAPHTQ01. The sequence goes on from JBNJGC010000002.1 coordinate 23,025, forward strand.
GTTACCCCCCTGCAGCTTGGGCAGTGCGGTGGTGCCGTCATCGGCTTCGTCGGTGTTGTTGAACCCCAGGTCACGCAGCAGGTTCTTGATGATCCTGCGCATGGTGGAGAAGTCATCGACCACCAGTATCTTGATGTTCTTGTCCAAAGTTGCCTCCAGAACGTTTACGCCCTTCAGTCAAGCGGCATTGATGCATGTGTACCGGTAACCTAACGCATATCTTTTGCGCATTGTACTGGATTTTGTCCTACACGGCGCCCTGCGCCGCCTCACTCACCAGCCTGGCGCGCAGTCGCGCCAGTGCCTGGCTATGGATCTGGCAGACGCGGGACTCGGTCACGCCGATCACCTCGCCCACCTCTTTGAGGTTCAGATCGTCGCCGTAGTAGAGCGACATCACCAGCCGTTCACGCTCCGGCAGCCTCTCGATCGCCTCACTTAGCTCGGCGGAACGCTCCTGCTGCTGCAGCGTTTCGGTGACCCCGGGCTCGCCCGAGGGCATCATCTCCAGCGCCGACTCGTCCTCGTGGCCGATCTCGTCGAAGCTGAAGATGCGCGTCCCACTCACATCCTGCAACATGTGGTAATACTCTTCCAGCCCAATCGCCATTTCGCTGGCGATCTCGATATCCTGCGCCGTACGGCCCAGCCGTGCTTCGAGCCGGCGGATCGCCTCGGCCAGCTCCCGGGAGCGGCGGTGCACCGAACGGGGCACCCAGTCGTTGCGTCGCACCTCATCCAGCATCGCCCCGCGGATACGGATGCCGGCGTAGGTCTCAAAGCTGGCGCCGTGGCTGTTCTCATAGTTGCGCGCCGCCTCCAGCAGGCCGATCATGCCGCTCTGGATCAGGTCATCCGCCTGCACGCTGTCGGGCAGTCGGCCCAGCAGGTGGTAGGCCACGCGCTTGACCAGCGGCGCGTGGCGCTCGATCAGCTGATCGTGGTTCTCCTCCTGGTAGGCGGCGATTTTGACGGCTGCGCTACTCATAACAGACCATCCATCAAATCATCGCCGCTTTGCACCAGGCGCTCGACAAAAAATTCCAGGTAGCCGTCGGCGGCTGTGGGCATGGGCCATTTATCGGCACGCCGGGCGATATCCTTGAATGCGCTGGCGATCTTGCTGCTGGGGTAGACATCGACCACCGGTCGCTGCACCTTTACCGCCTTTCGCAGGTACTCGTCGTAGGGGACGCTGCCCATGAAATCAAGCACCACATCGTCGAGGAAGTGTTCGGTAACCCGCACCAGCTTGGCGAACAGCTCACGCCCTTCGCGCTCCGAGTGGGCCATATTGGCCAGTACGCGGAAGCGGCGCATGCCGTGGTCACGGTTGAGCAGCTTGATGAGGGCGTAGGCGTCGGTAATGGAGGCGGGCTCGTCGCAGACCACGACAATGAGCTCCTGTGAGGCCTTGGAGAAACTAACCACGCTGTCGGAGATGCCCGCAGCGGTATCGACGATGAGGATATCCAGGTCGCTGTGCAGCTCGCTGAAGGCGCGAATCAGCCCGGCGTGCTCCGCCGGGCTGAGCTCGGCCATATTTTGAATGCCCGACGAGGCGGGGATGACCTGAATTCCGCCCGGGGCATCAAGGATGATCTCCTCCAGACTGCACTCGCCCTTGATCACATGGGAGAGGTTCTGCTTGGGCTGCAGCCCCAGCATCACGTCCACATTGGCCAGGCCGAGGTCGGCATCCATGATCATCACCTTGCGCCCCATCTGGGCAAAGGCGGTGGCCAGATTGACCGAGACGTTGGTTTTACCGACGCCGCCCTTGCCGCTGGCCACTGCAACGACTCTTACCGGTTTTGGCCTGGCCATACGCCGTAACCCCTCTGCTTGATCTGCCATGTAGTACTCTCTAGCTCTTGTTATCTGCGCGTATCAGCCGGCCATGCGGCCAAACTCCATCATCAGACTCTCCTCGGCGGGGCGCTCGGTGTGCTGCATCTGGCTGACGCAGCGGTTGACCAGGCTGTTGCTGCGTGCCGGGTGGAGGTCTTCGGGCACACGCTGGCCGTCACTGATGTAGGCCACCGGGAGTTGATTCTGCGCCAGTACGGAGAGGGCCTCGCCCAGTACCGCCGCCTCATCGAGCTTGGTCAGAATAGCACCGTCCAGCTCCACCTTGCTAAAGCTTTGAATCACCTCTTCCAAGGCGCGGCGCTGGCTGGAGGCGGACATGACCGCGTAGCTGCGGATGGGCAGACCGGTCTGCTGCAACATGCCGAACTGCTCGCTCAGACGGATATCCCGCTGGCTCATACCGGCGGTGTCGATCAGCACCAGCGACTTACCCTGCAGGCTCACCAGGATCTCCCGCAACTGCTCCCCATCACGAGCCACATGGACCGGTGCGCCGAGGATCTGTCCGTAGCTGCGGAGTTGGTGATGGGCACCGATGCGGTAGCTGTCGGTGGTGACCAGGGCGACCCGCCCGGGACCGTGGCGCAGGGTATAGCGGGCGGCCAGCTTGGCCACGGAGGTGGTCTTGCCCGCGCCGGTCGGCCCGACCAGGGCAACCAGGCCGCCGTGGTTGAGAATATCGTCGTGGGTCACCGGCAGCTGGCCGGCGAGCAGTTTGAGCGCCTGGCGCCAGTTCTGGTTCATATCCTTTTGGTAGTGGATATTGTCGGCGATGGTCCGGCACAGCGCCGGATGCAGCCCCATCTGCAGCAAGCGCTCGAGCAGCTTGGTCCGCTGCGGGTTCTGCTGCTTCATGTTGTTCCAGGCCAGACCGTTGAGCTGGCTTTCGAGCATGCCGCGAAGCATCTGGATCTCCTCGCGCATCGCCACCAGGGTCGGCTCCTGGGACCACTCGATCTTGGCTGCCGCCTCTGTACGCGGGGCGCGCTCCGGTTCGGCTGTCGGCGCCGGTTCGTTTTTTGGCGTCGGTGCCGTTTGTGTGGGGCGGGCGCGTTCGGCCACCGCCTCGGCGGTGGAGGCAAAGCGCTGCGCCGGCGTCTCTTGCGCAGAGGGTGACGGCTTGGCCTCGGCCCGCTGGACGGGGCTCTCCTGAGCCATCTGTGCCACCACCGACTCGTCGTAATCGACCGCTGCCACGATCTCTACACCGCCATCGACCCGGCGGTTGGAGAGGATCACCGCATCGGGCCCCTGGGCTTCGCGCACCATCTGAATAGCCTGGCGCATATCGGTTGCAAAATAGCGTTTAATCTTCATTCTTCCAGCCCTCGTTAGCTCGGCCAGCCTGGTGGCACCAGGCGGGAAGATTAATTCGCCTGGTTACCTACGGTTGCTACGATCTTCAGCTGCTTGTCGTCCGGTATCTCGTTATACGAGAGGACATGCAGCGCCGATATCGAGTGTTTGACAAAGCGCGCCAGCAATTCACGGATAGGCGGGGCCACCAGTAGCACCGGCGGTTTTCCGGCCATCTCCATGTTTTGCGCACTATCGCTCAGCCCCTGATGCAGGCGCTCGGCCAGCATCGGTTCGATACCTGCGCCCCCCTCCTCGGAGGCTTGTATACTACTGAGCAATATCTGTTCCAACTCTGGGGAGAGCGTAATAACTTCGAGCTCATCCTTTAAGCCATTGATTTTCTGGACAATCATGCGACCGAGCCCCACCCGTGCCAGCGCTGTCAAATTCCCGGCATCCTGAACCCGGCTGGCGCTCTCCGCCAAAGTTTCGGCGATCGTGCGCATATCACGGATGGGGATCCCCTCCGCGAGCAGGTTCTGCAATACCTTCACCACGGTGCCCAGTGGTAGGGTGTTGGGTACCAGATCCTCCACCAGTTTGGGGGCACTCTTGGCCAGCTGTTCGAGGAGCTTCTGCACCTCCTCGTGCCCCAGCAACTCATGGGCGTGGTTCTGCAGGATCTGGCTCAGGTGGGTCGCCACCACCGTATTGGGGTCGACCACGGTGTATCCCAGCCCCTGGGCATTCTCCCGCTGTGAAGGCTCGATCCAGACCGCCTCCAGGCCAAAAGCGGGATCGCGGGATTTCACCCCATCGAGCGTACCGAACACCTGGCCCGGATTGATCGCCATCTCCCGCTCCGGGTAGATCTCCGCCTCCCCCACGGTCACCCCCATCAGACTGATGCGGTAGGCGCTGGGGGAGAGATCGAGGTTATCGCGGATATGCACCGGCGGGATAAGAAAGCCCAGCTCCTGGGAGAGCTTGCGCCGTACCCCCTTGATCCGCGCCATCAGCTCACCGCCCTGGGACTTGTCCACCAGCGGGATCAGGCGATAGCCCACCTCCAAACCCACCGGGTCGACCATCGGTACATCGTCCCAGGTCAACTCCTTGAGTTCGCCACTGGGCTCCTGCTCCCGCTGCTCCTGCTCCACCTGCGCCTCTTGCTGGTGCTCTTGCGCTTGGCGCTGCTGGCGTATGCGCCACCAGGCGGCCCCGCCGGTGGCGGAGGCGAGCAGCAGGAACGGGAAGTTGGGCATCCCCGGGATCAGGCCCAGCAGGCCTAGCACCGCGGCGGTCACGCCGAGCACCTTCGGATTGCTGAGCAGCTGACCGACCATCTGATCGCTCATGTTCTCCGAAGAGGTGGCGCGGGTGACGATAATCCCCGCCGCGGTGGAGAGCACCAGCGAGGGGATCTGGGCCACCAGACCATCACCAATGGTCAGCAAGGTGTAGACCTGAGCGGCATCGGAAAACGGCATACCGTGCTGGGCCACACCGATGGCAAGCCCGCCGATGACGTTGATCAAGGTGATCAGGATCCCGGCGATGGCATCACCGCGGACGAATTTGCTGGCACCGTCCATGGAGCCGTAGAAATCCGCCTCGGAGGCGACCTCTTCGCGGCGTGCGCGTGCCTGCTCCTGGTCGATGAGACCGGCGTTGAGGTCCGCGTCGATGGCCATCTGTTTGCCCGGCATCGCATCGAGGGTGAAACGCGCGGTCACCTCCGAGATCCGACCGGCGCCTTTGGTCACCACCACAAAGTTGATGATCACCAGGATGATGAACACCACCAGGCCCACCGCATAGTTCCCCCCGACCACAAACTCGCCGAAGGACTCGATCACCTGCCCCGCCGCGCCGGTGCCGGTATGACCCTCCAGCAGCACCACCCGTGTGGAGGCGACGTTGAGCGCCAAGCGCAACAGCGTCGCCACCAGCAGGATGGTGGGAAAGACGGCAAAGTCCATCGGTCGGAGGGCGTAGACCGTCACCAGAAGGATAATCAGCGACAGGGTGATATTGAAGGTGAAGAAGATATCCAGTAAAAAAGGCGGCAACGGCAGTACCACCATCGCCAGCAGCACCACCACCATCAGTGGCGCACCCAGCCCGGTGCGGGTCATATCGATAATCGTCTTTGTCAGACGGTTCCCTTCAGCCATCACTCATTACCTTGGTTGTTCTCATCATTGCCATCGCGACGCAAATCGTCGGGGATGGGCAGGTCGTCCAGCGGCGACATATCCTCAGGGCGATAGCTCGGGTTACGCTTGAGCTGGTAGACGTAGGCCAGCACCTGGGCCACGGCCCGATAGAGCCCCTCGGGGATCGGCTCACCCAGGTCGGTGCTAAAGTAGAGCGCCCGCGCCAGTGGCGGTGCCGAGAGGATCGGCACCTCATGCTCGGCGGCCAATCCGCGTATCCGGCTGGCGACCAGGTCCGAACCCTTGGCCACCAGCACCGGAGCGCTCATCTCGGTAGAGGTGTAGCGCAGCGCTACCGCGTAGTGGGTCGGGTTGGTGACCACTACATCGGCCTTGGGCACCTCCTCCATCATGCGCCGTTGCGACATCTCCATCTGTAGCTGGCGCTGCCGCCCCTTGGTCTCGGGGCTACCCTCAGTCTGCTTGTGCTCGTCCTTGACCTCCTGCTTGGTCATCTTCAGCTGACGTTGATGATCCCACACCTGAAACGGCACATCGATGGCCGCCACAATCAGCAGCACCGAGCTGAGAAACAGTAGCCCCCACGCCAGTAGCTTGCCCGCATGGCCCAGGGCAGACTCCAGCGGCTCCCGCCCCAGCCCCAGGAATTGATCCCCCTGGAGATCAAGAATACTCAGCGCCACCACCACGATGAGGGCGAACTTGGCCAACCCCTTGAGCATCTCCATCACACCGCGCCAGGCGAATACCCGCTTCAGACCCTTGATCGGGTCGAGCTTCTCCCACTTGAAGGCCATCGCCTTGGACGAGAAGGTCCACCCTCCCAGCGCCACCGCCGAGGCCAGGGCGGTGATGACCATAATCAGGAAGAACGGGGCAAAGAGCGTGAAGGCGGCACCGACCGTATCCGCCAGGGTGGTCGCCATGGCCGACTTGTCGAAGACATCGCTTCGCGAGAGCGTAAACCCCTCCCGCATTATCTGTCGCATCCCCGCGAGCAACCCCTCCCCTATGGTCAAAAAGGCGGTGGCCGCCGCCAGCAGCATGGAGACGGTGATCAGCTCCCGCGAGCGCGCCGCCTGTCCCTTCTCCAGCGCCTCACGCCGGCGTTTGGGGGTCGCCTCTTCCGAACGCTCCTGACCGTCCTGATTCTCCGCCATCAGTTACCCCCTCCGCCGAGCAGCGACTCGAACAAGCCGAACCCCTGCTCCAACAGGTGGCTGAACTGCGGCAGCAGATTGGGCAGAGAGAAGAGGATCACCACAAACCCCATTATCATGGCAAAGGGGAAACCGATGGCGAAGATATTCAGCTGTGGTGCCGCACGCGCCATAACGCCGAAAGCGGTGTTGACCAACAGCAGCGAGGCCACCGCCGGCAGCGCCAACCACAGCGCCCCGGCGAAGAGGTTGGTGCCCCAACCTGCCAGAGCGTGGAAGGCGTCGCGATCCATCCCCACCTCGGCGATAGGCAGTACGCGAAAGCTCTCCGCCAGCAGCTGGATCATCACCAGGTGCGCATCCATGGAGAGAAACAGCAGTGTGGTCATCAGGGTATAGAGCTGACTGAGCACCGGTACCTGAGTGCCGTTCTGCGGATCCACCATAGTGGCAAAGCCAAGCCCCATCTGCATGGCGATGATCTGCCCGCCGGTGACCACCGCCCCGAACACCAGCAGCAGGGCAAACCCCAGTGCCAATCCGGTCAGCAGCTGCTGGAAGATGATCCCCAACGCCGGCCAGGAGAAGGGGGTCACCGCCGGCACTTGGGGCAGGCTGGGGTAGACCACCACCGTTACCGCCAGCGCCAGCATCAGCCGCACCCGCATCGGCACATTGGTCGAACCGATCACCGGGGCCAGCATGAACATGGCGCCGATCCGAAAGAAGGGCCAGAGAAAGCCGCCCAACCAGCCGGTGATCTCCGCCATGCCCAGCGTCATGGCGCCTCCGACAAGCGGTTTCGAGTCACTCTCTGCGGCGCGCTCGACATACTCAACCTATCAACATCGGAATGTTATCGAAGATACGGCGGGTAAACTCCAGCAACGCCTGCAACATCCAGTGCCCCGCCAGCATCAACACCCCAAGCGTCACCAGCAGCTTGGGGATAAAGCTGAGGGTCATCTCATTGATCTGCGTGGCGGCCTGGAACATCGCCACCAGCAGACCCACAAACAGCGCCGGCAGCAGCACGATCATCACCAGCACCACCAACAGCTGCAGGGTCTGCTGAAACACGGTCATGACGGCTTCGGGTGTCACGCTATCCTCCTCCCTACTGCGTCACATAGAAGCTGGCGGCAAGGGTACTCATTACCAGCGACCAGCCGTCCACCAACACAAACAGCATGATCTTGAATGGCAGGGAGATAATCATCGGCGAGAGCATCATCATCCCCATCGACATCAGCACACTGGCCACCACCAGATCGATCACCAGAAACGGAATGAACAGCAGGAAGCCGATCTGAAACGCCGTTTTCAACTCACTGGTAACGAAGGCCGGCACCAGCACCGACAGCGGCACATCCTCGGGGGTCTCGAAGCCCTCTTCGCGTCCGGACAGACCGGCAAACAGGGCGATATCCGGCTCCCGCACCTGATTCATCATAAACTGATGCAGTGGTTTGGAGGCAGCCTGCAGTGCCTCATTCATCTCCATCTGTTCACTGAAATAGGGCTGAATCGCCTCGGCATTGATGCGATCGAACACCGGGGCCATGATGAAAAAGGTGAGAAACAGCGACAGCCCTACCAACACCTGCCCCGACGGGGCCTGCATCAGACCGATAGCCTGGCGCAGGATCGCCAACACGATAATGATCCGGGTAAAGGAGGTCATCATCATCACCGCCGCGGGGATGAAGGTGAGCACCGTCATCAGGATCAGCAGCTGCAAGGTCAGGCTATAGCTCTGTCCCCCGTCGGCATCGGTGGTGACGGTCAACGCCTCAAGCCCCGGCTGGGCGAGTGCGCCCAAGGGTAGCAGGAAAAGGCCCAACAAAAGCACAAGGCGTCTCATTTCTCTCCCCCCGAAGAGCGGTTGAGCACTTGCGCCAAGCGCTCGGCAAAGCGCTCGCCGCCCGGTGGCGGATCACCGTTGACCACCACCGGCTTATCGAAGACATGCAAGGTACGGATACTCCCCTGGGCCACCCCAAGCAGCAGCTGCGTCTCGCCGGCCTGTACCAGTACCAGTCGCTCGCGCTGCCCCACCGAGACCGAGGCGAGCAGCCGCAGTGGACCGTTACGACTGAAGCTGCCACCGGAGAAGCGCCGCAGGAGCCAGGCGGCAACACCGATCAGCAGTAACACCGCCACCAGTGCGAGGAACACCTGCAGCACCTCGCCCGCCCCTACCGGCTGACTCAACTGCCCCACACGCGCCTCGCCCTCCGACTCGGGGGCCGCTGCCAGGACCGCCGGCAGGTAAGCGCTCATCATAACCAAGGCCAGGATTCGCATGGGCCGCTACTTGAGCTTCTTCACCCGCTCGGCGGGGCTGATAACGTCGGTCAGGCGAATGCCGTACTTTTCATTCACCACCACCACCTCGCCGTGGGCGATCAGTGTGCCGTTGACCATCACATCCAGCGGCTCACCGGCCAGACGGTCGAGTTCAACCACCGAGCCCTGGTTGAGCTGGAGCAGGTTACGGATATTGATCCGGGTGCGCCCGATCTCCAGTGCGATGGTGACCGGGATATCCAGGATGACATCCATGTTGACATCCTCGGAGCCCGGTCCGTCGGCATCGTCCTGCAACTCCTGCATGGTGGCGCGCTGCACATCCTCACGCTCCTGCTGCGAGGCGGTCTCCTTCTCCTGCTCGTCAGCGCCCTCGGGCGTATCCTGCTCGGCCATGGCGGCGGCCCACTCGTCGGCCATCGCCTGCTGGTCCGGGCTCTCCTGATTGGTTTCGTCGTTCATCTGTGTACTCCTCTAGCGGCCCACCAGGAACCGCTCTGCCTGCTTGACAATTTTTATCGCCACCTGGTCGTTGGAGACGCCCAGATGACCGCGAAAGACCGGGATACCCTCGGCGCGCAGGGTCACCAGATCGGGCATGTCGATGGGAATAATGTCGCCCGGCTTCATCCGCATCACCTCCTGCAGACTCAGCTGCGTCTCTGTCAGGGTACTGCTCAGCTCCACCTCGGCGTTTTTCACCTCTTCACGCATGGCGCTGATCCAGCGGTCGTCCACATCGGTGCGGTCACTCTGCACCCCGGCATCGAGAATGTCGCGGATCGGCTCAAGCATCGAGTAGGGCATGGTCACGTGGATATCCCCACCGCCGCCTTCGAGCTCCACATGGATCTTGGAGACCACCACCACCTCGGTGGGGCTGACGATGTTGGCAAACTGGGGGTTGACCTCGCGGTTGATGTACTCGAACTCCACCGGCATCACCGGCGCCCACGCCTCGCGCAGATCCTTGAAGGCCAGCTCCATCAGGATCTGGATCACCCGCTGCTCGGTGGCGGTGAATTCCCGCCCCTCAATCTTGGCGTGGAAGCGGCCATCACCGCCGAAGAAATTGTCCACCAGGATGTAGACCAGCTTGGGATCGAACACCAGCAGCGCCGTACCGCGCAGCGGCTTGATCTTCATCATGTTCAGGCTGGTGGGGACATAGAGGGTATGGATGTACTCGGAGAACTTGAGCATATCCACACCGCCGACCGACAGCTCCGCCGAGCGGCGGAGCATGTTGAACAGGCTGATACGAAAGGAGCGGGAGAAGCGATCGTTGATCATCTCCAGCGTGGGCATGCGCCCGCGGACGATGCGGTCCTCGCTGGCAAAGTCGTAACTGCGCGCCTCGCCCGGCTCAACGCCCTCGTCGGTCTCGGTCTCGACATCGCCATCACTTACGCCGTGAAGGAGCGCGTCGATTTCATCCTGGGAGAGTAGATCGGCACCTGACATAACGGTTTACTGCATCACAAAGTTGGTAAAATAGACCGCCTGAACACCCTCGCCCTCCAAGCCGGCCTGCTGCTTGAGGATGGTATTGACGGTAGCCAGCACCTCCTGGCGCAACTGCTCCTTGCCCTCGCGGCTGCTCACCTGCTCATAGCCGTAGCCCCCCATCAACACCAGAATGTCGTTGCGGATCACCGGCATATGCGCCTCCACCTCCTGCAGCACCGCCTTGTCGTGGGCCATCAGTTGAACATCCACCTGAAGGTAGCGTGCACGACTGCTGTCGGCGAAGTTGACCAGCAATGTGTCGAGCGGCATGTAATGGGCCTGTTTCACCGTCTCTTCGGCATCCTCGTCACTCCCCTCGCCCTTGTCGCTGACCAGCCAAACGGTCAAGCCGACGCTGGCCCCGATCAGCAGTACGCCGACGATGGCCATGATGATGATCGTTTTTTTGTTGGATGCCGGCTTGGTGTCCAGATCCAGATCTTCGCTCTCAGCCATGGTTACCATCCTCTATTCGGGTCGAGTGAAATAAAGCAAGCTGCATGCCAGAAGAAGAATCTTGCTTTTTCTTTTTTCAATTCATGCACTTAACGCATGATAGCACGCTCTTCGGGAGCGCGAACAACAATTTGGCGCCGGCGGCGCCAAAAAACCGGCGTAGCGCCAGGGCTGTTTACTGGTGGTTGATGCATACCAGCACGCCGATAAACCGCTGCTGCCAGCCCGGCTCTAAGCCCCGCCTCTGCGATGCCCTCCCCGCTAGCGCGAGACAAGCAGCTGCTGGCGGTAGTGGCGCAGCTCTGCGATCGATTCGCGTATATCGTCCAGCGCCAGGTGGGTATTGGCCTTTTTGAAGCCCTCGTAGACCGCCGGATGCCAGCGGCGCGCCAGCTCCTTGAGGGTGCTGACGTCCAGGTTGCGGTAGTGGAAAAAGGCCTCCAGCTTGGGCATGTGGCGGGCGAGAAAGCGCCGATCCTGGCAGATACTGTTGCCGCAGATGGGGGATTGGCGGGCATCCACATAACGACTGATAAATGCCAGTGTCTCGGCCTCCGCCTGGCTCTCATTCAGTGTGCTGTCGCTGACCCGCTGCCACAGCCCCGAGGCGCCGTGGTGGCTACGATTCCACTCATCCATCCCCTGCATTACCGCATCACTCTGATGCACCGCCAACACCGGCCCTTCGGCCAGGGTGTTCAACTCGGCATCGGTGACGATGGTGGCGATCTCGATAATACGGTCCCGCTCCGGGTCGAGCCCGGTCATCTCCAGATCGATCCAGACGAGGTTATCCGGGTGCTTACTCATAACGCTCTGCTCCTCCTGCCAGCTCC
>JBNJGC010000002.1:34746-44332 GCA_051747405.1 Pseudomonadota bacterium
TTCCTCGGCATGCTGCTGCTCTCCACCACCGTCGAGCTGTGGCTGCTGCATCGCCAGATGCACCATGTGAGCGTCCACCGCGGCAGAGTTCCGCCCGCTTTCGCCCCGCGCATCGCCCTCAAGGCACACCAGCGCGCCGCCGACTACACCCTGAGCAAATCCAAGCTGACACGCATCGAACTCATCTATGGGGCGGCGGTACTGCTCGGTTTCACCCTGGGGGGCGGCCTGCAGTGGTTGGACAGCCTGTGGCGCGGCTTTGACCTCAACCCGGTCGCCACAGGCACCGGCTTTATCCTCAGCATCGTCCTGCTCACCACCCTGCTCGATCTCCCCTTCAACCTCTACCGCACCTTTCGTATCGAACAGCGCTTCGGTTTCAACCGGACCACCCCGGTACTCTACTTCAGCGATATGCTCAAACAGGGGCTGCTACTGTTGCTCTTGGGCGCACCGCTCGCAGCGCTGGTGCTATGGCTGATGCACAGCGCCGGGCAGTGGTGGTGGCTCTATGTCTGGCTGGTCTGGAGCGCTTTTACCCTATTTATGCTCTGGGCCTACCCGGCCATCATCGCACCGCTGTTCAACACCTTCACCCCGCTTGAGGACCGCCAGCTGCGACAGCGCATCGACAACCTGCTCCGGCGCTGTGGCTTCACCTCCAACGGTATCTTCGTCATGGATGGCTCGCGCCGCTCCAGCCACGGCAACGCCTACTTCTCGGGTATGGGCAACAACAAGCGTATCGTCTTCTTCGATACCCTGCTCGAGAGCCTCAACGGTGCCGAGATCGAGGCGGTGCTGGCCCATGAGTTGGGCCACTTTCGGCGCAAGCACATCCGCAAGCGTCTGCTGCTGATGATGGTGATGAGTCTGGGCGGTCTCGCCCTGCTCGGATGGCTGATCCAGCAGCCGTGGTTCTTCAGCGCACTCGGGATGGAGACCCCTTCGGTCCACGCAGCGCTGGTGCTGTTTTTGCTGATCACCCCGGCTTTCACCTTCTTTATTCAACCGCTGATGGCGCTGTCGAGCCGCAAGCACGAGTTCGAGGCGGACGCCTTCGCCGCAGAGCATGCGCGGGCCCAGGATCTGGTTACCGCTCTGGTCAAGCTCTATAAGGAGAATGCCAGCAGCCTCACACCCGACCCGCTCTACTCCGCCTTTCACGACAGCCATCCGCCTGCACTCGTGCGCATCGCCCACCTTTCGTCTAGACTGCAGACAAGCTGAAGTTTTTGCCAAGGAGACGAATGATGAGAATGCACAGACCGATACTGTCCCTGATCGCCACCACCCTGCTCTGCGCCCCTGCGCTGGCCGATGTCGAGCTCGGGCGTTCCCTGCACCAGGAGAACTGCATCTCCTGCCACGCCTCACGCTTCGATAACAACGGCGCCGCGATCTATACCCGCGCCGATCGGCGGGTGAACGACCGCAAGGCTCTCCACGCCCAGGTCAACCGCTGCAAGAACAACCTCGGCCTGAGCTGGTTTGATGACGAGGTTAAGGCCGTGGCCGACTACCTCAACGCCACCTACTACAAATTCGAGCAGTAGCGGTCGATGGAGACACTACAGCAACAGCACTGCACCACTCCCGGAGAGGGGCTCACGGCACTGAGCACCTCTGAGATCCCACAGCGACTGGCCCAGGTTAGCCAGTGGTCGCAGGGCGGCGACGGCCAGCGTATTGAGCGCGAGTTCCGTTTCAAGGATTTCTATCAGACCATCGCCTTTGTCAACGCCGTGGCCTGGATCGCCAACCAGCAGGACCACCACCCCGATCTGGAGGTGGGCTACAACCGCTGCCTGGTTCGCTACACCACCCACGCCGTGGGCGGGCTTTCGCTCAACGACTTTATCTGTGCCGCCCGCATCGATGCCCTTGAGCGATGAGACACCCCCTCCAATATTCGATCCCTGACCAAAGCGCTGCATGACAAAACGTAAGCTCACCCGCCGACAAAAGTGGCGCATCGAGAAGATCCAACAGGAGCGGCGCCGACGCCTGGAGCGCAAACAGATAGAGACCACAGACACCCCGACCGGTGAGGAGCGCGCGGGGTTGGTGATCGCCAACTTTGGCGCCAGTGTCGAGGTCGAGGAGCAGCAGGGGCGTACGCTGCGCTGCCAGCTGCGGCAAAACCTGCCGCCGCTGGTGGTGGGGGATCGGGTGGTATGGCAGTCCGGTGGCGAAGGGGGTGTAGTAACCGCTCTGCTGCCGCGGCGTAGCGAGCTGGCGCGTCCCGACGCGTTGGGCGTGCCCCGACCGGTGGCCGCCAATATCGACCAGATCCTGGTAGTGGCCGCCCCCGCACCGCGCTACAGTCCCGAGCTTATCGATCAATACCTGGCCGCCGCCGAGTTGACCGGCATCGAGCCTGTGCTGGTCTTCAACAAGTTCGACCTGGTAGCGGAAGAGAACCGGCGCGGGGTCGAGGCGCTGCTGGAGAGCTACCGCCGGATCGGCTACCCGCACTTGAGCGCCAGCACCCGCGACAGTCACGGCCTGGATGCGCTGCATACCCGGCTTACAGGCAAGATCAGCGTCTTTGTCGGTCAGTCGGGGGTAGGCAAATCCTCTCTGGTCAACGCCCTGCTGGCAGAGCAGCAGGCCGACGTGGGCGAGCTCTCACAACATAGCGGACTGGGGCAGCACACCACCAGCACCGCCCGCCTCTACCACCTGCCCGAGGGTGGCGCGCTCATCGACTCTCCCGGCGTGCGGGAGTTCCGCCTCTGGCCGATGGAGCCTGCGAGCCTGCTGGAGGGGTTTCGCGAGTTCCGCCCCTATCTGGGCCGCTGCAAGTTCAGAGACTGCCGCCACCGGCAGGAGCCCGGCTGCGCGCTGCGCGAGGCGGTGGATCGGGGGGCGATTGAGCCTCGCCGCCTGGCCAGTTACCACCGCATCGTGGAACAGCTGGCGGCGTTCGAATCCCACCCCTGAGGGCTATTCCGGCGCCTCGAGCGCGCGGGAGAGGGCATCCTCCAGCGCCTCATCATCGGGCGCTGGCGAGGGCGCCTGCTGCTGAGAAGGCTGCGGCAGCGACGGGGCGATATCGGGGGGAGCGGGCGCATTGGGGACGATATCGGGGGGCTCGTCCGGGGTCGGTTCGTCCACCAGACCGATAGCCTGCTCGGTGGCCCGGTTGAGCACGACGATGCTGATCCGTCGATTCACCGCCGCAGCGGGGTTCTCCTTGTCGAAGGGTACCGATGAGGCCAGCCCCACTACCCGACCGAACTTATCCTGGCCAAGCCCGCCACGACTCATGGCCCGGCGGGCGGCATTGGCCCGATCCGCGGAGAGCTCCCAGTTGGTGTAGTCGGGGCGCCGACCGCTAAACGCGGTGGCGTCGGTATGGCCGGTGATACTGATATGGTTAGGTACATCGCCGACGGTACGGCTCAGCTCGTAGAGGATCTCGGCGGTGTAGTCCTTGAGCACGGCACTGCCGCGATCGAACATCGGGCGGCCTTCGCGATCGACGATCTGGATACGCAGCCCCTCACTGGTGATATCCAGCAGTAGCTGCTCCTTGAACTCCGCCAGGGCCGGGGTGTTTTCGATCTGCTCCTTGATCCGCTGCATCAACTCATCCAGCCGCGCCGCCTCCTGCATCTGTTGCGCCAGCTCCTCAGCAGCCGGCTGGTGCATCGGTTCGCCACTGCCGCGCGGCACCTCCAACGCTCCCCCCAGCTTGATCATGCTGGTGCTGGCCCCGCCGGGCCCCTGTACCGCACTGGGGTTCTGAAAATAGTCGGCGATCGCCGCCCGATCCTCACTGGAGGTGGAGCCCAGCAGCCACATCAGCAGGAAGAAGGCCATCATCGCGGTGACGAAGTCGGCGTAGGCGATCTTCCAGGCACCGCCATGGTGGCCTCCCGCCACCTTGCGAATGCGCTTGATGACTATCGGCTGCTTTTTCTCATCAACAGGCATAGAGACCTCGGTGCGCCATCAGAGCCAAAGCGACATCAGCCGCCCTTGCGTGCCTTGATGTCCTCCTCCAGCTCCAGAAAGCCGGGACGCTCATTGGAGAAGAGCACCTTACGCCCGAACTCGATACAGACCTGCGGGGCAAAACCGTTAATGGAGGCCAGCAGTACCACCTTCACCGTCTGCAGCGCCTTGGTCGACTCGGCCGCCTTGCTCTCAAGCACGGCGGCCAGCGGGGCGATGAAGGCGTAGGAGAGCAAAATACCCAGGAAAGCACCGACCAGCGCCTTGGCGATGAGCTTGCCCAGCTCCTCCGGGGGGAGGTGTAGTGAGCCCATGGTGATGACCACCCCCATCACCGCGGCGACGATACCGAACGCCGGCAGGGAGTCGGCCATCTTGGCCATCTGGTGAGAGACGTGCACCTCTTCCTGATTGTGGGTTTCGATCTCACTGTCCATCAAGCTCTCGATCTCCAGTGGATTGAGGTTGCCACCGACCATCAGGCGCAGGTAGTCGATGATGAACTCCATCACATGCTGCTTTTTCTGAATGGTCGGGTATTTGCTGAATACCGGGCTGCTCTCGGGCTCCTCAATATCCGCCTCCAGCGCCATCAGCCCCTCCTTGCGCCCCTTGGCCATCAGCTCATAGAGCAGCGCCAGCAGCTCCATATAGAACTTCTTGTTGTACTGGCTGCCGCGAAAACAGCTGACCACACCCGCCATTAGATGCTTGAAGCCGTGGGGATTGCTCGCAGCGATGGCCGCCCCTAGAGCGCCACCGAAAATCATGATGAACTTGCTTGGCTGGATCAGGACCTGCACATGCCCGCCGATCGCCACATAGGCACCGAAGAGGCAAGCCAGCGCCACCAGCCAGCCGATTAACACCATCATAAGAGACTCATCCCCCTTGCTGTCATGGTTACCTGAGGCCATCCCAGGAGGCCCGCACATACTCACCAGCGCGCACCCAAGGCATTCTACTCCAACTCCCGCCATAATGCCCACCTCAACGCCAACCGCCAGGGCAACAGCATACTTTGTCATCGCTGGTGTAAGCCCTTGAGCGATAATCGGGAGGTGGTACCTGCCGTCAGCGGGCGTGGCGCGAGTCTGCGCTCATCCTCCTCGACCGGGGGCCTGGTTTGCAGTCACTACGCGAACGCGGCAAAATCGTTCTGCCGGCAGGGCACTATATGCCCCGCCAATGCCTATTGGGATACGCCATGAACGAAGCTCTGGCCAGCTGGGTAAAGCGGCTCGACAACCACAGCCTCCCTGCGCTGGAGGTCAACATCGAACGTCTGCGGCAACTGGGGGCACAGGAAGACGGCGATCTGGACCAGATGGTTGCGGTGATCGAGGCCGATCCGGGACTCACCCTGCGGCTGATGCGCTACATCAACAACCTTCGCCACAAACACCTACGCTCAGAGATCAGCACCGTCCGCCACGGCTTGATGATGCTGGGGCTGAGCCATGTGCAGCAGCTGCCGGAGGGGGTTGCCCCGCTAGAGTCTCTTGAGCCGACACGACGCCCCCCCCTTCTCCGCCAACTCAACCGCAGCTTTCACGCCGCCTGGCAGGCCCGCGACTGGGCCTACCGGCAGCGGGACACGGTCGCCGATGAGCTCTACATGGCGACCCTGCTGCACAACGTCGGCCAGATGCTGCTGACGGTACACGCCCCGGAGGAGCTGGAGCGGGTACAGGAGCTGATGCACGAAAAGCAGATGGCGGCGGATGAGGCCGAGTATGTGGTATTCGGCTTCAGTATCGATCAGCTGACGCTGGAGCTGGCCCGGCTCTGGCGCCTCCCCAGCCTCCTGCGCGACAGCCTGCACAGTGAGAACGCGCAGCACAGTCGGGTGCTCAACGTCATGCTGGCGGCGCAGCTGGCGACCGAGGCCGAGCACGGCTGGTACCACCGCGCCATGTTGGAGCTGCTCGAACAGCTCTGCGACTTTCTCTTGGTCGACATTGCCAGCACCGCCACGCTGGTCCACCAGAACGCCGTGGAGGCGGCCCGCGCCTCGGGCCACTTCGCGGTGGCTGATGCCGCCTGCGCCCTGCTCCACCCGGTGCCGCTGGAGCGGGAGGAGCGTCAGGCTGACGCGGAGCGGGAACAGGAGCAGGAACTCAGCGAGTTCTGCCTGGCCCCACAGCGCCAGGTACTGCTCAGGGTATTAAAGGAGTTGGCGGAGTTGCCCGACGGGGCGCCGCTGAGACGTGCCCTGGAGTTGGCGCTGGAGGGGTTGCACGAGGGGCTGGGACTCAACCGGGTGGTCTTCGCCATGCTCACTCCGGACAAGGAGCAGCTCAAGGCGCGCAGCATCGTCGGCAGCGAGAACGACCCGCTGTTCAGCCGCTTCGCTGTGGACCTGGCCTCCCACAACCTGTTCATGCGGCTGATGGAGAAGCCCCAGTCGTTGTGGCTGAACGACGACAACCGGGGCAAATTCTTCCCCCTCATCCCGATCCAGTTTCACAAACAGATCCGTATCGACAGCTTCTTCGTTATGTCGCTGTTCGTGCGCAGCAAACCGATAGGGATGTTCTATGCCGACCGCCACACCGAGGCCTGTAAGCTCGATGCCGAGAGCTACCGCCACTTTAAACATTTGGTGGCGCAGGTCTCCCACACCCTGAGCCGCATCGTCAACTCATAGGCGCTCAGATCTCACGACGCCCGTTGAAGGCGTGGGAGAGTGTCCCGCCATCCACATAGCCCAGCTCCCCCCCCAGCGGTACACCGTGGGCGATGCGGGTGATACGAATCTCTCGCCCACGAACCATCTCACCAATATAGTGGGCGGTAGCCTCCCCCTCGACGGTGGGGTTGTTGGCGAGGATAACCTCCTCCACCTCGCCGCTGTCCAACTGCTCGGCCAACAGATCAAGGCCAATATCCTCCGGGCCGACACCGTCGAGCGGCGAGAGATGGCCCATGAGCACGAAGTAGCGTCCGCGATAGTCGGTCGACTGCTCCAGCGCCTCCACGTCTGCCGGGGATTCGACAATGCAGAGTGTCCCCTGCTCTCTGCGGGGGTTGCTGCAGATCGGGCACAGGGGCTCTTCACTAAAGGTGCGACAGCGGCTGCAGTGCCCCACCCGCTCCATCGCCTCACGCAGCGCCTGGGCCAGACTCAGTGCCCCGTTGCGGTCTCGCTCGAGTAGATGGTAGGCCATGCGCTGTGCCGAGCGTGGCCCGACGCCCGGCAGGCAGCGTAACGCCTCAATGAGGCGGTTGATCACAGGGGTGCTCATGGCGGTTTTAGAAGGGGAGCTTCATTCCGCCGGGCAGGTTCATCCCTTCGGTCAGACCGGACATGCGCTCCTGAGAGGTCTGCTCCAGTTGGCGCACCGCGTCGTTCACCGCCGCGGCGACCAGATCTTCCAACATCTCCTTGTCATCAGACATCAGGCTGTCGTCGATGTTGACACGCTTGAGGTCGTGGCGTCCGGTCATCACTACCTTGACCATACCGCCGCCGGCCTGGCCGGTGATCTCCATATTCGCCAACTCCTCCTGGGCGCGCTGCATCTCCTCTTGCATCTTCTGCGCCTGCTTCATCAGATTACCAAGTCCGCCTTTCATCTCTCACCTCTGTCGGTAATAGTGTTCAGTTCTCGGACCACCCTGCGGCGGGTGGTCCGGTCTATTCTAGCAAGGATAGGGGGTCGTTACTCGTTCGGTCGAACGCTGTTGGGGTCCACCTGACCATCGAAGTGGTCCAGTAGCGACTGCAGCTCCGGATCCGCCTCAATCGCCTGCTGCGCCTGCTGCTGCCGCGCCTGCTGCTGCTGTTCGCGCTGCTGGCGGGGCGTAGCCGCCTCGCTCGGTGTCTCACCGCTCTGGATGGTCAGGCTGATCGGCTTTTCGTAGTACATCTGTAGCGCCTGGGCCAACCCCTGCTCAAACTTCGGGTTTAGCAGTGTCTCGAACCCCGGCTCAAGGGCCAGCACCACCCTCTCGCCGGTATGGCTGAGCAGGGCGGTATGCTCTGCCAGCTGCCGGGTCATACCGGCCAGCGGTAGTTTGGCCACCAACTCCGCCCAGGCACCGGGGCCATCCAGTGGGGTGGGGGCCGCCAACGGCCCCGCCTCTTCAGCAGCTGGGGGCGCCGCCTGTTCCGGAGCCGGCTCTTGCACCGCATCCGCCGGCGCCGCTGCGGCGGGCTCGGCTGTTTGGGACGCTTCAGCGGCTGGGGGCGGAGAGGCTGTGCTCGCCGCACTGGCTGGCTCAGCGCGCCGCTGTCCGCCGACCGCCGTAGCCCCGCTCCGTGGGGCCGGGCGGAAGGCGAGCATTCGCAGCAGCACCATCTCGAAACCGCTGCGCGGATCGGGCGCCAAGGGCAGATCCCGCCGCCCGGTGACGCCGATTTGATAGTAGAGCTGCACCTGCTCCGGCGCCAGCTGCTGCGCCAGCTCCAGCAGCGCCTCCCGGTCGCCAAAACTATCGTCCAGCGCCGCCGGCGCTTGCTGCGCCAGCGCCAATCGGTGCAGCAGGCTGTTGAGCTCCGCCAACACACCGGCATAGTCCGGCGACTGCTCGTCCAGCTCAGCCACGGCACCCAGCGCCGCCTCCGCCTCACCCGTGGCGAGGGTCTGCAAAAGGTGCAAAACGCGGTGGCGGTCGATACTGCCCAGCATCTCCCGCACCGCCGTCAACGCCACCTCACCGCCACCGTAGGCGATAGCCTGATCCAGCAGACTCAGGGCGTCACGCATCGAGCCGTCGGCGGCCCGCGCCAACTCCAGCAACGCGGCCGACTCGGCGACGATCCCCTCCTGCTCCAGGATCTGTGCCAAATAGTCGCGAATCGGCTCCAGCCCCAAGCGTTTAAGATTGAACTGCAGACAGCGTGAGAGGATGGTTACCGGCAGCCGCTGCGGATCGGTGGTGGCGAGCAGAAACTTCACATGGGGGGGCGGCTCTTCTAAGGTCTTGAGCAGCGCGTTGAAACTGTGCCCGGAGAGCATGTGCACCTCGTCGATGAGGTAGACCTTGTAGCGTCCACGGGTGGGGGCGTACTGCACATTTTCCAGCAGCTCGCGGGTATCCTCCACCTTGGTGCGCGAGGCGGCATCCACCTCGATAAGGTCGACAAAGCGCCCCTCGTCGATCTCCCGGCAGGCACTGCACTCGCCGCAGGGGGTGGAGCTCATCCCTTGCTCGCAGTTGATCGATTTGGCCAGAATGCGCGCCACCGTGGTCTTGCCCACGCCGCGGGTGCCGGTAAAGAGGAAGGCGTGGTGCAGACGATCATTGTCCAACGCATTGATAAGCGCCCGCAGCACATGGGTCTGCCCCACCATTTGCGGAAAGTTGCGCGGGCGCCACTTGCGCGCCAATACCTGATAACTCATGCCGTTGCTCAACCCTCTCTGATTACCCAATCCGACCGCGCCGGGAGAACGTCACGCGCTCAGTCAAAGATCCACAGTATACCTTGATGGAGGGTACCACAGCGAAGGGGAGATAGAAGATAAGGGTGGCGGCCCGCACCAGCCACACCCCGGCGCCCGAGTCCACCGCTGCGGCTGCTCCCTTCCGGGCCTGACCGGGTTCACGGCTTATCGTCGCGAGGGGACCAATGCGGCCCGCCATTGAACGGTTGTACCCCTGCTCGGGACTACAG
>JBNJGC010000003.1:0-24128 GCA_051747405.1 Pseudomonadota bacterium
CGGATTGGGGCTGAACCGGCTCTTTTTGCATGCCGCCTCGCTGCGCTTTACCTTGCCCGAGCAGACCACCATCCATGTGGAGGCGCCGCTGGATGGGGAGTTGAGTGAGCTTTTGACCAGATTGGAGTCCGATGAATGAGTGATGCTTTCAAACTGCTGGTCTTCGACTGGGACGGCACCCTGATGGACTCCGAGGCGCAGATCGTCGCCTGTCTGCGCGCCGCTATCACCGATCTTGAGCTGGAGCCGCGGGACGACGACAGTTTGAAGAATATTATCGGCCTGGGCCTGGCCGAGGCGATCAGTCGGCTCTATCCGGGCAGCGACGGTAGCCTGCATCGGGCGATGGTCGATCGTTACCGTTACCACTTTCTGACCGCCTGCCCGACCAGCGCCGAGCTCTTTGACGGCGCAGAGGCGGTGCTTGAGAGGCTGGCCGAAGCCGGTTATCTGCTGGCGGTGGCCACCGGCAAGGGGCGCCAGGGGTTGGACAAGGTACTTACTGAGACCGGGCTTGGGGGCTATTTTCATGCGACCCGCTGCTCCGATGAGACCTTCTCCAAGCCCCATCCGCTGATGCTTGAGCAGTTGATGGATGAGCTGGGAGCGGAGCCGTCTGAGACGCTCATGATCGGCGATACCGAATATGACATGCAGATGGCGGGCAATGCGCGCGCCCACGCCCTTGCGGTGAGCTATGGGGTGCATGAGAAGGCGCGTCTGTTACAGCACAAGCCGCTGCACTGTATCGACGCGATCCACGAGCTGG
This sequence comes from Pseudomonadota bacterium, assembly GCA_051747405.1. Classification (GTDB taxonomy): domain Bacteria; phylum Pseudomonadota; class Gammaproteobacteria; order Thiohalomonadales; family Thiohalomonadaceae; genus JAPHTQ01. Next base: position 770 of record JBNJGC010000003.1, read on the forward strand.
AGGGCTGGCTCGATGGACCACTAGTAACTGACATAGGTTAGCGCTTCAGGTTGATGGGCTCCTCTCTCCCCAACCCTCTTCCGGAGGGCGAGGGGAGTGGAAGGCCGGCGCGTCCTTAAGCGCTGATCGATGAGCAACTGACAGGAGAGTAGGGCATATGGCCGATAATGAATCAGGGACACACAACGAGAACTGGGAGCGTGAGCTGCTCAACCGGCTCAGCTTTGCCTCGCTGGCCGAACAGCGCCGGGCCCGGCGCTGGAATATCTTTTTCAAGCTGTTGATTGTCTCCTACCTCTTTTTGCTGCTCTTCGTCGCTCTGCGCGGGAGCGAGTTGGGTGGCGCGGCTAAGAAGGGCGGGCCGCATACGGCGGTGGTAGAGATCAACGGTATGATCGCCGATGAGAGCGAGGCTAATGCCGACGCCATCATCGAGGGGCTGCGCAACGCCTTTGAGAGCGAAGGGACACAGGGGGTGGTGCTGCGCATCAACAGCCCCGGCGGCAGCCCGGTACAGTCGGACTATGTCTATCGCGAGGTGATGCGCCTGAAAGAGGCCAACCCCGAGATCCCGCTGCACGCCGTTATCGTCGATATCGGCGCCTCCGGGGCCTACTACATCGCCTCGGCGGCGGATAATATCTACGTCAACCCCTCCAGTATTGTCGGCTCCATCGGTGTGTTGATGAACGGCTTTGGCTTTGTCGATGCCATCGATAAGGTGGGTGTGGAGCGGCGTCTACTAACCGCTGGCGAGAACAAGGGGATGCTCGATCCCTTCCTGCCGCTGCGCGATGAGGATGTGACACATATCCACGGCGTTTTGGACGATATTCACCAAGCCTTTATCGATGCGGTCAAGGCGGGGAGGGGAGAGCGTTTGGCGGATGATTCTGAACTCTTCTCCGGCAAGTTCTGGGGTGGTCAGGCGAGTATCGATCTGGGGCTGGCCGATGCGATCGGCGATGTCGACCACGTCGCCCGTGAGGTGATTGAGGCGGAGAAGGTGAAGGACTACACCCCCAGGCCGGATCTGCTCAAGCGGATTGCCGATCGGATCGGCGCCTCGATGGCCAACGTCCTGAGCGAAAGGGCGGGTTTGAGCCACGGCACTATTCGCTGAGTCAGATCACCCTCACCCCCTCCTTCTCGAGCATGCCTATCAGCCGAATGAGGGGGAGGCCGATCAGGCTGTTGGGGTCATCACCTTCGAGTTTTTCGAACAGGGCGATCCCCAGTCCCTCGGATTTGAAGCTGCCGGCGCAGTTGTAGGGCTGCTCGGCGCGGAGGTAGTTGTCGATCTGCGTCTCGTTGAGGGGCCGAAAGTGGACGTGAAACGGCTCGACCACGACCTGCTCTGCACCGCTGGCGCTGTTGTGGAGACAGAGGCCGGTGAGGAAGGTGACACACCGGCCTGAGGCGCTGCGCAGCTGCTCCACCGCCTGTTCGTGTGTGCCGGGCTTGCCGAGGATCGCCTCTGCGTTCACCGCTACCTGATCCGAGCCGATGATGAGACTCTGCGGATGGCGTTCGGCCACAGCGTGTGCCTTTTCGCAGGCGAGTCTCGCCACCAGTTGCGCCGGGGTTTCGCCGGGTTTGCGGCTTTCGTCGATCTCGGGCTTGTCGGTGGTGAAGTCGAGCTGCAACTTCTCCAGCAACGCTTTACGAAAGGGCGAGGTGGAGCCCAGTACCAGTTTCGGCATGTTGTGGTTTCTCCAAAATATTGATCACCGCAAAGGCGCAGAGACGCAAAGAGAACTATTTGCTCGTGGGGGTGGAGCGAACAACTCAAGACCCTTTGTCCCAGCAGGGTCGTTAAAGAGCGCTGGCTTGTGCATTCAGGCTATACACTATGCGCTTTAGCGTCTTTGCGGTTAAGTATCTGCCTTGCGGCGTTACTCGATTTCGATGAGCGCCTCGTCGGGATTGACCCGGTCGCCTTTTTTCACATGTACCGCCTTGACGGTGCCGCTGATGGGGGCTTGAAGCTCTGACTCCATCTTCATCGCTTCGGTGATCAGCAGCGGTGCGCCGGCCTCGACACTGACCCCTTCCTCGACCAGTACCTCCACTACCGTCGCCGGCATGGAGGTGGTCAGGTGTCCCGGCTGGCTGGCCCGCGGGCGCTGACTCTGGCCGGGGGCATTGTGGTTGCCGCCATTGCCGCCCGCTCCGGTGTTAAGCGCTTCGAGCACCTCGATACCGACCTCTTCAGGCACGCCGTCTACCGTCACATAGAAGGGCCGCCTGGCCTGGCTCTTGTGGCCGCTGCCGGTGACCTTTATATGATAGGTGTCGCCATGGAGGCTGACGTTGAACTCGGTGGGGGCACCGCCGGCGCCGCTCCCCTCTTCACTGGGCTGCGGCTCGAGCGGCTCGGGCTCAAGGGTGCCATCGGCGCGCTGCTGCAGAAACTCCCGGCCCACCTCGGGGAACATGGCGTAGGTGAGAACATCCTCGTCGCTTTCGGCCAGGGCGCCGACCTCGCTGGCCAGCCGCTCCATCTCTGCCGGTAACAGGTCGGCGGGGCGTCCGGTAATCACCTCTTCGTTGCCGATGGCCTTTTGGCGGACCGCTTCGTTGACTTCGCCCGGTGCCTGACCGTAGTGGCCCTGCAGGTAGCGTTTCACCTCGTTGGTGATGCTCTGGTAGCGGCTGCCGGTGAGGACGTTGAGCACCGCCTGGGTTCCGACGATCTGGGATGTGGGGGTGACCAGCGGCGGATAACCCAGATCCTCCCGCACCCGCGGGATCTCCTCCAACACCTCGTTGATGCGCCCCAGCGCGCCCTGTTCGCGCAGCTGGTTGGCGAGGTTGGAGATCATTCCCCCCGGTACCTGATTGAGTTGAACGCGGGTGTCGACGCCGGTGTATTCGCTCTCGAACTGGTGGTACTTCTTGCGCACCTCGTAGAAGTAGAAGCCGATCGTCTGCAGGGCGGCCAGATCCAGCCCGGTGTCGTGGTCGGTACCGCTGAACGCGGCCACCATGCTCTCGGTGGCGGGGTGGCTGGTGCCGCCGGAGAGGGCGGAGATGGCGGTGTCGATGCCGCTGGCACCGTTCTCGATCGCCTTGAGAAAACACATCTCGGCCAGACCGGCGGTGGCGTGGCTGTGCAGATGCAGCGGCAGGTCGACCGCAGCGCTCAAGCTGCCGAAGAGCTCCTCGGCCGCGTAGGGGGTGAGCAGGCCGGCCATATCCTTAACCACGATGCTGTCGCAGCCCATTGCCTCGAGCTCGCGGGCCATGGCGACGAAGGTCTCGCTGTTGTGGACCGGGCTGGTGGTGTAGCTGAGCGCCCCCTGGGCGTGCTTCCCCGCCTGCTTGACCGCCTCAATGGGGACGCGCAGGTTACGGGTGTCGTTGAGGGCGTCGAAGATGCGAAAGACATCGACGCCGTTGTCGCCGGCCTTCTGGATGAAGGCGCGCACCACATCGTCAGAGTAGTGGCGGTAGCCGACCAGGTTCTGTCCCCGTAGCAACATCTGCAGGGGGGTGTTGGGGAGTGCCTGGTGCAGCTGGCGCAGACGCTCCCAGGGGTCCTCCTTGAGAAAGCGGACGCAGCTGTCGAACGTGGCGCCGCCCCACACCTCCAGCGACCAGTAGCCGATGGCGTCGAGCTTGTCGCAGATGGGGAGCATATCTTCGGTGCGCATGCGCGTGGCCAGCAGGGATTGGTGGCCGTCACGCAGTACGGTATCGGTAATGTTGACCTTGGACATAGGGGTTCCTTCTTACATTCCCATGGAGGCGGCGATGGCGGCACCGATGGCGGCTGCCAGCTCCTGTGGCGGGTGGCGCAAGCTGTACTGGGTGAGCTCCGGATGCCGCTCGACAAAGCTGGTGTCGAACCGCCCGCTGCGAAACGCCTCGGACTTTAAAATCTCTTTATAGTAGGGGATGGTGGTTTTGACGCCGTAGACGCCTATATCATCCAGCGCCCGGCAGGCGCGTGCGAGCAGCGCCTCCCAGGTGGGGGCCCAGACGATGAGTTTGGCACACATGGAGTCGTAGTAGGGGGGGATCTCATAGCCGGTGTAGATCGCCCCGTCGGTGCGCACGCCCGGTCCGCCCGGTGCGTAGTAGCGCGTGATCCGCCCGAAGCTGGGCAGAAAACCGTTCTGCGGGTCCTCGGCGTTGATGCGAAACTCCATGGCGTAGCCGCGAGGGTGGAGGGTTTGGCCCACGTGGCTGAGGGGCTTGCCGGCGGCGATGCGGATCTGCTCCTGGACGATGTCTACACCGGTGATCTCCTCACTGACCGGGTGCTCCACCTGCAGCCGGGTGTTCATCTCCATAAAGTAGACCTGCTCCTCCTCATCGAGCAGAAACTCCACCGTACCGGCGTTTTCATAGCCGGCCGCTGTGGCTGCCCGCACCGCCAGCTCGCCGATATGGGCGCGCTGTTCGCTGCTGAGTTGGGGGGAGGGGGCGATCTCGATGAGCTTCTGGTGGCGGCGCTGTATGGAGCAGTCGCGCTCGTTGAGGTGGATGACGTTACCGTGGCTGTCGGCCAGGATCTGTACCTCGATGTGGCGCGGGTTGACGATGCACTTCTCCAGAAAGACCTCGGCGCTGCCGAAGGCTTTGGTCGCCTCTGAGATGACCCGTCCGTAGTTCTTGCGCAGGTCCGGTTCATTCTCGCAGCGGCGGATGCCGCGTCCGCCGCCGCCGGAGGTGGCTTTGAGCATCACCGGATAGCCGATCCCGGCGGCGACCTCCAGCGCCTCGTTGAGATCCCTGAGGCTGCCTTCACTGCCGGGGGTGACCGGAATACCCGCCTCGATCATCGTCGCCCGCGCCTCGGTCTTGTTGCCCATGTGTCGGATCACCGACTCCGAGGGGCCAATGAAACGGATGCCGCGGCGCTTGCAGATCGCCGCCAGGTTCGGGTTCTCCGAGAGGAAGCCATAGCCGGGGTGCAGCGCATCACAGCCGGTGGAGATCGCCAGATTGACCAGGTGGTGGGCATTGAGGTAGCCGGAGACCGTCTCGGGGCCGAGGCTGTAGGCTTCGTCGGCCTTCTTGACGTGCAGGGCGTACTGGTCGGCTTCAGCGTAGACCGCCACCGAACGTATCCCCATCTCTTTGCAGGCGCGGACGATGCGCACCGCAATCTCGCCGCGATTGGCGATGAGAATCTTTTTGATCATAGTCCATCCCGGCTAGAGGACGTCCGGGGGTGAGGCCCCCCGCAAAACGTCAGTGTAACGGTTGACACAGTTAGTACCGTTCCAGCCGGTACCTTGTCAAGTTAGCAGGATAGCGGGGAGGCTGTGAAGTTGCCCCTTCAGCGCTCCGGGACGGACCGGCAAACCCGGCGGAACAGCCCGTTTTTACTGGACTTTTCCCTTTGACACTCCCCCCGGTCGGGAGTATGATTGCGCGCTTATGTCCAATGAGCGATTGCCGGTCCACATCGACCCTCTGCGTATGGCGGAGACACGCCGCCTGTTACAGGGGCGTTTTGCCTTGGCGGAGATGGCTCGGCTGGGCGAATCACTGCTCAGCAGTGACGGCGACGTGGCGGTCTCCCTCGAGTTCGGTATCGACGAGGAGGGGATCCGCTACCTGCGCGGGACGCTGCAGACGGTGTTGCCGCTGGAGTGTCAGCGCTGCCTTGAGAAGCTCAACCAGGTGATCGATACGGCCTTTGCCCTGGCCCTGGTACAGAGTACGACCGAGGCGGAGGCTCTGCCCTCGCACTATGAGCCGCTGCAGGTGGATAACCAGCCGCTGTTTCTGCGGGATGTGATCGAGGATGAGCTGCTGCTGGCCCTGCCCATTGTGGCAAAGCACACCAAGGAGCAGTGCCGAGTCGATCTCGATGAGGTCGAGCAGGAGCCGGCTGCGGACAATGAGGCAACGGATACAGGCGAGGAGGAGAAGGCGAACCCCTTCTCCGTCCTGGCCGGATTGAAGACTGACCAAAACTCTGAATGAGGTTTTAGCCATGGCTGTACAGCAAAACAAAAAGACCCCTTCCAAGCGCGGCATGCGCCGTTCGCACGATGCGCTGAAGGGTTCTGCGCTCTCCATCGAGCCGACCACCGGTGAGACACACCTGCGCCACCACGTCAGCCCCGACGGTTACTATCGTGGCCGCAAGGTAGTCAACGTCAAGGGCGAGTAAAGCTTGCTGCAACGCGTTGTCGTACCGGTACCGGCTCGTGATCCCGTATCACGGGCCGGTATTACGTTTGGGGTGCTCCTATGACACAAACCGTAATCGCCATTGATGCCATGGGCGGCGACCACGGTCCCGATGTCACCGTCCCTGCCGCCGCACATGCCCTCAAGCAGCATCCGGGTCTCAAGTTGATCCTGGTCGGCGATGAGGCGCAGATGGCCGAGGCGCTGAAAAGAGACGGCGGTTCCCCCTCGGATCGCCTGGTTCTGCGCCACGCCAGTCAGGTGGTCGAAATGGATGAGTCGCCGTCCTCCGCACTGCGCGGCAAGAAGGACTCCTCCATGCGCGTGGCCATCAATCTGGTCAAGCAGGGTGAGGCTCAGGCTTGCGTCAGCGCCGGTAACACCGGCGCCCTGATGGCCACGGCGCGCTTCGTGCTCAAGACGCTCAAGGGGATCGATCGCCCGGCGCTGATCACTGCGCTGCCGACCATGAGCGGTCACACCCACATGCTCGATCTGGGCGCCAATGTCGACTGCCCGGCGGAGGTTCTGTTCCAGTTCGCCGTGATGGGTTCGGTATTGACCAGTGCCGTGGACAATAACCCCTCTCCCACGGTCGGCCTGCTCAATGTGGGCGAGGAGGAGATCAAGGGCAACGAACAGGTCAAGCTGGCCCACGGTATGCTCGGCAACGGCGGCTTGAACTATGTCGGCTACGTCGAAGGCGACGATATCTATAAAGGATCGGTGGATGTGGTGGTGGCCGACGGTTTCGTCGGCAACGTGGCGCTCAAGACCAGTGAAGGGGTGGGCAAGATGATCAGCCACTATATGCGCCAGGAGTTCAAGCGCAACCTTCTGACCAAGATCGCCGGGCTGGTAGCGATGCCGGTACTCAAGGCATTCCGACGCCGTATCGACCCGCGCGCCTACAACGGCGCCAGCTTGGTGGGGCTGCGCGGCATCGTCATCAAAAGCCACGGCAGCGCCGATGTCTTCTCCTACTCCCACGCCATCAAGGAGGCGATGCTGGAGGTGGAGAAGAGCGTCCCCGGCAAGATCGAACAACAACTAGGTAGCTTACTGGAAGAGAGGCAGGCAGTTTGATCTACTCACGTATCAGCGGCACCGGCGGCTATTTGCCGCAGCGGGTGCTGACCAATGCCGAGTTGGAGAAGATGGTCGACACCAGCGATGCCTGGATCACCGAACGGACCGGCATCAAGGAGCGGCACATCGCCGCCGAGGGCGAGAACACCGTCGATTTGGCCGAGCAGGCGGCGCTGCGCGCCATCGACATGGCCGGCATCGATAAGGCTGAGATCGATCTTATCGTCGTCGCCACGACAACCCCCGATCAGGTCTTCCCCAGCACCGCCTGTCTACTGCAGGATCGCCTCGATATTCACGGCGCTCCCGCCTTCGATGTTCAGGCGGTCTGCACCGGCTTTGTCTACGCCCTCTCGGTGGCGGACAAGTTCATCAAAAGCGGTAGCCACAAAACAGCCCTGGTGGTCGGTGCCGAGACCATGTCTCGCGTCACCGACTGGAGCGACCGCGGCACCTGTATCCTCTTTGGTGACGGTGCCGGGGCGGTGGTGCTACAGGCCAGTGATGAGCCGGGGATACTCTCCACCCACATCCATGCCGACGGCAAGTTCAAGGATCTGCTCAAGGTCGATGCCGGCGTCTCCAGCGACTACCGTGCCGTCCAAGAGGGCAAGGCCTTCATGACCATGCGTGGCAACGAGGTGTTCAAGGTGGCGGTCAATACCCTCGGGCGCATTGTCGACGAGACCCTCGCGGCCAATGCGTTGGAGAAGGCCGATATCGACTGGCTGGTACCCCACCAGGCCAATATCCGCATTATCAACGCCACGGCGAAGAAGCTGCGCATGTCACTGGACAATGTGGTGATCACCGTCGATCGCCACGGTAACACCTCCGGTGCCTCGGTGCCGCTGGCCCTGGACGAGGCGGTTCGCGACGGACGCATCAAACGCGGCGAGACTCTACTGCTCGAAGCCTTCGGCGGCGGCTTCACCTGGGGCTCGGCATTGATTAAATATTGATTGAAACGCAGAGGACGCGGAGTACGCAGAGGTACTGGATTCATTGACAAGCGGATTGGCGTCTCTCGCCTTTACGCCACGAATCAGGATGCACTGATAAACAGAACTCAATTCTCTGCGTCCTCCGCGACCTCTGCGTTGAGATAATTTGAAAAGAAAATGGGGGCAGAATAGTTATGTCGCTTGCATTTGTATTTCCGGGGCAGGGCTCGCAGGCCGTCGGCATGTTGGCCGAGTTGGCCGAGGCGGAAGCCCAGGTCAAGAACACCTTTTCCGAGGCATCCGAGGCGTTGGGCTATGATCTGTGGAAGGCTGTTGCAGAAGGTCCGACCGAAGAGCTTAATCAGACCCATATTACCCAGCCCGCCATGCTCAGTGCCGGTATTGCCGTCTGGCGCATCTGGCAGGAAAAAGGTGGGGCGATGCCTGCGGTCATGGCCGGGCATAGTCTGGGCGAGTACAGCGCGCTGGTTGCCGCCGGTGCCCTTGGCTTTTCCGATGCCGTGGCCCTTGTGGCCGAGCGCGGCAAGTTGATGCAGGAGGCGGTGCCGGCAGGCAGCGGCTCCATGGCGGCGATCCTCGGTCTGGATGATGACAAGGTGATTGCGGTCTGTGAGCAGGCCGCCGAGGGCGAGGTAGTCTCCGCGGTTAACTTCAACGCCACGGGGCAGGTGGTGATCGCCGGCCAGGCCGCTGCGGTGGAGCGGGCGGTCAACCTGGCCAAAGAGTCCGGCGCCAAGCGCGCCATGGTGCTGCCGGTCAGCGTCCCCTCCCACTGTGAGTTGATGAAACCCGCCGCGGAAAAGCTGGCCGAGCGGCTCAGCGAGATTGCCATCAACGCCCCCACGATCCCGGTTATCAACAATGTGGATGTGACCAAGGCCAGCGAGCCCGATGCCATCCGCGACGCTCTGGTGCGTCAGCTCTACAGCCCGGTGCGCTGGGTTGAGACTGTCCAGGCGATGGAGGGCGATGGGGTCGACACCCTCATCGAGTGTGGCCCGGGTAAAGTGCTGGTCGGCCTGAATAAACGTATCGCCAGAGGCATGACGGCCATGCCGGTGTTCGACCCGGCTGGCCTGGAGAAGGCCCTCGGCGAAATCTCAGCCTAAGGAGAGAACGGAATATGTCACTGGAAAACGAAGTTGCACTGATTACCGGTGCCAGCCGCGGCATCGGCAAGGCCACCGCCCTGGCGCTGGGCACCAAGGGCGCTACGGTTATCGGCACCGCCACCTCCGACGGTGGCGCTGAGGCGATCAGCGCCTATCTCGAGGAGAGCGGTGTCAAAGGCAAGGGGCTCAAGCTCGATGTAACCCACCAGTCGGAGATCGACCACCTCATGGAGCAGATTGTCGAGGAGTTCGCCGCACCGGGCATCCTCGTCAACAACGCCGGGATCACCCGCGATAACCTGCTGATGCGTATGAAGGATGCCGACTGGGATGCGATCATGGAGACCAACCTCAAATCGGTCTACCGTATGTCCAAGGCCTGTTTGCGCCCCATGACCAAGGCGCGCAAAGGGCGTATCATCAGCATCGCCTCGGTGGTGGGGTTGATGGGCAACGCCGGTCAGAGCAATTACGCCGCCGCCAAGGCGGGGATTCTCGGCTTTACCAAGTCGCTGGCACGCGAAGTGGGCGCCCGCGGCATCACGGTCAATGCCGTGGCGCCCGGTTTTATCGACACCGATATGACCCGCGAGCTGTCCGATGAGCACAAGCAGTTACTGCTCAACCAGATCCCGCTGGCCCGTCTGGGGCAGCCGGAGGAGATCGCCTCGGCGGTCGCCTTTTTGGCCTCCGCCGAGGCGGCCTACATCACCGGTGAGACCCTGAGTGTCAACGGTGGCATGTATATGGGTTAACAAGCCCAATGAAAACAGTAGGTTACGCTTTTTCTGAGGGCTGGCTCTCAGCGAGGGGCGTTTTTCTAGCATCTGCTTGCGGATTTCACTACAATACCGCGGCAGAAAAAAGATTTCTTTATATCTCTGGGAGGAAATATCCGTCATGAGCAGTGTTGAAGAGCGCGTCAAGAAGATTGTTGTTGAGCAGCTTGGTGTCAAAGAAGACGAGGTCACCAACGCAGCCTCTTTTGTCGATGATCTTGGCGCCGATTCGCTCGACACCGTGGAACTGGTAATGGCTCTGGAAGAGGAGTTCGAAACCGAGATCCCCGATGAAGAAGCTGAAAAGATCACCACCGTTCAGCAGGCGATCGATTACGTCAATGCTCACCAGGGCTAATCGCTGAGCGTATCACCCCGGGCCGCTCCCGCATTGGTTTCGATGTGGGCGCGGCCTTTTGCTTGTTAGTAGAATTGAACGAAGGAAGAGGGTCGTCCCTTGGCTAAGCGTCGCGTTGTCATTACCGGTATGGGCATGGTCTCCCCTGTGGGCCTCAATGTAAAAGAGTCCTGGGAGAACATCCTTGCCGGCAAGAGCGGTATCGCTCCTATCACCCATTTCGATACCACCGGTTTCTCTACCACCTTTGGCGGTTCGGTAAAGGGCTTCGATGTCAGCAACTACCTGACACCGAAAGAGGCCAAGAAGATGGACCCCTTCATCCACTACGGGATCGCCGCCTCGATGGAGGCGATCAAGGACTCCGGCCTCGAGGTGACCGAACAGAACGCCGAGCGGATCGGGGTTGCGGTCGGCTCCGGTATCGGTGGCCTGCCCGGTATCGAGAAGGGCCATGCGGCCTACATGAAGGGCGGCCCGCGCAAGATCTCCCCCTTCTTCGTACCGAGCAACATCATCAACATGATCTCCGGCCACGTCTCCATCATGTACGGGCTGAAGGGGCCGAATATCGCTCTGGTTACCGCCTGTGCCACGGGTACCCACAGTATCGGTGATGCCTCGCGCCTCATCGAATACGGCGACGCCGATGTGATGATCGCCGGTGGGGCGGAGATGGCCACCTCGCCCTGCGGGCTTGGCGGTTTCGGCTCCGCCCGCGCCCTGTCCACACGCAACGATGATCCGGAGGGGGCGAGCCGCCCCTGGGATAAGGATCGCGACGGCTTCGTGCTCAGTGACGGCGCCGGGGTGATGGTGCTGGAGGAGTACGAGCATGCCAAGGCGCGTGGTGCGACCATCTATGCCGAGGTGGTCGGTTACGGCATGAGTGGCGACGCCTACCACATGACCCTCCCTGCAGAGGGTGGTGAGGGGGCCAGCCGCTGCATGAACAACGCGCTGAAGAATGCCGGGGTCAACCCGGATGCGGTGGGTTACATCAATGCCCACGGCACGTCGACCCCCGCCGGCGACAAGGCCGAGACGGAGGCGGCCAAGGCCACCTTCGGCGATCACGCCTACAAGCTGGCGATGAGCTCCACCAAGTCGATGACCGGCCACCTTCTGGGTGCCGCGGGTGGTATCGAGGCGATCTTCACCGCACTGGCGATCCGCGACCAGGTGGCTCCGCCGACCATCAATATCGATAATCAGGATCCGGAGTGCGACCTCGACTACGTCGCCGACGGTGCCCGTGAGATGGCGATCGACTACGCACTGTCCAACTCCTTCGGCTTCGGCGGTACCAACGCCACCCTGGTGCTGGCCAAGCCGAAGTAGGAATCACGTTCTACGCTATAGGCCCTTCACAGTGCCAGCCACGCCCGCTCTCTCAAATTGAGGCAGCGGGCGTTGTTATATCAGTGCCTGGTGTACCGGTGATCTCATGCGCCAACCTCGCTAGAATAGCCGTTTAGCCGATACAACGATCCCCGGGAAGCGATGGCTGTGATTTTGATCAATGGAGAAGTGCAGCAGACGATTGCGGCGACGGATCGCGGTCTGCTCTATGGGGACGGGCTGTTTGAGACCATCGCGGTTCGCCGTGGCCAACCTGAGCTGTGGCAGGCGCATATGCAGCGTCTGGAGCAGGGGTGCCGACGGCTGGCTATCCCTGCGCCGAGCTCCGATCTGCTCTACCGGGAGGCGCAATCGCTGTGCGGTGAGGTGGAACAGGGTGTGCTAAAGGTGCTGATTACCCGTGGTAGCGGCGGACGCGGCTATCGCCCACCGCTCGATCCTGCCCCGAACCGCCTTGTCTATCTTCACCCCTGGCCTGAGTACGCCGATGATGAGTCGCCCGCTGTGCTGCGTCTCTGCCACACCAGAGTAGGCGCCAATCCGCAGCTTGCGGGGATCAAGCACCTCAACCGGCTCGAGCAGGTGCTGGCGCGTGCCGAATGGGATGATGAGGGGATCGCCGAGGGGTTGATGCGGGATGAGCGGGGGGATCTCATCGAGGGCACAATGAGCAACCTCTTCATCGTCAGGGACGGGCTTCTGTTTACCCCCGAGCTCAGCCGCTGCGGTGTCGAGGGCGTGATGCGCCGGCTGGTAATGGAGCTGGCTGAGAGCCTGGGGGTGGTGTGTCACCAGACGCGGCTACCCGTCAGTGAGCTTGAACGGGCGCAGGAGTGTTTTATCACCAACAGCATCCTCGGGATTCGGCGTGTTGGGCGTTTTGAGACTATCGACTTCGGCGAGGCGCCGCTGACAGAGCGTCTGCAAGCTGCGTTGAAACAGTATCGGGAGCGGGCTAGTGCGTGAGCTTTTGTTCAAACTGATTGGGTTGCTGGTATTGTTGGGCAGCTTCGCCCTCGGCTGGCTGTGGATGGACTACCAGAGCTTTCGTGAAGCGCCGCTGTCGCTGCCCGAACGGGGGGAGTCACTGGTGGTCGAACCGGGCAGCAGCCTGCGCGGGGTCGCCCGCGAGCTGGAGCGCAGTGGGGTGATCAGCGATGCCCGCTACTTTCGCTTAATGGCCCGCCTGAGCGGTGATGCCGCCCGTATCAAATCGGGCGAGTACCAGCTTCAGCCCGGTACGACCCCGCCGCAGCTGCTGCAGCAGATGGTTGAGGGGAGGGTGCGCCAGTACGCCTTTACCCTGATCGAGGGGTGGAGCTTCCGTGAGATGATGCAGGCACTGGCCGCCAACCCCCATCTTGAGCAGACGCTGCAGGGGCTTGGACCCGAGGCGGTGATGGAGCGGCTGGGTTATGCCGGCGAGTACCCGGAGGGGCGCTTTTTGCCCGAGACCTACCACTTTCCCCGCGGTATGAGCGATGTGGCCTTCCTGCATCGTGCCTATCGGGCGATGGAGGAGCGTCTGGCGTATGAGTGGCAGCGACGCCAGGAGGGTCTACCGCTGGAGACGCCCTACGAGGCGCTGATCCTCGCCTCTATCGTGGAGAAGGAGACCGGGGTGGAGAGTGAGCGGGCGGCGATCGCCGGGGTCTTTATCCGTCGCCTGCGCAAGGGGATGCGGTTGCAGACCGACCCGACGGTGATCTATGGCATGGGTCTGGAGTTTGACGGCAACCTGCGCCGCCGCGATCTGCGTACCGATACCCCCTATAACAGCTATACCCGGGACGGCCTGCCTCCGACCCCCATTGCTATGCCCGGCGCCGACGCTATCCATGCGGTGATGCATCCGGCCGATGGGGATGCCCTCTACTTCGTGGCCCGCGGCGACGGCAGCCACCACTTCTCGGCGACGCTGCAGGAGCACAACCGGGCGGTGCGCAAATACCAGATCGAAAAGCGTCGCGGTGACTATACCTCGTCTCCCCAGCAGTAGGCCCCGACGGGTGCGCTCTTGAGGCATCGCCGCGGGGTTGGCAAAGGGCGGCAATGTAAGGTGAAAGCGCCGCGCGGAGAGCGGCCCCGCTACCTGGTATCGCGAGCGGTGCAGGCGGCAGGCGATAGACGGGCCGAGGCGCCAGGTGTCGGGGCCTATATTTAGTGTAGCGGTTAGGGCTAGACCGCCATGATCAGGAGCACCACAAAGCCCGCCACCAGCAGTAGCGGGATGAGTACCCCCTTCCAGTCCTCGGCGCTGCCTTTGGGGCTCTCCTTGATCATCACCTTGGCCCGCGGCCAGAGATAGAGCAGCATCCCACCCAGCAGGATCGCCGAGCCGATCTTCATCCACATATCCATAAGTGATTCCCTCTAATGGTCTTCGTCTGTCGCCGCTGTGTGGCAGCGTCATGAACGCAAAGGCCCCGCATAGAGCGGGGCCTTTGCAGTGCAAACCAGGCTGATAGCTTAGTCGCTGCTGGAGAGCGCGCCAAGCAAGTGCAGTAGGTTGATGAAGATGTTGAAGATGCTCATGTAGAGGCCGACGGTCATCATCAGGTAGTTTCCGTGTGGCTCATGGATCATGCGGCTGGTGTCGTAGAGAATAAAGCCGCTCATGAGCATGATAACCACAGAGGAGAGGGCCAGTGAGAGCGCCGGCATGGCCAGGAAGATATTGGCCAGGGCGGCGAGCAGAACCACGATCATGCCGGTCATCAGGAAGCCGCCCATGAAGCTGAAGTTCTTGCGGGTCGCCAGGGCGTAGCCCGAGAGGCTGAGGAAGATTACACCCGTGCCGCCCATGGCCATGCCGACGATCTGCGGGCCGTTGGCGAGCGAGAGGTACATGTTGAGGATCGGCCCGAGAGAGAAGCCGAACAGGCCGGTGATGGCGAAGACCACGCCGATACCGGCGGCGGAGTTGGCGGTTTTCGGCAGTACAAAGAAGGCCATCAGCATCGCTACGCCGATGCTTACCAGGTAGGTCATCGGCCCCATGTTGAGGAAGACCGATGCTGTGGCGGTGAGCGCACTGAACAGCAGGGTCATGGACAGCATGGTGTAGGTGTTACGGATCAGTTTGTTGGTCGCCAAGACCGCTTCGGGCGATCGGGCTGCAACTGTCTCATGGGTGTTCATTACAAACTCCTTGGTTGTTAATCTGTTTCAACTCGAAACACTATGGCATAAAATCTTTGTAAAAGCATACCTTTCTACTGGCGAATATCAAGCTGGAAATGGGCTGCCATATCCGTTAATATTCGCCCTGCTCACGGAGGGTTGGCTGAGCGGTTGAAAGCACCGGTCTTGAAAACCGGCATGGGTTAATAGCCCATCCAGGGTTCGAATCCCTGACCCTCCGCCATATCGCAACGGTACACCCCGTTTGACGGGGTGGTATCGCCCAAGTTCCCGCCCAACCTCACTTTATTCCCAACTTCTGCATCCGACGCCAAAGCGTGGTGCGGTCGATGCCGAGCAGTGTTGCGGCCACCGCGCGACTGCCGTTGGCCCGTTTCAGCGCCTGCTCGATGGCGCCCCGCTGCTCCTGCTCTTCGCTGCTCGGTGGCGGGATGTCCGAGCTTGTGCGGCAGTAGCTGCGGATGTCTTGCGGCAGGCTTTGCGGGGTGACCACGCCGTTTTCCGCACAGACGATGCCGTGCTCGACGGCGTTGGCCAGCTCCCGGACATTCCCCGGCCAGGGGTAGTCCATCATCATCTTCATCGCCTGGTGGTTACACTGGGTATCGCTGGGGTAACCGCGTACCGAGAGCTGTTCACAAAAGTGCTTGATCAGTAAAGGGATATCGCCGGGGCGGTCGCGCAGTGGCGGGACGTTGAGTGGAATCACCGCCAGGCGGTAGTAGAGATCGGCGCGAAAGCGACCGTCGTCCACCGCATCGCGCAGATTGGTGTTGGAGGCGGTGATCAGGCGCACGTCCACCTGGATACTCTTGTCCGAGCCCACCATCTCGAACTGCTGATCCTGCAACACCTTGAGAAGTTTTGCTTGAAGATTGAGCGGTAACTCACTGATTTCATCTAGAAAAAGGGTGCCTTGGTCCGCCGCCTGAAAGCGTCCCGGACGGTCGTGGACCGCGCCCGTGAAGGCCCCTCTGATGTGGCCGAACAGCTCCGACTCGATCAGCGACTCGGGGATGGCTGCGCAGTTGACCTCGATAAAGGGCTGGCCGGCGCGGCTGCTCATCTGGTGGATCTGCCGCGCCAGTTGGGTCTTGCCCGTGCCCGACTCGCCTTGGAGCAGGACGAAGGCGTTGGTCGGCGCCACCTGTTCGATCCGCGCCAGGATCTCCAGCATCATCGGATCCTTGGAGATAATGCCACGACTGCCGCCACTGAGCACCGCTTCCAGGCGGCGGTGCTCGGTCCGGTCCCGCAGAACGATCAAGCGCAGCTTCTCGCCGGCATCGGGGAGGGTCACCAGACCGCTGTTAAACTCCAGGTAACGGGTCGTATCGGTATCCGCGCCGGTGACGGTGTGCTCGAAACGGACGAAGTTACCGCTGGGTCGCCCGGCGGCATCCACTTCGCCGGCATCGATGGCAGCCTTGAGCAGTGCCTTTTGCAGATTGAGTGTACCCAGATTTTTGATGTTCTGTGGCGCCTGTCCCCGATGCAGTCCGAGTAGCTCCAGGGCCGCCGGGTTGTGGTAGAGCAGGGTGCCGGATTGATCGGTGAAGATGACCCCTTCATCGATATGGTGGACCACAGAGTCGATGACCGGGAGCAATTTTCCTATCGAAGACATGATTGCCTCTCGCCAGCGGTGCGCTTTAGGGGGTATAGTCGAAATGACCATGCCGTTTGTGCAAAATAGTCGATTCAGACCCGCGTTGCAACGCGTTGCATGCGCGTTGCACTCGGTGATAAATCAATAATAACAGACAGATAGAACATGAAGCTCATCTTGTTTATGCGTATTGGTGTTGCGTTGCAGTGTCAGTGCAACATATGTATTTGAGTGAGATTTTAATGAAAACAATGGCTTACGGTGTTGGCACTGCTCTTGCACTGTAAGGTAGGGTACCGGTTTTACCTTCAATGCTGTGGCAGTGCGCTATAGTTTCTGAGAGGTCATACCGGTCTGGGATACCAAGTAATAATAATGATGGGGGCGCAAGCCGATGCGAGGTAGATTTTCCGTTGCACTGTTGTCCATGGCGCTGAGCGGTGTATGGGCACCGCCGGCATCGGCGGAGAGACCGCCGACCACGGTTGCGGTGGAGATCGTCAATCAGCAAAACCCGGTCCTTCTGGGTGGGACGGTGGTTCCCGCACGAAAGGTGACCCTTGCCGCGCAGCTACCGGGGCGGGTGGAGTTTATCGCCGGCGAGGAGGGGGACGCCTTTGAGGCCAATACCGCGGTCGTCGCCCTGGATGACGATGAGTTACTGGCTCAGCGCCAGGCGGCCATGGCGCAGATGGCCAATGCCGATGCGGCGCTGCGCAACGCCGGGGTGCAGTTCAATCGTGAGCTGATCTCCCCATCTCACCGCAACACCATGTCGGGGATGGGTGTGCCGGGGCTGTTCGACCAGATGTTTACCCGAAACTTCAGCGACATGATGGGCTTCAACGACACCGGGATGGAGCGTCACGCCGACCTCTACGCCCGCAGCTCCGGTGTCGAGCAGGCGCGCAGCAGTTTCCTACAGGCCAAGGCACAAGTGGAAGCTCTGGACGCCAAGCTGCGGCAGACGGTCGGTTACGCCCCCTTTGACGGGGTGATCGTCAACAAAATGGTCGAGGTGGGCGATACCGTCCAACCGGGACAGCCGCTGCTGAGCTACGCCGACACCCTCTCCCTGCAGATCCGAATCGAAGTGCCGGCCCGTTTGATGCCCAACCTCGAAGAGGGGACTCTGCTGCCGGCGCGTCTGGATGTACGCAATCGGCAGGTACGGGCCAGAGTCGCGCAGATCTTTCCCATGGCCGATCCGGTCCGCCACACCGTGACGGTGAAGCTGGATCTGCCGGTGGATGCGCCCGCCGCGCCCGGGATGTACGCCGAGGTGATGCTCCCCGACGGCGAGTTGCCCGATGTTCAGCTACCGGCCATTCCGCACACCGCACTGGTGCAGCGCGGTAGTCTGCCCACGGTCTGTGTGGTCAACGCCGAGGGGGAGAGGAGTATGCGCGTGGTACGTGTCGGACGGGCTCTTGACGAGGAGCGGGTGGTCATCCTTTCCGGGTTGGAGGGCGGCGAGCGGATTGTCCTCAACAGCGCCCCCGGGAAGCGCTGCCAGTAGTTCGTTATGTGGGTGCCACCCGCGACGGGCGAGTCGGCCCCACGGGTGCCTGAGAACAGAACCAAAGCTGACCGAATAATATGAATAAAGAAGAAGACCGGAACGATAACGCCATCCAGGGGGATGCGGCTGAAAAGGAGTTGGGTCTGGCCGGACGCATGGCGCGCGCCTTTATCCACTCACCGCTCTCGCCCCTGCTGTTCTTTGCCATGCTGGGGATGGGGCTGTTGGGGTTGATCTTTACCCCGCGTCAGGAGGACCCGCAGATCTCGGTACCGATGGTGGACATCTTCGTCCAGTACGCCGGTGCCTCCTCCGAGCAGGTGGCCAGCCTGGCTATCGATCCGCTGGAGCGGATCATGAGCGAGATCCCGGGGGTCAAGCACGTCTACTCCTCCTCCCATCACGGCGAGGGGATGGTGACGGTGCAGTTCAAGGTGGGCGAGCAGCTCGGCCCCTCGATCGTCAAGGTCCACGACAAGATCCAGTCCAACCTCGACCGTATTCCGCCCGGAGTTGAGCCTCCGCTGGTCAAGCCCAAGGGGATCGACGATGTGCCGGTGGTGACCCTCTCCCTCTGGTCGGAGAGCGTCGATGACGGGGTTCTACAGACCCTGGCGCTGGACCTGCTGCAGAATCTCAAGCAGATCCCCAACACCGGCCAGGGCTTCGTCGTCGGTGGGCGCGCCGAGCAGGTGCGTGTGGAGGTCCTCCCGGAGCGGCTCTCCGGCTACGGTATCAGTCTCGATCAGGTGGCCAACACCATCCGCACCGCCAACAGCGAGCGGCGTGCCGGCAGCATCGAGAGCGGCAACCGCTACTTCACGGTCAATACCGGCGCCTTTTTGCACAGCGCCGAGGATATCGCCCGGCTGGTGTTAACCACCCACGACGGGGTACCGGTCTATGTGCGTGATGTGGCACGGGTCAGCCAGGGCCCCGAAGCGCCTACCCAGCTGGTGCAGTTTTTCACCGGACCGGCCTACGGCGGTGAGGGGGAGACCAGCGCCGCGCCGTCGGTGACCATCGCCCTGGCAAAGAAGGAGGGGACCAACGGCGTCACCGTGGCCGATGCCATCATCGACAAGGTGGAGGGCCTCAAGGGCAGGTTGATCCCGGACAATGTCCAGGTGGAGGTGACCCGCAACTACGGCGAGACGGCCAACGATAAGGTCAATGAGCTGATTCTCAAGCTCTTCATCGCCACTGCGGCGGTGGGCTTGCTGGTGCTCTACTTCCTGGGCGGACGTCCGGCCATTGTGGTGCTGCTGGTTATTCCGGTGGTGATTTTGCTCACCGTCTTCGCCGCCTGGGTGATGGGATACACCATCGACCGGGTGAGCCTCTTCGCTCTTATCTTCTCCATCGGTATCCTGGTTGATGATGCCATCGTGGTGATCGAGAACATCTACCGGCGCTGGCTGGAGAAGGGGCAGATGGACACCGCCACCGCCATCGATGCGGTACGCGAGGTGGGCAACCCGACGATTCTTGCCACCTTTACGGTGATCGCCGCGCTGCTGCCCATGGGCTTTGTCAGTGGCATGATGGGGCCCTATATGGAGCCGATCCCGGCGCTCGGCTCGGTGGCGATGTTCGTTTCGCTGATCGCCGCGTTTATCTTCACCCCCTGGCTGGCGATGCGGCTGCGCCCCAGCATGGCCTATCTGCGCCGCGCCGAGCAGAAGGAGCACGCCGGTAACGAGCGTCTGGAGCGCACTTTCCGCCGAATACTGATGCCCATCATCGGTAACCGGCGTGTGGGCTGGCTGACCCTGACGGCGATTGTGCTGCTCTTTTTCATCTCCTGCTCCTTCTTCTACTTCAAGTGGGTGACGGTGAAGATGCTGCCGCTGGACAACAAACCCGAGTTCAGCGTTGTGGTGGATATGCCCGAGGGGACCGCGCTGCCGGCCACCGCCAATCTGACCAACCAGCTTGCCGCTATCGTGCGCGATATGCCGGAGGTGACGGCACTACAGACCTACGCCGGTACCGCCGCGCCGTTCGATTTCAACGGCATGGTGCGCCACTACTACCTGCGTAATGAGCCCTGGCAGGCGCAGATCAACATCCAACTACTGGACAAGGGCGAGCGTGACCGGACCAGTCACGAGATCGCCGTCGAGGCGAGGGAGCGCCTGACCCCGCTGGCGCATGAGGCCGGGGCGCGCATTACCGTGGTGGAGATGCCTCCCGGCCCGCCGGTGATGCAGGCGATGGTGGCCGAGATCTACGGCCCGGATGATGCCACGCGCCGAGAGGTCGCGGCGCACATGACCGGCGTGTTCGAACAGGCCGAGGGGGTTGCCGATGTGGACAACTACATGCAGGCCCCACACAAGGTCTGGCGCTTTGAGGTGGATACCGAGAAGGCGGTTCGCCGCGGCATCTCCGTCGACAGTATCAACCGTAACCTCTCCATGGCGATGGGAGGATACCGTCTCGGTGATGTAAAGCAGGGGAGCGTGCTCCAGCCCACCTACATCGTGCTCCAGGTGCCGCTGTCGGTGCGGGCCTCGGTCGGGCGGCTGTACGACCTGCCCATCCCCACACCCGATGGTAATACCATCCCGCTGGCGGAGTTGGGCACCTTTACCCAGGTCGATCAGGACCCGGTCATCTATCACAAGGATCTACGTCCGGTGGAGTTTGTCGTGGGCGAGGCCGTGGGCGACTACGCCGCCCCCATCTACGGCATGTTTGAGGTGGAGGAGTTGCTGGCCGACTACACCACCCCGGACGGGGTCAGCCTCTCCGGGGAGTACCTCGGACCGCCGGCGGATACCGGCAACTCCGCCTTCGAGTGGACCGGCGAGTGGACCGTCACCTACGAGACCTTCCGCGACATGGGGGCCGCCTTTGCCGTGGCGCTGGTGCTGATCTACATTCTGGTGGTGTGGGAGTTCGGTAACTTCGTGGTGCCCGGTGTCATCATGGCGCCGATCCCACTGACCCTGATCGGCATCATCCCCGGGCACATGCTGTTGGGCGCCGAGTTCACCGCCACCTCCATGATCGGCTTCATCGCCCTGGCGGGGATCATCGTGCGCAACTCCATCCTGCTAGTGGACTTCTCCATCCAGCAAGTGAAGGCGGGGGTGGATGTGCGTGATGCGGTGGTGCTGGCCTGCAAGACCCGCACCCGCCCCATCGTCATTACCGCCCTGGCATTGGTGCTGGGCTCCTTTGTCATACTGTTCGACCCGATCTTCCAGGGTATGGCGATTTCGCTGCTGTTCGGTGTGCTGGTCTCCACCCTGTTGACCCTGGTGGTGATCCCGCTCGGCTGTATCAGTGCACGGGCCGCCTTCTGCCCGGCGGACGCTGACGGAGGTTGCGGTGGCGGTGCCGGGGCGCAGGGGACAGCGGTTCAGTCTGAGCGCAGTAGCCCCATCCTGGCCCTGCTGCTTCGCCTGGGGAACCTGGTGGGGAACCTCATCAACCGCTCACTGGACCGCTTCTTCACCCTTCTGGTGGAGGCCATTGATCCCCTGGTAGAACGCTGGAAGGCGCGGCGGCAGGCCTCTGGCGCTGTGGACTCTGCCACGGGCACGGCTGAGACTGTCGCTGAGGCGCCGGCAGATAGGGAGGCACCGGCAGACTCCGCCGCGACCCGCAGCGTCCCCGCGGAGGCGACTCAGGCCAAGCCGGAGAGAGCGGTTGAGCCGGCGCCCTCCGGCCCGGATGTGGGCGACGCCGATAGGTCGACCGATGCCGGGCAAGAGGAGCAGCCTGTCACAGAGGCGCCCGATGAGCCTGCGCCGGCCCCTAAGAAGAAGGCCGCACCGAAGAAGAAGGCGGTTGCGAAAAAGCGACCTGCGGTGAAGAAGAAGCGGGTAGTAAAAAAGACCCCGACACGCAAGGCGGCGGTGAAAAAGAGCACTGCCGGCAAGAAGAAGATCGCACTGAAAAAGCCCGATGATGTGGACACCGATAGCAGCGCCGATAACCGGCACGAGGTGGCGATCAAAAAAAGCAGCCCCAAAAAGAGCCCGGAGCGCTCTTCACGGCGGGGTATCCGGCTCAAGCGGGATCTCGACGATGATTTTGATCTCTAAGCGGAGGTTTACATCCATGCCAGTGGCAAGCCCAACCCGAATGATCATCAGCGCGGCGCTAGTCGCCCTGGCCCTGCCGCTACCAGCGGCAGAGCTGGGAGCAGAAGAGGCGGCGCTGCCGCCGCCTCCCGGCCCCTACATCAGCTCTCGCCCCTACCTGGCGTCTGCCGATGCGACACCTGCGCCCTATGCACCCACAGCGACCCGGCCCGGTTTTGGCGGCTCCGCCAACCCTCCGATGGAGCCACGCTATAACCCCTCGGAGGCGCCGAGGAGTCCCTACCCGCTACCTACACAGGGATTCTACCCGGCACCGAACGCCGCACCGCAGGGTTATCCGCCCGAGGTACAACCGCAGCGGGGCTGGCGCTGGTGAGCGGGCGTGCTCTTTCGCCGCTGTCGGTTGTGCTGCTGGCCGGAACGCTGCTGTGGGCCGGCTCGGCACCACCGTTACAGGCGCAGGGCCATGGAGAGCGCCCCTGGGGCCGGGTTGAGAGCCCCCGCACCATGTCAAAGCCGAGCCGTGATAGCGGCCAGGCGCGACGCTACAACCCTTGGGCGCAGATGCGGGAGCTGGTCGGAGAGGGGGATGGCGATGGTGATCAGGCACAGGAGAGCCGCCCGCGCTTTGCGCCGAAACGCGATTTCGGCAGTTTGGAGCGTGCCGAGCCGCGCCCGTATCGGTCAAGGGGGGCGTGGCAAGGGGAGCGACAGTATGGCGGTTACCGGTCGCCGCTGCCGGGCGGAGTGCCATACGGTGGCGGCTATCCGCCACCTGCAGCCTATTGGGGCGACCCCTATCGTCCGATGTTACCCGCAGGGGGAGCGTTTCCCGGGGCTGTCGGCCACTGGTAAGCAGCGCTACAGAGCAACTGAAGGTGTCGTGGATGAGTGGGGAGCGTTCGCGGCATGAAGGAGTATCTCCCCGTACCAAAGCATGTAGGAGAGTAACAAATGAACAAGCTAGCTAAAGTCGTCGCTGCGGCTGCACTGGCAGGTGCCGCTGCACTTCCGTTCCAGAGCGCTCAGGCGTGGTGGGGTCCCGGTTACGGCGGTGGTCCCGGTTACGGTGGTAGCAACTGGGGGCCGTTCAACAGCGACGGTACCGGTGATTTCGATATGAGCTTCAGCGGGCGTACCCGCGGTAGCGGTTCCGGCTATGGCTCCGGCTACGGTTACGGCAACCCCTACTACGGCGGCTACGGTCC
>JBNJGC010000003.1:24228-39545 GCA_051747405.1 Pseudomonadota bacterium
CGGCTACGGTCCGGGTTATGGTGCCGCGCCCGGTTACGGCTACGGTCCGGGTTATGGCGCCTATCCGCCCGCACCGGCTTACGGCTACGGCCCAGCGCCTTATGGTCAGCCTCCCATGGCGCCCAATGCCGGTGGCGAGCAGTAATCTCGCCTAGTATGGAGGGGAGGGGCGTGTTTGCCCCTCCTCTGTAACACTCCCTGACAAAGGTGTACGCGTGATTCGCGGTCTTTATCGACACTTCATTTCAGTGGGCACTCTGCTACTGACCACAGGCACGGTTTGCGCCGGTTGGTTTGGTGCGGATTTCTCGGCCGACATCCATCAGCGTAATGCTCAGCAGCAGGGCGTATTGGGCAAGATGTATGTCAGCCAGGGGCGAGTGCGTACCGAAATGGAGGGCCCTCAGGGGCGTTATGTGGAGATTATCGACCCCGCCGCCGGCAAGGCGTGGCTGCTCGATACGCAGCGGCGTCGCTACCGTGAGCGCCCTGTTCCCAGAGGGGGTGCGACAGGCGCCCATAACGAGGGGGATCCCTGTGCCGCCCTGCCAGAGGCGCGCTGTACCCCACTGGATAAGGAGTCCGTTAACGGTCGCATAGCGCAGAAGTGGCGTATCGAGCGGGCCGGAGAGACGCGGCTGCAGTGGATGGACCGGGAGCACCGGTTTGCGGTGAAGGTGGAGGTCGGCGGCGAGCCGCGCATGGTGATGCGCTACCTGGGTGAGGAGCGCTTGGGTGAGCGACCGGTGGAGCGGTGGCAGTCCTGGGTCGACTCCCCGCGCGGGGCGCTGACCACGACACAGTGGTACGACCCGCAGCTCAACATCGCCATCCGCCAGCAGAGCAGCGACGGTCGCCTGCGTGAGCTGCGCAACATTCAAGTGGGCGAGCAGGACCCCGCGCTTTTTGTCCTCCCGGAGGGCTACAGCCGCGCGCAGCCTGACAGCGGCGAAGATGCATACAAACCGAGCGAACGCGAGTGAGAACAAACAGATGATTACTGTCATTGGCAACCTCAAGGGCGGCTCCGGTAAAAGCACCGTAGCCTTCAATCTCGCCGTCTGGCTGGCGGTACACGGCGAGCGCGTGAGCGCCTTCGATCTCGACCCGCAGCGGACCCTGACCGATGTGGCCGAGGTGCGCAGTGAAGAGGGCTTCACGCCGCTGTTCAGTCTGCATTACGGCGGTGTCGAGCTGATGGAGGAGATCAGTGCAAAGAGTGGCGAAGTGCTGGTCGACATCGGCACCGCCGATATGGAGGCGGTGAAGGGGGCGCTGCGGGTGGCCGACAGGGTGCTGATCCCGGTGCCGCCAAGCCAGGCGGATATCTGGTCGACGCAGCGTTTTTTGACCCTGATCGAGAAGAACGCCACCGAGAAGTCGCCACGGGTCTGCGTCTTCGTCAACCGTGCCGACACCCACCACTCCATCCGTGAGTCGGACGAGGCGGAGGAGGCCCTGGCCGAGCTGGACGGCGCCGAGCTCGTGCGTCACCGACTCTGCCAGCGCACCGCCTACCGGCGCTCTTTCAGCGAGGGGGTAGGTGTGTTTGAGCTGGTACCGTGGAGCAAGGCCTCGCGTGAGTTTATGACCTTCGCCTCGGCACTCTACCCCGAGACCCAAACCACAGGAGTGTGATCGTGCGTGCGTTAAAGTGGCTCTTTCATCCGGTAAACCTCATCATCGTCGTGGTGGTGATCGCCATCTACCTCAATCGTCAGATGCTTTTCCCCGAGCTGTCCGAGTCGCCCGAGGTCAAGCGCATCACCGACAGGGTGGATAGCGTGATTGACAGCCTGGGCAGTGACAGCAAGGGCGATGAGGCGACAGCGACCGCCGAACCCGCCGCCACCACTTCTGAGCCTGCGGAGAGCGGCGACGACCTGCCCGAGATGAGGGCGCTGGGTGAAGCCCCGACCGCACAGGCAGAGGCACAACCGTCGCGCGAGGCGACAAAGCCGACCGCCGACGCTGCCGAGACAGGGGAGGATAGCGGTGGCAATCTGGTGGCCCCAGCCTCATTGGCCGAGGCATCGACGCCGACACCGCAAGTGGAACCCGCGGTCAATGGCGCGGATGCGGCTGTGCAGCCGGATGCGCCACCCGCTCCCGCTGATGATGCTGCCGATACTGATACCAATGCCAATGCCGAAGCCGGTGAGCCGGCAACGGACCCGTTGACGCTCTGGCGCTCGGCCCGGCAAGCGGCCTGGCAGGGTGAGCTTGCGCTGGCGGCGGATCGCTACCGCAGTCTGATCGAGCGGCAACCTGAAAACTTCGATGCCCACGGCGAACTGGGTAATGTGCTGCTGCACAGCGGTGAGCAGGATGCCGCGGTGGCGGCCTATGCCGAGGCGGCGCTGCTGATAAGCCGCTCCCGCCAACCCCAAGTGGCCTGGCGGGTGGTGGAGGTGATCTCGCATCTGGACCCGGCCCGCGCCCAGAGCCTGTATGAGCAGATCCGCCGGCAGCAACTCGAAGCGGCCAAGGCCGGCAACCCTGAACAATGAACCCCATAACAAGGTAGATAACATGAGTGATAGCACCCCGGAGAGCAGCAGCGATAAAGCCAAGGTCGCCAAGGTGACCGCGATCAGCGGCAGCTCAAGCGGCGATGAGCAGGCGGCCAATGCCCACATGGAGCGTCTCGCCAGTACCTTTGAGAGCAGCGCCCGGCGCTGGGAGATGATCGTCTACCCGTCGCTGTTTGCCTTTATCGTTCTGGCCAGTTACGGTTTTTACCTCATCTTCA
Organism: Pseudomonadota bacterium; assembly: GCA_051747405.1. Taxonomy (GTDB): domain Bacteria; phylum Pseudomonadota; class Gammaproteobacteria; order Thiohalomonadales; family Thiohalomonadaceae; genus JAPHTQ01. The sequence continues at coordinate 26,981 of JBNJGC010000003.1, forward strand.
GTCTCACCTCCGATGTGGCCTCCTTGGCACGCAACGTCTCGGTACTCACCACCAGCATCGACCGCATGGTGGTGAACATGGACGGCATCACCGCCAACATGGAGACCATCTCGGTGAATATGAATGAGATGAACGGTAAGATGGATGAGCTCGGTCCCATACGGACCAATATGGAGGCGATGAACCAGTCCACCCGCTCCATGGCCATGAGTGCCGACGGGATGCGGTATCAAATGGGGGCGATGAACCACAATATCGGTCGTCCGGTTAGCCAGATGACCAGCTTCATGCCCTGGTAAGCCCACCCAACGGGTTGCCGGGCGCGTTGCCGGCAACCTGCTCAACCCGAGGAGCCACTATGTTCGGAGCCGAACCGGTAATCAGTCAAAGGCTGGAGAGCCTAGAGGCGCACCTGCGCGAGGAGAACCCCATTCTGCTTGAGGCGGTGAGCAACTATCGTGAGCTGGACCGCGTCGCCTACCGTATGGGGTTGCTGGAGCGCGATAACTCCTACGCCATGTTGATCCCCTGGTGGCCACTGATCTCCATCCTCGGCACCTTCTCCTCGGGCAAGTCCACGTTCATCAACCACTATTTGGGCGAGCGGCTACAGTCGACCGGCAACCAGGCGGTGGACGATAAGTTCACGGTGATCTGCCACAGCCGCGAGCAGAGCGGACACACGCTGCCGGGCCTGGCGCTGGACGCCGACCCACGTTTCCCCTTCTACCAGATCAGCGAGGAGATCGATAAAGTCGCCGAAGGCGAGGGGAGCCGGGTCGATGCATACCTGCAGCTGAAGACCTGTCCGACCGAGGTGTTGAAGGGGAAGATCCTCATCGACTCCCCCGGCTTCGATGCCGACGAGCAGCGTACCTCCACGCTGCGCATCACCGAGCACATCATCAACCTGTCGGACCTGGTGCTGGTCTTTTTCGATGCACGCCACCCGGAACCCCGCGCCATGCAGGACACCCTTGAGCACCTGGTGGCCAACAGCATCGGTCGGGCCGATTCGAGCAAGTTCCTCTACATCCTCAATCAGATCGACACCACCGCCCGCGAGGACAATCCGGAGGAGGTGTTCGGCGCCTGGCAGCGCGCTATCTCACAAAAGGGGCTCACGGCCGGTCGCTTCTATACCATCTACAATGCCGATGCGGCTGTCCCCATTGAGGATGAGCAGCTACGCAACCGTTTCGAGAGTAAGCGGGATGCCGATCTCGACGCCATCTACGCCCGCATCCAGCAGGTGGAGGTGGAGCGGGCCTACCGCATTGTCGGTACCCTGGAGAAGACCGCCAGGACCATCGAAGGGCATATGGTGCCGCGACTGACCGAGGCGCTTGCCCGTTGGCGGCGGCGCACCCTGATCCTCGACGCGGTGGCAGGCTCGGCCCTGGCGCTGGTGGCGATCTTCCTGCATATTCAGTACGGCACCTGGGAGGGGCTGTTGCCGGATCTGCCCTGGTTCCTCGACTACAGCCAGAACCCCAATACGGCGCTGGGCAGCACCATTGTCATCCTGGCTGGCCTGGGCTACCTGCACCACCAGCTGCGACGCCTGGCCGCCCGCGGCGTTGCCAAGTGGCTTGGGGAGCAGGCGCAAACAGCGACAGAGCGCCAGGGGCTGCTGGGCGCCTTCGCCGCCAATACCCGCTTCTTCCGCAGCCTCTTCGCCACCCGCCCTGCCGGCTGGGGTCGCGGCAGTCGCAAGCGCCTGCATCGGGTGATCGGTGAGACTGACCGCTTGGTCCAGAAACTCAACGACCGCTTTGCCAACCCCTCCGGGACGAAACAGCGCCCGGCAGCCACCCCCGCCGGGGAGGGGAAACCCGCCGCCACTCCGACGGCAGAAGATTGACATTGTTAACACACCCGGTCGGTGTTTTCGGTTAGACTTGAGCGACTGTGGGCAATCTGATAGCGGTCGGTGATTCTCTATGATCAATGTTTTGTTGGTCGATGACCATGAGCTGGTCAGAACCGGTATCCGGCGTATTCTCGAAGAGGTCCGCGGGATTCATGTCTACGCTGAGGCGGAGAGTGGTGAAGAGGCGCTGCGCATGGTGCGTAGCAAACGCCCCGACGTCATACTGATGGATGTGAGCATGCCCGGCATCGGCGGACTCGAAACCACCCGCAAGCTCAACAGTTACGCCCCCGACCTGCCTGTCATCATCCTCACCGTACACACCGACGACCCATTCCCCTCCAGTCTGCTCAAGGCCGGCGCCGCCGGCTATCTGCACAAAGGCTGTAAGGTGGACGAGATCGTTACCGCGATTAACGAGGTCCACAACGGCGGCCGCTACATCTGCTCGGCCATCGCCCAGAACCTGGCCCTGTCGCTGCTGCCGGGCAACGAAGGGTCGCCCTTCGACAACCTCTCGCAGCGTGAGATGCAGGTAATGCTGATGCTGGTGCAGGGCGAGCGGGTACAGGATATCTCGGATAAGCTCCACCTCAGCCCCAAAACCGTCAGTACCTACCGCAGTCGGCTGTTCGAGAAATTGGCGATCCGCAATGACGCCGAACTGACGCGCCTGGCGATGCGCCACGGGATGCTCGATAATAGCTGAGCAGGTACGCTTGGCGGTCGCCGCCTAACACCCCGGTGTTGGCACTGGTGACTGGTTTTTCCCCCACTCCGTCCCCACTACTTCAGCTGTGATGAACAAGCAAAACGCCGAGGCGTTCGACCACAAGGCCTTCCTCCAGACCCTGACCACGCGTCCGGGCGTCTATCGTATGCTCGATGAGGCGGGTAGCATCATCTACGTGGGCAAGGCGAAGAACCTCAAGCGCCGGGTCTCCAGCTACTTCAGCCGCCACGACAACAGTCCCAAGACGCGGGTCATGGTCTCCCAGATCCGCGGCATCGAAGTGACGGTAACCCATACCGAGAACGAAGCCTTGATCCTGGAGAATAACCTGATCAAGGCGCATCGTCCCCGCTACAATATCCTACTGCGCGACGATAAAAGCTACCCCTACCTGTTCCTCTCCGCCGACGACTTCCCCAGGCTAGGTTTCCACCGCGGCGGGCGCAGCAAGAAGGGGCGCTATTTTGGCCCCTTCCCCAGCTCCTCGGCGGTACGCGAGAGCCTCAATCTTTTGCAAAAACTCTTCCCTGTGCGTCAGTGCGAGAACAGCTTTTTTCGCAATCGCACCCGCCCCTGTCTGCAGTACCAGATAAAGCGCTGTAGCGCCCCCTGTGTCGGCTATATCGATCAGCAGCGCTACCAGGAGGATGTGCGCCACGCAGTCATGTTTCTGGAAGGAAAAAACAACGCCATTATCGACGAGCTGGTGCGGCGCATGGAGCAGGCCTCGGCAGAGCTGGAGTTCGAACTGGCGGCGCGCTATCGCGACCAGATTGCCAACCTGCGCCGGGTGCAGGAGAAGCAGTACGTCATGGGCGAGGAGGGGGGCAATCTCGACGTGATTGCCAGCGCCGCGCAAAGCGGCGTCGGCTGCGTACAGGTCTTTTTTATCCGCAATGGGCGCAACCTGGGCAACAAAACCTACTTCCCCCGCCACACCGCCGAGTCGAGCGAAGCGGAGCTGCTGGCCGCCTTTTTACCCCAGTATTATCTCGGTAGCGGCCAGGAGCGTCCGATCCCCGCGGAGATCCTGGTCAACCAGCAGCTGCCCGAAGTGGCGCTGCTCGAAGGGGTGCTGGCCGAACAGGCGGGGCGCAAAGTAAGCATCAGCGCCCGCCTGCGCGGCGAACGTGCCCGCTGGCTTGACCTTGCCACCACCAACGCCGAGCAGGCCCTTGCCAGCCACCTTAGCCACAAGCAGAACATTATGGCCCGCTTTAGCGCCCTACAGGAGGCGCTGGAGATGGATGATACGCCCCAGCGCATCGAATGCTTCGATATCAGCCACACCATGGGTGAAGCCACCGTCGCCTCCTGCGTCGTCTTCGACACCAATGGGGCGCTAAAGAGTGATTACCGGCGCTTCAATATCGAGGGGATCACCCCCGGAGACGATTACGCCGCCATGCACCAGGCCCTGACTCGGCGCTACAAACGACTCAAAGAGGGGGAGGGCAAGTTCCCGGATATCCTGCTCATCGACGGCGGCAAAGGGCAACTCAGCCAGGCCGAGCAGGTGCTGGAGGAGCTGCAGGTGATCGGTATCACCCTCATTGGTGTGGCCAAGGGGCCGACCCGCAAGCCCGGCGTGGAGCAACTGATATTGTCCGGCTCCGATACCCCTATTATACTCCCTGCAGACTCGCCCGCGCGCCACCTCATCCAGCAGGTGCGTGACGAGGCACACCGTTTTGCCATTACCGGCCACCGCCAGCGTCGCGCCAAGGCGCGCCGCAGCTCCCCGCTGGAGGGGATCCCAGGGCTCGGCCCCAAGCGCCGCCAGCAGCTACTGCGCCAGTTCGGCGGACTACAGGAGGTGGCCCGGGCCCGGGTTGAAGACTTGGCCAAGGTTAAGGGAATCAGCCGCCAACTGGCGCAGGGCATCTATGATGCCTTCCATGCCGATGAAGGATAGCAACAATGAACCTCAGTATTCCCAACCTCCTTACCCTGCTGCGCATCGCGCTGATTCCGGTATTCGTACTCTTCTTCTATCTGCCGATGGAGGGGGGCAACATCATCACCACCGCCATCTTCGGCCTTGCCGCCATCACCGACTGGCTGGACGGCTACCTGGCCCGTAAATGGCAGGAGACCTCCGCCTTCGGCGCCTTTCTCGACCCGGTGGCGGACAAGCTCATGGTCGCCGCCGCGCTGCTGCTCATCGTCGATGCCAACCCCACCGATTTCGCCGGCTTCTGGCTGGCGCTGCCCGCGCTGGTGATCATCGGTCGTGAGATCACCATCTCCGCCCTGCGTGAGTGGATGGCGGAGTTGGGTGCCTCCGCCGCCGTCGCTGTGAGCATGCTCGGCAAGATCAAAACCACCGCCCAGATGACCGCCCTGGTCCTTCTGCTGTTTCAGACACCGCTGCTGGGCTTCCCCACCGTGGAGGTCGGCGTGGTGCTGCTCTACCTGGCGGCGGTGCTCACACTCTGGTCCATGGTGCTCTATCTCAAGGCGGCCTGGCCGATTTTGCGTAGTCATGAAAAAAATTGATGACAGGTGCTTGACAAGATCTGCGCAAACATTACAATGTGCACATCTTTTGAGGCGGGAATAGCTCAGCTGGTAGAGCACAACCTTGCCAAGGTTGGGGTCGCGAGTTCGAATCTCGTTTCCCGCTCCAAATTCCAAAGACCTCGGTTCGGTTTCCGGCCGAGGTCTTTTATTAAGTAGGTCAAAAATAACGGCTGGGTGGCAGAGTGGCTATGCAGCGGATTGCAAATCCGTGTACCTCGGTTCGATTCCGGGCCCGGCCTCCATACCCAAAGCACCTTGAGCAATCTTGGTGCTTTTTTTATGCGAATTATGATTGCCGCTGCAAGATCTTTCCGACTCAGTTAGAATCCGACATATCAAGCCCGGATGGCGAAATTGGTAGACGCAAGGGACTTAAAATCCCTCGGTGGCGACACCGTGCCGGTTCGATTCCGGCTCCGGGCACCACATTACCAGAAATCGACAAGCAACAGCATTCCGCGATTTTTCCCTCCAGTCGTGCCCTCCGCATGAATATCATGGGTTTGGTGCGCCTTTCATATTTATCATTATCCAGTTGTGAGAACGAGATACATTCCGTAACAAATCAACCCGTACGGTAAAATATAGGTTGCATGCCGAGCGCTAATTGCATATTGTTACCGAACGGGTATAAATCGAGTCTCCCATGCAGAATCAAGACAATATGCTACCGTTCGGGAAAGTTGTGACTGTAGAGGCGATCGGCAAGTTGGTACGCGCCCATCGAAAGTCCCAGGCGGCTACCCAGACTGAATTAGCCTCTCTCTGTGGGGTAGGGGTGCGCTTTATCTCCGACCTGGAGAACGGCAAGCCTACCATGGAGCTGGGCAAGGTGCTGCACGTCCTGCAGTGTCTGGGGCTGGAGGTCTCTATCCAGCCAAGGGGGTGGCGGAAGTCGCTCAGTGCAACCCTGAAAGCGGACCATCCAGTTACTGCAACGGGGAGTGAACGATGAGCGATGTGCTCATTGTCCACCAGACATTGATCGGCATGAGCGAAAAGCTGGCTGCCGAGGCTCATACCCTCAAGGGGGAGTTCGCAGCGCAACAGGGGGTGTGCGACATCATCGACCAAATCATTGCCGTGATCGAACAGCGTGTACGCAAGATCGAACGTACCCTTGGCGGCTCGGCATAGAGACGCAAGAAGGACGTTTCAGGCTGACTGCAAGCACGGGTAGGCCTGGCGGGGAATGCCGTGGCATGCCGGACATTAAATTAGACATTTAGTGTCGATTCGGTTGTTTAACTAACTGTTTCTAAATGAAATAATCAGCATTTATTGGCGGACAATTTTATGGACCCAATATGCCTCTTGAGCTACCGAATCTGAGTTTGAGGGTGGATACCGTCCGCAATGGCCCCTTTACCTTCCTGGTGGGCGTCGATGGCTCCGTGCGCAGCTGGTGCACTACTACTACAAACTCATTCCCCCCTTCTGAGATGGTAACAGGCGGGTAGGGCGTGTCCTCAAGGCCACCCTGCTGCAATGCGAGGGATTCCGTTACGCCCCCTTTGCCCAGGCGCGCTACTACTTCGAGCATATTGACCAGTATTTCGCTCTGTTCAATCACACTCGCAAACAGGCGGAGAAGAAAACGACGTACCCGAAGACTGACTTCGTCTTCTTCTTCCTCGAAGGGATGCTCATCAGCATCAACAAGCTACACGACCGGGTGAACAACCTGTTCAATTTCATCCAACTTCAGAGCGACGTCAAACGCCGCCACGATCACAGAACCGGTGCTTTTATTGAAATCCGACAGGATGTATTTTGGTTTGATATGATTCTCAATAGGCAATGGTAATAAGGAATAATTAGTGCTAACGGACTACCAAGCCAAATATTTCGCCTACGAGCTCACCCGCCAACGCCGGGGCGGCGATGTAGACCGTATTTCTCAGTCATTATTCGATGCGGCGGTCGATCTGAACCCTCATCAGATCGACGCAGCGCTGTTCGCCCTGCAAAACCCGCTAGTCAAGGGAGTGCTGCTCGCTGACGAGGTAGGGCTGGGAAAGACCATCGAGGCGGCGCTGGTACTGTGCCAGTATTGGGCGGAGCGCAGGCGTAGATTGCTGGTCATCTGTCCTGCCGCCTTGCGGAAGCAGTGGGCGAACGAGCTGGCGGAGAAGTTCCATCTTCCCACCCAGGTGCTGGATGCCCGCACCTACAAGGCCCAGCGTAAGGCCGGCATCCATGATCCCTTCGACCAGGATGTTATCAGCGTCATCTCCTATAACTATGCCGCCAATATGGAGAAGGCACTGAGGAATTCCCCCTGGGACCTGGCGGTGATTGATGAGGCGCACAAGCTGCGTAATGCTCATCGCGAGAGCCACCAGACAGGACAGGCTATCAAACGGGCGCTCTCCGGAACCTATCGCAAGCTGCTCCTCACGGCCACCCCGCTGCAGAACAGCCTAATGGAGCTGTACGGCCTCTCCACGGTTATCGATGAGCAGCTTTTTGGCGACGCCGTCAGTTTCCGTAGCTTGTATATGCGCGGTAGTAACGACATCGAGGGGCTGCGTGAGCGCCTGAAGGAGTTCAGCAAGCGGACACTGCGCCGCCAGGTGCTGGAGTACGTTCAGTACACCCAGCGAAAGCCCATCACCATCCCCTTTACCCCTGGCCCCGACGAGCAGCGCCTCTACGATCTTGTTTCCGCCTACCTCCAGCGCGAAGAGTCGTACGGCGTGCCTCACCGCCAGCGTCATCTTGTGTCACTGGTTATCCGCAAGTTGTTGGCTTCCTCCACCACAGCCGTTATCAATACCCTTGAGACGATGTTGGCGAGGCTGCGCAAGCTGGAGCAGGACCAGGAAGCGGATGACAACTGGCTACAACACCTCATGGACGCGGAGGAGATCGAGGAGGATATCCTCGATGAAGTGGCAGAAGATCAGGGGGAGTTCGAGGCACCTCCTGTCGATTTGGTACGCCTTCGGGGAGAGATCGCAGAGATCGAGCAATATCTGCAGTTAGCCCATACCATCCATGAGGATGAGAAGTCTCATGCACTGCTTTCTGCTTTGGATACCGGCTTCGAGCGTATGGCCGAGATGGGGGCACCGCGCAAGGTTGTCATATTCACCGAGTCTCGGCGCACGCAGGATTACTTGGCGCGGTTTCTGGAGTCCCATGGTCATGCGGGCAAGGTCGTCACCTTCAGCGGCACCAACAACACATCCGGCATCACCGGCATTTATCAGCGCTGGCTCAAGCAACACGCAGGCAGTGATCAAATCACTGGCAGTCCTGCTGTAGATCGCCGTACCGCTATCATCGACCATTTCCGTGAAGATGCCGAGATCCTCATCGCCACCGAGGCGGCCGCCGAGGGTGTAAACCTCCAGTTCTGTAACCTGCTCATCAATTACGATCTCCCCTGGAACCCGCAGCGGGTGGAGCAGCGTATCGGTCGCTGTCACCGTTATGGCCAGAAGTTCGATGTGGTCGTGATCAACTTCCTCAATCAGCGTAATGCCGCCGACAGGCGGGTCCTGGAATTGCTCTCAGAGAAGTTCCACCTCTTCGACGGTCTCTTCGGTGCCTCCGATGAGGTGTTGGGCCGAATCGAATCAGGGGTGGATATGGAAAAGCGCATTGCCGAGATCTACGACACCTGCCGCAACCCTGAGGAGATCGACCAGGCCTTTGCCGACCTTCGTGCCGAGCTTGAGGAGACCATCAATGAACGGATGAAGGAGACTGAGGAGAAGCTGCTTGAGAACTTCGATGAGCAGATCCACGAACTACTCAAGGTACAGCGGGAGAGGGCGGAGCAGCAGTTGGATCGTATTCAGCGCCTCTTTTGGCGTCTGAGCCACCACATCCTCCAGCCGGTTGCCACCTTCGATGACGACAACCTTGCCTTCGCCCTCAACAAAAGCCCGATTCCCAAGGCGCCTACCGGGCTATATCAGCTAATCCGTAAGGGGCACCAGGTCCCCGATAACGCCCATACCTACCGATTGACCCATCCCCTGGGTGAGTATGTCCTCGACAGCGGTCGCCGGTTAGATGTGCCTGCCGCCGAATTGACCTTCAACCTCAGTGGCTACCCACACCGCGTATCGGTTTTGGACCAGCTGGAGGCCAAATCCGGCTGGTTGGAGCTGAACCTGCTGGAGCTGGAGAGCTTCCAGCGCGAAGAGCACCTGGTCTTCACCGCACAGGCCGATGACGGCACCTTGCTGGATCAGGAGGCGTGTGAGCGCCTGTTCAACCTCAGCGCCAAGGTCAGCGGTCAGGTGGCTGAGCCCCCCTCATCGCTTAGTGAGAACGCCCGCAGGCAGATCGAGGCTACCCTCAGCAGGGCTTTGGAGGAGAACGACCAATACTTCCAGCGCGAGCGGGAGAAGCTCGATCAGTGGGCCGATGATCAGATCCAGAGCGCCGAGCAACAGCTCGAAGATACCAAGATCAAGATCCGCGACACCAAGCGCCGCTCCCGCACTGCCCAGACCGTTGAGGAGCAGAAGCAGTACCAGGAAGAGATAAAGACACTGGAAAAGCAGCAGCGTCGCCGGCGCCAGTCCATCTTCGATGTAGAGGATGAGATAGAGGCGCGCCGGGACACCCTCATTGAGGCGCTGGAGAAAAGGATGCACCAGAAGAGTAGTACCCATCACCTATTCAGGATTCGCTGGATAGTTGTCTAATGAGCAGGGGGATTAGTCTATCTTGCGTGATACACAAAAGATATTGTGTATCACAAAACGTATAATCCTATACACAATTAGGCATGTATCTCTTCTACGATAAACAAGATGTTTTGTTTATCGTTTTTTAAGATTTACGATATGAAAGATGCGGTTAAGGCTGTACTATAGAGTTAAAGGTACCAATAACCACAATTATATAATGGTTAAATAACATGAAACCTTATACACCGGGGCCCCTTCCGCCACCCAATATTGAGCTGGCCAACCTCATCTCATTGGTGGGCGAGGCTAACGCCGCTTTGGCGACTTACAACGGCCTGCTGAAGGCGATGATTAACCCGGCCGTCATGCTCTCCCCGCTGACCAACCAGGAAGCGGTACTCTCCTCGCGCATAGAAGGAACCCAGGCAACGGTGGAGGAGGTGTTGGAGCACGAAGCCGGGCAGGATTACGACGAAACCAAGGAGCAGGATATTCAGGAGATCGTCAATTACCGTAAGTCACTCATGTTGGCGAGGGAGGTCTTGCCGGAAAGACCGCTGTCGCTGGGCTTGGTTAGGGAGTTACACGCCATTCTTATGAACAGTGTGCGGGGGCAAGACAAAGAGCCGGGACATTTCCGCAATGATCAAAACTGGATAGGCAGTCCCGGCTGTTCGATAGAAGAAGCGACATTCGTCCCTCCAAGCCCACTGCAGCTACTCGACCACCTTGAGGCGTGGGCAGCGTATATGCAGGCTGACGATTTCGATCCGCTAGCGCAGACCGCCATCATGCATGCTCAGTTCGAGCTGCTGCATCCGTTCAAGGATGGTAATGGTCGGATAGGCCGTCTTCTCATTCCACTGTTCCTATTCTCCAAAGGGCGGCTGAATAGCCCGATGTTCTACCTGTCGGCATGGTTGGAGCGAAACAGAGAAGAGTACTATGAGCGCCTCAAGGCAATATCCCAGGAGGGCGACTGGACTGGTTGGATCGCTTTCTTTTTACGCGCCATCGCCGAGCAAGCGGAAGAGAACCGAGTTCGCACTGAGGCGATCATAGAACTCTATGAACAGATGAAGGTGAGAGTGCGGGAGATAACACACTCCCAGCACAGCGCCCAAATCGTGGATGCCCTGTTCGACCGGCCTATATTTCGTATTGCCGATTTGGCCGAAAAGTCGGATATCCCAAAGCCGACCGTACATTCACTAGTACGGCAACTACTTCAGGAAGAGGTGTTAATCGTTTTGCGTGAAGGCGCGGGACGCAGGGCTGCGATCATCGCATTTCCCCAGCTACTCAATCTGGCTGAGGGTAAGGATGCGTTTTAATCATGAATCGATGCGGTGAATCAGCATCGTAGCGTAGTTGATAATTAAGGAACGGGTTAAATATGGCCGACGACACTGCCAACAACGCCAAAAAAGAGAAGTTCATCGATCTGCTGCACGAGCTGTTCCAGCTCAACCAGCCTGAGCTGGACTTCGGCCTCTACCGCATCATGCACGCCAAGAGCGGGCAGATTAAAGCGTTCATCGAGAACGACCTGGCCCGCGAGATCGACGAAGCCTTTGCCGCCTGCGGTGACGACAAGATGACCGATCTGAAGGCTGTCTACGAGCAGGCCCGCGCCCAGGCGAAGGAGTTCGGTATCGACGACCCGGATGCCAACCCCAAGGTCAAGGAGGCGAAGGAGGCCTACGATGCCGCTCGCGAAGGCGGCGATGACCCCTCCGACATCTACGACCACCTCTACCGCTTCTTCTCCCGCTACTACGACAAGGGCGATTTCCTCTCACGCCGCTACCACGTGGCCGAGAACGACTCCCGCGCCGCCCCCTATGCTGTGCCCTACGATGGGCGCGAGGTCTACCTCCACTGGGCCAACAAGGACCAGTACTACATCAAGTCCAGCGAATACCTCTCCAACTTCAGCTTTGACCTTGCCGAGGCGCTGAAGAAAGAGCGTCAGCGACAAGGCGCTGCCGGGCAGGGTGGTTTCGACTTCGAAGCAGAAAATGCCCAGCCGCTCAAGGTGACCTTCCAATTGGTAGAGGCCGCCGAAGGCGCCCACAACAACGTCAGAGAGAACCAGAGCCGCTTCTTCATCATCCATGCTGAAAACCCTGTCGAATTTCTCCCCTCTCCCTCAGGGAGAGGGGCCGGGGGAGAGGGTGAGACTCAGGAACTCATCATCAACTTCGAATACCGTCCCGACCCGGAGAAGTCTGGCCAGGACGGCACCTGGCAGAAGAAACGCCTTCAGGAGGCCGAGGCCGTTATCCTCGATGCTCTGAAGAAGAATGAGCAGACCAACGCATTCCATGAGGCACTCGCCTTCCTCGCACCGACCGAGAAGCAGAGAGAGCGCACACTGCTGGGTAAGTACCTCACCAGCTACACCGCCCGCAACACGATGGACTACTTCATCCACAAGGACCTGGGCGGCTTCCTGCGCCGCGAGCTGGACTTCTACATCAAGAACGAAATCATGCGCCTGGACGACCTTAGTGCCGAGGATGTCGCCGGCGTCACCCGCTCGCTGAAGAAGATCACCGCCCTCCGTACCATCGCCCGGCAGATTATCAGCTTCCTCGCCCAGCTTGAGGAGTTCCAGAAGAAGCTGTGGTTGAAAAAGAAGTTCGTCACCGAGGTGAACTACTGCATCACGCTGGATCGGGTGCCGGAGGCATTCTACGAAGAGATCGTCGCTAATGAACGGCAATGGGCGCAGTGGGAGGAGCTTGGTTTTATTACAAAGGATACGGCGCGCACAAAGGA
>JBNJGC010000004.1:0-34467 GCA_051747405.1 Pseudomonadota bacterium
CGCAAGCTGGATCACTTTTTCCGCATTTTCGACGAAAATAGCGACGGAATTATCACCTGGGACGATTTTGCCACCAAGCTGGCCAATCTTCGTGCACCGTTCCACGTCGGCTTCGGTGACCGTCGCCTGGGAGAGCTGCAGCGGGCCATGCTCGCTTGGTGGGCCGAACTGTCGCACTACTCCCGGGACAAATATGGCGCCGCAGTGGATCGCCAAGACTGGTTTCGCTGGTTCTGGTCGGTGCAGCAGCGGCTGGCCCCGGCACAGGGGCCGGAGGAGCTTCCTGCTGCGGCCCGTGACGTGGGCATCGCACTGTTCCGGCTGGCGGATCGCGATGGTGACGGGCGTAAGTCCCGCAAGGAGTTCTGCGGCTGGCTCAGCACCTGGACGCGCCATCTGGATATCGATCCGGAGCGTGCCCTGCGCAGACTCAGCGCCGGGCGGGACGAGCTGACCCTTACCGAGGTGATGCACGCCGGCGCGGTGTTCAAGTTCGCCGCCTTTCCCAGCCAAGCGGACGCCCTCTTCGGGCTGATGGAGTGACCGATGCACACCCGGCGATCAGAGCAGGCCGCTAGGCCACCCACTCACCTTACCGCCACGCTATTTGGCCGGCTCACCCTGACCGCCCCGAATGGTGAGGCGTTCGTTCCCCGCGGACGTAACATCCGTGCCCTGCTGGTCTTTTTGCTGCTCGACAGCAGCGGCAGCCACACCCGTGAGCAGATCGCCGCCCTGATCTGGCCCGACCTCGACCCACCCCGTCAACGCTGCAATCTCCGCGTGGCCCTCTCCCAGCTACGCAAACAGTTGGCGGAACTGTTACCGGGACCGATCCTGGAGACGGGTCAGCGCCATATCGCATTTACCCCGGAGGGCGCCATCCGCAGCGACGCCGCTGCCCTGGAGCATGCGCTAAACGCCCCCTTTGTCGATCCCCTGCGCATCCCCACGGAACCGCCACTGGCCGATCTCAGCGCCCCCTCGGACAGCTTCGCCGAGTGGCTGGATATCACCCGGCAGCGTCTGCTGGTGACACAGCTCTCGCTGCTGGAACGAGGTGCACGCCAGGCGATGTGTGAACAGTCACTCACACAGGCCCGTGGATTGGTGGAGAGGATGCTGGAGCTGGACCCGCTCAATCAGGCGAGCCATCAACTCATGGCGGAGATCCTGGCCGCCGCCGACGCCCCTGCCGCTGCCACTACCTCACGCCAGGGAGGGGAGACTCTGGTGGCGCAGCAGCTCGGCATCGAACCGGAGGGCGCTCAAGGAGAGCCGGCCACCGCCCGCCCCGTCGTCGACACCCCGCCTATCGATAACCCGGTTCCGCGGCAGCCACGCTCCTGGTTCCCACCGGCGCAGCGGCGCAAGCTGGAGCACTTTTTCACCATGCTCGATGAGGATGGGGACGGCATCATCACCTGGGAGAGCTTCACCACCAAGGTGGAAAACCTTAAAACCCCCTTCCAGCTCAGCGCTGGAGACAGACGGCTCATCGCCCTGGAGCAGGCCTTCGCCGACACCTGGAGCGAACTTCGGCTTTTTGCCAAGGATCGACAGGGGCGAGCACTGGACCTCGATGGCTGGTTCCGCTGGGTCTGGTCGGTTCAGCAGCGTATCGCCCGCGCCTCTGACTACGCACAGTTCCCCGCCGCAGCGCGTAACGCCGGCTATGCGCTTTTTCGACTGGCCGATCAGGATGGGGATGAGATTATCGGCCAGCAGGAGTTCTGCCGCTGGCTCGCCGCGTGGACACCACACATGGAGATCGACCCGATCCGGGCTTTTCGCCGCCTCAGCGGCGAGCGCCGCTGCCTCCACTTCTCCGAGGCGATGCAGGCCGCGCAGTTCAAGTTCTCCGCCTTCGCCTCATCCGCCGATGCCCTCTATGGCTTGCTGGAGTGAGGGGGAAGGGGCGCTACCGACCCCGCATGGACCACTGGCCTACGCTTCAAACTTCACCACCCTTGCCGCTCTGCCCGTTTATGGGCGCTGCAGGTTGGCCTCCACCTCGTCGCGTTTGGGCTTGCCCAGCAGGTTTTCGATAAGGGTCAGGGCGAAGTCCATCGCGGTGCCGGGGCCGCGTGAGGTGATCACATTGCCGTCCTGCACCACGGCATCCTCCTGATAGCTGACATCGGGCAGCGCCATTTTATCGAGAAAACCGGGGAAGCTGGTCGCTTTTTTGCCGGCAAGCAGGCCGGCGCTGGCGAGCACCTTGGGCGCGGCGCAGATGGCGGCGGTGAACTTTCCGCTGTCGGCCATTTTGCGTAGCAGGTCGGCGATACGCGGGTCGTTGTCCAGGTGCTCGGCACCGGGCATTCCACCGGGGAGAACCACCATGTCGAAGTCGCGCTTGAGCGCCTCATCCAGGGTGGTGTCGGGGACCAGGACGACGCCGCGGGCGGCGGTAATCGGCCCCGCCTCCAGTCCGGCGCTGACCACCTCCACCCCGGCGCGTGCCAGCAGGTCGATGATGGTTACGGCTTCGAGCTCTTCACACCCCTGGGCAAGGGGGACCAGGACGCTAGCCATAGTTGTTCCCTCCGCTTGTATTTGTGTTTGAGCAATTCTGACACTGGAACCAGTCGAATGCCAAATGCCTCGATATGCGGCAGCAGCCGTTGGAGCACGTTGAGCGTCTCGGGGTAGGGGTGGCCGATGGCCAGGGCGTGGCCGCCACTGCGGGCGATCTGAACCAGGCGTATGAACTGGGCCGTGATCCGCTGCTCATCGCGGTGGTGATCGAGGAAGACGTGGCGCCGCATGGACGGCAGCTGGTGCTCCCTGGCCAGCTGCCTGGCCACGGTGCGGTTGGTGGTGGTGCTGTCGATAAAATAGAGATCGCCGTGGCCACGCAGCGCCTGCATCAACCACTCCATGTGGCCGGGGTGTTGGGTCAGCAGGCTACCCATGTGGTTGTTGACGCCGCGGGCGTGGGGCACGGAGGCGAGATTCGCCTGCAGTGTCGCCAACACCGCGCGCCGGCCCATATCCATGTGCATACCGCCGGGCCCCATGGGCTTGCCATTGACCGCCTGCATCGGCTGGTGGAGCATCACCTCCTTGCCCGCCCCGTGGGCCAGCCTTGCCAGGCGACGGCTGTAGGGGGTGCGGGGGAGGATGGCGTAGGTCACCTCGCCGGGTAGGTCGATGGCCTGGCTTCCGGCAGCGAGCCGATCACCCAGATCGTCGATAATGATGCTCACCGGCGGCAGTGCGCTGTCGCCCCAGGCGACAGGCGCCGTCAGCAGACAGCAGAGCGCAATCAGCGCTTTGGACCAGCCCCTGCGCAGGGACATTAGTCGTTGCTGCGGCTCTGCAGGATGGTCAGCCCCTTGAGCAGGGTGAGCGCCTCGTAGAGCACATAGTCGCTACTGGCCAGCGGCTCGTCGCTCTGCTCTGCATCCTCATCACCCTCTTTCGCCTCTTTCTCACCCTTGCCGTTGCTCAGGTGGCCGGAGAGGTCGACCTCCTTGAGCATACGCACACTGCCGTCATCCTCGCGGCGGCTCACCTCGAGCGGCTCGACCGTGATATCCGGCTCGATACCCTCGGCCTGGATAGAGCGACCGGAGGGGGTAAAGTAGCGGGCGGTGGTGATCTTGACCGCGGTATCGTTGCTCATGGGGAAGATGGTCTGCACCGAGCCCTTGCCGAAGGTCTGGGTACCCATGATCACGGCGCGCTTGTGGTCCTGCAGGGCGCCGGCGACGATCTCCGAGGCGGAGGCGGAGCCGCCGTTGACCAGCACCACCAGCGGTGCCCCGTCGAGCACATCGCCGGGTTTGGCATTGAAGTCGAGCTCAGCATTACGCGCACGCCCCTCGGTGTAGACCACCTGCCCCTTTTGCAGGAACGCATCGGAGACGCCCACCGCGGCCCCCAGCACACCGCCGGGGTTGTTGCGCAGGTCGAGCACCATGCCGTTGAGCGGGCCGCCGTGCTCCTTTTTGAGCTCACTGACCGCCTGGCTCACCGACTCGCCGGTGTTGGACTGGAAGTTGGTGATGCGGACGTAGCCGAAGCCCTTCTCCAGCATGCGGCTCTTGACGCTCTGCACCTTGATGATGTCGCGGGTGATGGTGATAACCAGCGGTTTCTGCACCCCATCGCGGACGATGGTGAGCGTGATATCGGTGCCGGGCTCACCGCGCATCAACGACACCGCGTCGCTCAGGCTCATGCCCTTGACGGGGGCGTCATCGAGACGAATCACCGTATCACCCGCCTTGACCCCGGCGCGCATCGCCGGCGTGTCGTCGATGGGGGCGACCACTTTGACGAAGCCATCCTCCATGGTCACCTCGATACCCAGGCCGCCGAACTTACCGGTGGTGCCCACCTGCAGATCCTTGAACTCCTCCTGGTCGAGATAGGCCGAGTGGGGGTCGAGGCTGGAGAGCATACCGCGGATGGCCCCCTCCAGCAGCTCCTTGTCGTTAACATCCTCGACGTAGTCCTGCTTGACCCGCCCAAAGACCTCGCTGAAGCTGCGCAGCTCATCCAGCGGCAAGGTGCCGTTCTCGATGCCCTCGGCGCTGTTGCGATCGGCCAGCACACTGCTGCCGACACTGAGCGTAACGCCGATGGCCATACCGATGGCAAGGACGAGGGGTAGACGTGCAGATGACTTCATGTAGCGCTCCTGTGGCGAGCCTCTGTCCATGAGCGGCCCTGCCGATAAGTGGTTATCTTCTCAACAATGTCCGATATTACTGCAATCGGGCGGCATTCCAAAATCAGCGCCGACACCAGAGCACCGGGTCGGTGGGACGCCCGTTTTTACGGATCTCGAAATAGAGTCCGCTGCGGTCGACGCCGCCGCTGTTGCCGACGCTGGCGATCGCCTCTCCGGTCCCGACCCAGTCGCCCACCTCTTTATAGAGGCTCTCATTGTGACCGTAAAGGCTCATATAGCCATCGCCATGGTCGATGATCAGCAGCAGTCCGTAGCCGCGCAGCCAGTCGGCAAAGGCGACCCGACCGTGGGAGATGGCGCGCACCTCCTCGCCGCGTTCGGCGCCTATCATGACGCCGTTCCAGCTGAGCTTGCCCAGCTTGCGTGAGCTGCCGTAGCTGACCAGTAGCGGACCGCTGGCGGGCCACTTCAGACTCCCTTTGAGTCTGCCGAAGGGCTTTCGGTTCCCCGCCTCGGCGGGAATGTCCGAGAGGACGTCGGCCAGGGCGCGGATGAGCGCTTTGAGCTCCTTCTCGTCGCGCTGCATGCCGGCCAGGCGCTGATCCTTGTTGTCGATCTCCTGGCGCAGCTGCCTGACCACCTGCTCACGCTCGGTGCGGCTCTTCTGCAGCGCCGCGTACTCCTCGCCGCGCTGCTCGCGCAGCTGCTCAAGCCGCTCGGTCTCCGCCAACATCTCGCGGCGCACCCGTTCGAGGCGGTTGATGGTCTTGCTCAGCCGGGTGATGCGCTCGGTGCGAGCCTTGTTGAGGTAGTCGTAGTAGGTGACCACGCGCCCCACCGTGGCGGGGTTCTCCTGGTTCAAGAGGACCTTCAGGTACTCCTGGCGGCCCATGGCGTAGGCGGCACGCACCTGCCCGGCGAGGTGACCGCGCTGCTCCACCACGGTGCGCTGCAGATCCTGCTCCTCCTGCTGAAGCTGGCTCAGCCGACTCCGCCGCTCGGCCAGATCCTCGTCCAAACGGCGGATATTGCCGCTGAGTTTACCGATACGCTGCTCGGTAACACGCAGCGCATCGCGCAGCTCATCGTAGCGGCCTCGTACCCGGTTCAGCTGCTGCTGCAGCGTGCTGATACGCTGGCGCAGCTGTTTGAGCTCGGCCTCCTTGGCCTGGCGCTCATCGGCGCCGAGGGGTGAGGCTACCAGCAGCAGCGCCAACAGCGGTAGCAGCAGGTAGCCTCGCACAGGTCCAATCTGTCTCACCGCAACGCCACCTACTCCTCCCCGCCCTCGCCACGGGGGTGGATGATGCTGTGGCCGTTCATCTCGTTGGGCTGTTTGAGCCCCAGTAGATCCAGCATGGTGGGCGCCACATCGGCAAGGGTGCCGGATTTTTCCATCTCAAACTCACGCGGCCCGACATAGACGAAGGGGACCGGGTTGGAGGTGTGGGCGGTGTGCGCCTGGCCGGTATCCTCGCCGCGCATCTGCTCGGCGTTGCCGTGGTCGGCGGTGACCAGCATCTCGCCCCCCTTCTTCTCCATGGCCGCCAACAGCCGACCGAGACAGCCGTCCAGGGTCTCAATGGCCTGCACCGTGGCGTCGAAGTCGCCGCTGTGGCCGACCATGTCCGGGTTGGCGTAGTTGCAGATGATCACATCGAAACGGTTGCTCTCGATCGCCTCGATCAGCTTATCCGTCACCTCTTCGGCGCTCATCGACGGCTGCTCATCGTAGGTAGAGACCTGGGGTGAGGAGACCAGGATCCGCTCCTCGCCCTCGAACGGCTCCTCGCGACCGCCATTGAAGAAGAAGGTGACGTGGGCGTACTTCTCGGTCTCGGCGATACGCAGCTGGTGCATGCCCAGATTGGAGATGTACTCACCGAAGACGTTGACCAGCCGCTCGGGCGGGAAGGCCACCGGGATGGTGTAGTCGGCGCTGTACTCGGTGAGGCTGACGAACATGCCCAGCTTGGGCTTGTTGGTGCGCTCGAAGCAGTCGAAATCCTCTTCGATGAAGGGGCGGGTGATCTGGCGCGCCCGATCCGAGCGGTAGTTCATAAACACCAGCACATCGCCATCCTGAAGGCAGGCCTTCTCCTCACCCTCGGGCTGAATCGAGGTGGCCTTGACGAACTCGTCAGTCTCGCCCCGCTCATAGGCCATCTCCAGCCCGCTCATGGCATCGGCGGCGATGTAGTCGGTCTTGCAGCCGGTAATGAGGTCGTAGGCGGCCTGGATGCGCGGCCAGCGGTGGTCGCGGTCCATGGCGTAGTAGCGCCCGATGATCGAGGCGATGCGACCGTTGCCCAGCTCGGCGAAGACCTCATCCATCGCCTGAATCGATTTGGCGGCACTCTTCGGTGGCGTGTCACGCCCATCGAGGAAGGCGTGGAGATAGACCTTTTTCGCCCCGCGCTCCACCGCCAGACGGGCCATGGCGTGGATGTGCTCCTCATGGCTATGGACGCCGCCGGGCGAGAGCAGGCCGAGAATGTGCACCGCCTTGTCGTCGGTGATGGCCTTGTCCACCGCCTCGGTGAGGGTGGCGTTGCTGAAGAAGGAGCCGGTCTTGATCGAGCGGCTCACTCGGGTGAACTCCTGGTAGACCACCCGACCGGCCCCCAGATTCAGGTGCCCCACCTCGGAGTTACCCATCTGGCCGCCGGGAAGACCGACCTCCGCGCCAGAGCAGCGGATCAGGGTGTGTGGGCACTCACTCCAAATCTTGTCCCAGGCGGGGGTCCGGGCATTCGAGATGGCGTTGTAGTAGTCGTTTTCGCTGTGACCCCAGCCATCGAGAATGGTCAGGAGGAGGGGACGGTAACGCTCGGCAGAGGGCATATATCAAACCAATCCAGTCAGTTATTGCGACAGATAAAGTACCATTTTAGCCCGCCTTGCTCACGGGGGCTATGGTTAACAAATGTCCAAAGTTCTTCTCAAAAGGTGTATTATTGTATATTGTTTTGCTGATATTGGCAGCATCGGGCCATACCGCCCCTGCTCGCTGCACCGTCATACACTGTTGCAGGATCTTGAACGATGTCTGAAAACGAAGAGCAAATGGCCCTCATCACCCGCGATGAGGATATCGATCGCGCCTCGCGCTCCCTCAAGGCCATGTCCCACCCACTGCGACTGAAGATCCTCTGTACCCTGGGTGCCCAGGAGGTGAGCGTGCAGGAGATCGTCGAACGCGTCGGCACCTCTCAGAGCAACATCTCGCAACACCTTGCCATTCTCCGCGACAAGGGTATTCTCTCCTCCCGCAAGGACGCCAACCGCGTCTTTTATAAAGTGGTCGACGCACGCACGCTGCAGCTTATCAGTATGATGCGTAACGTCTTCTGCAGCATGGAGTGAGCCGCAGGGTAGTCCTGCTCCGGTCGCCGCCCGGTCCGTTGAGATCGACTCCGTCCATCCACCGTTAAACGAATCGGATATGTCACAATTTATCGAGTTTGCCACCAACCACTGGGATCTCTTCCTCGCCCTGGCCATTATCCTGCTGATGATGTTCAGCGGCGGCCTGGGCAGTCGCCTGCGCGGTTACAAAGAGATCGGCCCGGTGGACGCCGTGCAACAGCTCAACCACGAAGGTGCCCTGATGCTGGATGTGCGAGAAGACAACGAATACCAGGATGGTCACATCCTCGAATCGCTCCATATCCCCCTGGGCAAACTCAATGATCGACTCGGGGAACTTGAAAAGTTCCGCGAAAAGCCGATCATAGTATGTTGTCGGAGCGGCGCACGCTCCGCCAGCGCCTGCTCCCGCCTGCGCAAGAACGGCCATCAGAGTGTCTATAACCTCAAGGGCGGGGTCATGGCCTGGCAATCGGCCGGCCTGCCGCTGCAAAAGCAGGGCGGGAAGAAAAAGAAACGCAAATAGGGATCACTATGTCAAACGTCGTCATGTACACCACCGCCACCTGCCCCTTCTGCATCCGTGCACGCAACCTGCTGGACAAGAAGGGGGTGGAATATACCGACATCCGCATCGACGAGAAGCCCGACCTGCGACCGGAGATGGAAGAGAAGGCCAGCGGTCAGACCTCGGTACCGCAGATCTTCATCGACGACTACCACGTCGGCGGCTTCGACGAGCTCTCCGAGCTCGATATCGACGGCGAGCTGGACGAGCGCCTCGCTCGCTAACCCGGACAAGACGCCATGAGCGACACACTGCACATCGTCTGTCCTCATTGCCACAGCATCAACCGGGTGCCTGCCGCCCGCCTCGGAGGGGGGCGATGCGGTCGCTGCAAACAGCCGCTGTTCACCGGCCAACCGCTGGCGCTGGGTCAGAGCCACTTCGCCCGCCATCTCGAGCGCAGCGACATCCCGCTGCTGGTCGACTTCTGGGCCCCATGGTGCGGCCCCTGCAAGATGATGGCGCCCATCTTCGCCCAGGCGGCGGCGCAGCTTGAGCCGCAGGTTCGGCTGGTCAAGGTCGACACCGAGCAGGAGCAGGGCCTTGCGGCCCAATACGCTATCCGCAGCATCCCCACCCTGGCCCTGTTCCGCGCCGGACGTGAGGTGGATCGGGTCGCCGGCGCCATGGACCTTAACAACCTTCTCGCCTGGACTCGCCAACACCTCTAAGCGCGCCACAGGGGATTCGGTATAGGTCGGGCTTGAGCCCGACATACAGACAACATACACGGGTGTCGGCACAGACGCGTACCAACCCAACTTCAACAGGAAACAGCATGAGCGAAAACGACAACGCCCAGCAACCGCAAGGGCCACAGTTTGCCATTCAGCGCATCTACACCAAGGATGTCTCCTTCGAGACCCCCAACTCACCCTCCATCTTCACCGAGAAGTGGGAGCCGGAGGTCAACGTCGAACTCAACACCACCGGCAACAAACTGACCGACGGTGTCTACGAAGTGGTACTGGCGGTCACTGTCACCGCCAAGCTCGGCGACAAAACCGCCTACCTCGCTGAGGTCCAGCAGGCGGGCATCTTCACCCTCAACGGCTTCAGCGAACAGGACATGGGCGGCATGCTCCACAGCTACTGTCCCACCCAGCTTTTCCCCTATGTGCGCGAGGTGGTCTCCGATCTGGTGAGCAAGGGCAGCTTCCCGCAGATGGTGCTTCAGCCGATCAACTTCGACGCCCTCTACGCCCAACACCTGGAGCAGCAGCAGCAGAAACGCTCCGAAGAGGGGCAGGGCGACGCCGTCCACTAGATGGCAGCCCACACCGCACCGATCCTGGTCCTCGGCGCCGGCTCCTGGGGCACCGCCCTGGCGATCCAGCTTGCCCGCAACGGTAACGAGACGCTACTGTGGGGACGTAACCGGGAAGAGATGGCGAAGATGGCCGCAGAACGCCGCAATTCGCGCTATCTTCCCGACACCCTCCTGCCCGAACAGCTGACCCCGATCGCCGATCTGGAGCCGGCGTTGGAGCGGGTCCGCGACATCCTCCTCGTCGTCCCCAGCCACGCCTTTCGCCACACCCTGGAGCGCATCGCCCCGCAG
This sequence comes from Pseudomonadota bacterium, assembly GCA_051747405.1. GTDB lineage: Bacteria > Pseudomonadota > Gammaproteobacteria > Thiohalomonadales > Thiohalomonadaceae > JAPHTQ01. The sequence goes on from JBNJGC010000004.1 coordinate 10,144, forward strand.
CTCGAGGCCGACGCCCGTCTGGCCTGGGCCACCAAAGGGCTCGAGCCGGGCAGCCGTAAACTCCTCCACCAAGTCACTGACGAGGTGCTCGGCCACTCGCACCCCAGCGCCGTGATCTCCGGCCCCACCTTCGCCAAAGAGGTCGCCCGAGGGCTACCCACCGCCGTCACCGTCGCCTCCGCCGATGAGGCCACCGCCGACCACTTCGCCGCCCGCCTGCACGGCGGCACCTTCCGCGCCTACACCGCCAGCGACATGGTCGGCGTCGAGTTGGGGGGGGCCTGCAAGAACGTGCTCGCCATCGCCGCCGGCATCGCCGACGGCCTGGGCTACGGCGCCAACACCCGTGCCGCCCTGATCACCCGTGGCCTGGCCGAACTGATGCGCCTGGGCGTCCCACTCGGTGGGCAGCCGGAAACCTTCATGGGGCTGGCCGGGCTCGGCGATCTGGTGCTCACCAGCACCGACGACCAATCCCGCAACCGCCGCATCGGCCTCGCCCTGGGGCGGGGCCAACCCCTGGAGCAGGCGATCGCCGAGATCGGCCAGGCGGTGGAGGGGGTCAAAAGCGCCCCCGAGATCTTCGCCCTGGCACAGGAGCTGGGCGTGGAGATGCCCATCACCGAACAGGTCTACCGCGTGCTCTACCAGGACAAAAGCGCCCGCGACGCCGTCACCGCCCTGCTGCACCGCGAACAAAAGGCCGAGACGGATTAACACCACTATTAACGCAGAGGTCGCAAAGGCGCAGAGGGCGCAAAGATTGATCAATGTGGTCGGATTAGTTGCCATGCAGCGTAATCCAACACCATACTTTCTTCTGTAGTCGCTGTCGGCTAACGCCCATTCGGACTAAGCCGACCTACGCTATTTGGCCTTAGTTTTTCTCCGCGTCCTCTGCGCCTCTGCGACCTCTGCGTTTACTGCTTTTTACACAGCCCCGTCGAAGTCGAACTGGCGCCACGCCTCGTAGACGAACACCGCCACGGCGTTGGAGAGGTTGAGGCTGCGGCTGTGGGGCAGCATCGGCAGACGCAACCGCTGCTCCGGCGGCAGTCCATCCAGCACCGCTTGCGGCAGGCCACGGGTTTCGGGGCCGAAGAGGAGGGCGTCTCCCGTCTGGTAGCTCACCGCGCTATGGGAGCGACTGCCACGGGTGGTACAGGCAAACAGCCGCAGTGGGCGCTCACTTTCAAGATACGCCTCCAGCGACTCATGCACCGTCACCGCGGCGAACTCGTGGTAGTCGAGCCCGGCGCGGCGCAGCCGTTTGTCGTCCAGCTCAAAGCCCAGCGGACGGATCAGGTGGAGCGGGGCGCCGGTGTTGGCGCAAAGCCGGATGATGTTGCCGGTGTTCGGCGGAATTTCCGGCTGATAGAGGATTATTTGCAACATTTTCTGCTCGTTTGTTGTTCACCGCAAAGCTTACCGCATCCTGCTCACGCCTCTCACCTACATCCATGTAGGCGGGGAGGGTGAGCACGACTGCATGGGTGCAAGAGGTAGGGCAACGCATGGAGCAGTTGCCGAGGATACGGTAATCTTTGCGGTGAATCATGCCTTTCGTCACCGCGTCAGGTTTGCGATAGAATGGCGTCCATCTTCTAAAAAAACGCTTGGTGGTGGCATGAACAACGAAGACAAGGCGATGCTGGCGGTCGATTTTTGCGGTATGCCGTTCGACACCCCGCAGGTATTGCTCTCGGGCTGCGTCGGTTTCGGTGAGGAGTATACCCGGGTGAAGGGCTTTTCCAACCGCGATGTGGGCGCGGTCTGCCTCAAGGGGACCACATTGGAGCCGCGCCTGGGCAACCAGCCACACCGGGTCTATGAAACCCCCGAGGGGATGCTCAACGCCATCGGCCTGCAGAACCCCGGCGCCGCCTATGTGATCAACGAGATCCTGCCGCAGCTGGACTTCGAGGAGACCCGCTTCATCGCCAACATCTCCGGCTCCACGGTGGAGGACTACGCCGAGGTGGCCCGGCTGTTCGACGACTCGCCCATCGACGCCATCGAGATCAACATCTCCTGCCCCAACGTCAAGGCCGGCGGAGTCGCCTTCGGCAACGACCCGGCGATGTCGGCCCGGGTGGTGGAGGCGGTACGCGGCGCCACCGACAAGCCCATCATCACCAAGCTCTCGCCCAACCAGACTGACATCGCCGGCAACGCCAAACGCTGCATCGAGGCGGGCACCGACGCCTTTGCCGTGATCAACACCCTGATGGGCATGGCCATCGACATCGAGAGTCGCAGCCCCATCCTCGGCAACAACCAGGGCGGTCTCTCCGGCCCGGCGATCAAGCCGGTGGCACTGCTCAAGACCCACCAGGTCTACCAGGTCTGCCGCGAGCACGCCATTCCCATCATCGGCCAGGGCGGCATCGCCAGCGCCGAGGACGCCATCGAGTTCATCATCGCCGGGGCCAGCGCCGTGGGTGTCGGCACCGCGCTGTTCTACGACCCGCTGATCTGCGACAAGATCAACCGCGGCATCGTCGCCTACCTCAAGCGCCACGGGCTGACCGAGGTTTCACAGCTGGTCGGCACCCTGAGCCTCAACAGCAGCACCCCGGCCTGCGGTTGTGACGACTAGGATGATGGCGCCCACGGGGTGATCTATATAGTGTGGGTCGTGCCCACCACAATACGGCCCGCTGCCGGTATGCAAAACCGGGCAAAAAGTGTGACGCATTGCTCAAAACGCCTTTTCAGTGCACTATTCTATGATGGGTCTAGACACAAGCTCCGCTTTTAGCCACCGCACACGCACTGCAAAGCAGATGGGAAGAGTATGATCTCGCGCAAGAAGATCCGCATCGGCGACCTGCTGGTCGAACACAACGTCATCTCCGAAAACCAGCTGCTGCGCGCCCTGGCCGAACAGAAACAGAGCGGACACAAGCTGGGCCGCACCCTGGTGGAGCTCGGCTTTGTTACCGAGGACAAGCTGCTGGAGGTGCTCTCGCGCCAGCTCCAGCTCCCCTTCATCGAGCTCAAGCACTACAAATACCACGCCGACACCGTTCGTCTGCTGCCCGAGACCATCGCCCGCCGCTACCGCGCCGTGGCCCTGGCCGAACAGAACGATGCCGTACTGGTCGGCATGGCCGACCCCACCGACATCTTCGCCTACGACGAGATCGCCCGCGTCCTTAAGCGCCCGGTGCGCCTGGCGGTGGTGCGCGAATCGGAGCTGCTCAAGACCATCGACACGGTCTATCGCCGCACCGAGGAGATCAGCAACCTCGCCGAGGAGCTGAGCGAAGAGCTCAGCACCACCGACTTCGACCTGGAGGAGCTGCTCGAGACCGACGACCTGAGCGAGGCGCCGGTGGTCAAGCTGCTGCAGTCGATCTTCGAAGATGCGGTGCAGGTGGGCGCATCGGATATCCACATCGAGCCGGATGAGCATGTGCTGCGCATCCGCCAGCGCATCGACGGCATGCTCAGCGAACAGGTGATGAAGGAGAAGCGCATCACCAACGCCCTGGTCTCACGGCTCAAGCTGATGTCCGGCCTCGATATCTCCGAGCGTCGCCTGCCCCAGGACGGGCGCTTCAACATCCGGGTGAAGGGCCGCAATATCGACGTGCGCGTCTCCACCATGCCCATCCAGTACGGCGAGTCGGTGGTCATGCGTCTGCTGGACCAGACCGGTGGCACCCTCAGCCTGGGCCAGATCGGCATGCCCGACACGCTGCTGCGCATCTTCCGCCGCAACATCCGCAAGCCCAACGGCATGGTGCTGGTCACCGGCCCCACCGGCAGCGGTAAGACCACCACCCTCTACGCCGCGCTCAACGAGCTCAACGCCCCGGAGAAGAAGATCATCACCGTCGAGGACCCGGTGGAGTACCGCCTGCCGCGGATCAACCAGGTGCAGGTCAACAGCAAGGTGGGGCTCACCTTCCCCAATGTGCTGCGCACCGCCCTGCGGCAGGACCCGGACGTAGTCCTCATCGGCGAGATCCGCGACCAGGAGACCGCGCAGATCGCCCTGCGCGCCTCCATCACCGGCCACATGGTGCTCTCCACCCTGCACACCAACGACGCCATCAGCACCGCCATCCGCCTGGTGGACATGGGCGCCCCCGGCTACATGGTCGCCACCTCCCTGGAGGCGATCATCGCCCAGCGGCTGGTGCGCAAGGTCTGTGAAGGCTGTGCCGAAGAGCACACGCCCACCCCGCAGCAGAAAGCCTGGATCCATGCCGTGGCGCCGGAACACGCCGACGCCGCCACCTTCCAGCAAGGGGTCGGCTGCCCCCACTGCGGCAACAGCGGCTACCACGGGCGCATCGGTGTCTTCGAGGTGCTGGAGATCGACGATGAGCTGGCCGACGCCCTGCGCCGGGACGACACCAGCACCTTCTCCCACAGCGCCGCCCGGAGCGACAACTACCACCCCCTCTCTCGCCACGCCCTGGCCTACGCCCTACAGGGCATCACCACCCTGGACGAGGCGATCCGCGTCACCAGCGGTGAGCTGGTCGAGGACGAAGAGTTGCCCCCGCTACCCCAACACGAGGAGCCCCCCCAGGCCGAAAACGCAACGGAGGCGGATGAATAACCATGCCACTGTTTCGCTACAAGGCGCGCAACGGCCAGGGCGACGCCATCAGCGGCGAGCTCGAAGCGGGCTCCTCCGACGCGGTCGCCAACCAGCTCATCAACAGCGGCATCACCCCCGTGGATATCCACGAGGTCGTCCCCAAGCGCGACTACATGGCCGAGCTCCAAAGCGCCCTCGGCGGCAACAGACCGGGGCTGGATGAGCTCATCCTCTTCTGTCGCCAGATGTACACCCTGAGCCACGCCGGCGTGCCGCTCATCCGCGCCATGAGCGGCCTGGCCGAAACCACCAACAACAAAGCGCTGTCGGAGGCCATCCAGCGCATCCGCCGCAACCTCGAAAGCGGTCACGACCTCTCCTCGGCCATGGGCATGGAGCCGGAGATCTTCAACAACCTCATCGTCAGCATGGTCAGGGTAGGGGAGACCACAGGCCGTCTCGACGCCGCCTTCAACCAGCTCTCACAACACCTGGAGCTTGAGCGCGACACCCGCAACCGCATCAAAAGCGCCCTGCGTTACCCCAGCTTCGTCATCGCCGCCATCGCCATCGCCATCGGCGTGATCAACGTGCTGGTGATCCCCGCCTTCGCCAACGTCTTCAAGAAGATGGACGCCGAGCTGCCCTGGCAGACCCAACTGCTCATCGGCCTCTCCGACTTCACCGTCGCCTACTGGCCGCACATCCTCGCCGTGGTGGTGGCCACCCTTTTCGGCCTGCGCCACTACATCTCCGCCGGTCGCGGCAAATTCAAGTGGGACCGGCTCAAGCTGCGCCTGCCCATCGTCGGCAGCCTCATCCTGCGCAGCACCGTGGCGCGCTTCACCCGCTCCTTCGGCATGGCCTTCAAAAGCGGCGTGCCCCTGATCCAGGCCCTCACCGTCACCGCCCGCGCGGTGGACAACGACTACGTCGCCGACCGCATCCTCAGCATGCGCAACGGCGTCGAGCGGGGCGAAAACCTCACCCGCACCGCCGCCGCCACCGGCCTCTTTCCGCCCCTGGTGCTACAGATGTTCGCCATCGGCGAAGAGACCGGCGCCATCGACACCATGATGGACGACGTCTCCGCCTACTACGAACGCGAGGTGGACTACGAGCTGAAGAACCTCAGCTCCGCCATCGAGCCGGTACTCATCGTCGCCATCGGCATCATGGTCCTGATCATCGCCCTGGGCGTCTTCCTGCCCATGTGGGACATGACCAAGCTGGCCGGATGACCCCTATGGCCGAAACCCTGCTACCCCTGCTGCTCGACGCCGCCATGCTCTTCAGCACCGTGGCGGCGCTGCTGGGCGTGGTGGCCGGCCTCTGGTTGCTGCTCCACCCGGGCAGCTTCCTGCGCCTCTCCCGCCGGGCCAACCGCAGCTACTCCCTGCGCCGCCGCCTGCGTCCGCTGGAGATCCGCCGCAGCGCCGACCGCTACATCTACCGCCACCACCGCGGCTTCGGCCTCTTTGTCATCCTCGCCAGCTGCTACACCCTCTACCGGCTGCTATTCCACCTCGGCGACAGCCGCGCGGCGCAACTGCTCGGTGAACACCTCAACCCCCACCTCGGCGGCTGGATCTTCAACGCCCTCATCGCCTTTCTCATCCTCGCCCACCTCTTCACCGCCATCGTCGGCCTGGTGATCCACAACCGCCCCAGCACCCTCAAATCACTGGAGGAGCAGGCCAACCGCTGGATCAGCACCCGCGAACGCAGCCGCTGGCTCGACAAACCCATCCACCTGCCCGACCAGCTGCTCCAGGCCCGCCCCCGACAGACCGGCCTGCTGCTCCTGCTCCCCAGCCTCTACCTCGCCACCCTGCTGCTCACCGCCTAGGCGCCAGCCATTAAACGCATTAATTCAATTAGTTACGCCACAAAGCTGGAATTTTTCTCGAAAACCGGTGACAAATAATTGATGTTTCCCCCACCCGGTGCTATTTTTGTGACGTACCTCTCACATTTTCCCGAGGTACACCTCCCGGTTGCGACCGGCGAGGCTTTGTTCAAAACAGCGGACCGCGGTCCGCAACAGAGGAGATAGTCCTATGAGAACTGCACAACAGGGTTTTACCCTTATCGAACTGATCATGGTGGTTGTTATTCTGGGTATTCTGGCGGCAACCGCCATACCCAAATTCGCCGACCTTGAAGACAACGCAAGAAAAGGTGCCGCAGAGGGGGTTGCCGGGTCACTCTCCAGTGCCTATGCAATCAACTACGCCAACTGCTCAATGAACGACCATACGGGTGGTACTGGTGGCTGTATCTCAACAAGTACCAATTGCGAGGCATTGGCAGGGGAGGTTGACGGTGTAGATATAGGCACTGCTGACACGGATGAATACAAAATTACCGGTACAGCTACTACCACTGCTGATGGTGACGTAGATACAACCAACTGCAAGGTTGCAAACACAAGTGGGGGCGCTGCCGTACCATTCACCTTCATCGCTGCAGGTAGTAATTAATCAAGCACAACAGCAAAAGCTAAAACCGTTACGGCTTGAGTCACCCGCTTTGCGGGTGGCTTTTCCCTTGAGACTTTATGCCATGTCAATGACTCAACGGGGTTTTACCTTAATCGAGTTGATCATTGTCATCGTGATTTTAGGTATCCTTGCTGCGGTTGGGATACCTAAAATCGTCGATCTTGAACGCCAGGCCCGCATCGCCAAGGTCAAGGCCATGGCCGGCGCCATCTCCAGCGGAGCCACGCTGCTCCACAGCAAGGCGATCCTCAGCGGTGCCGATGTCGAGGCGCAATCCACCAATATGACCCTGGGCGACGGCACCACCCTGGCGCTCGTTTACGGCTTTCCCGATCGCAGAGACGCCTCCACCATGACGTGGATCGTGCAGGATATGGGGGACTTTACCTATACTGGAAACAGTGGTCGCTACACACTACCCGGCACCCAGTGCACCATCACCTACAAAAACGCCAAGAGGGAGAGTGGCCCGTCGGTCACCCTAAGCCAACAGTGCCAGTGAACAGACCAAAAGATTTGCACCATGCCCGTTCGTCGCAACAGCAGGTAACCCAAGATGCCCATCCGCTCTAACGGCCAACCCGTTACGCTAGTCGACAGCCTCCTGCGACCGTTTCTGCTGCTGGCGCTCATCCTGCCCGGTGCCGTGGCCCATGCCGCTGACTGTTCCGACGATATCGGCAGAGGCACCATCAACGAAGTCTATGAGCTGGCTAATGAAGCCTGGGTGGAGGTAAAGTTGATCCTCCCCGATACCGCCTACAGCGGTTGGGATCTCACCCTTTGCTTACCGAGTGGCAACGATACCGAATGTAACAGCTACAGCCTGAATGGGCTGTCAGTTGACAACGATCACTACGTCGTCACAGACGTCGTTAAGAAGCACGTCGATATCCAAAACAACGCTGAAATGGATATCCTACTTACGGACAGTGGCGGCGATGTCATCGACTACCTCTCAGTCAACGGCTACACCCACCAGGCTCCCGCCTGTCGAGGTGATCTTTACTACTCCACCGACGCCTCGACTGACTCTGCACCCAAGGGGATCTATCGCCAACCCGACGGAACCGGGGACTGGATGGAACTGGAGGGGCCCGGCGCCACGACAGATCCGACCGAGTCCTACACCAATGACGAGATTGACGGCGACACTCCCCTTGTCGCCGTCGCGGATACCACCGTCTTTCCCGGTAATGCGGCTACCTTCACCTTCAACCTCTACAGTCAAGACGATGCCGACCTCACCCTGTCTGAGGATATCACCATTAGCTATATCACCTTCGACGGGACGGCTGTCAGCCCTGATGACTACACTTTCACCAAAAGCAGCGTCACACTTGCCGAAGGGGAGAGTGAGGTCAGTATCTCGGTGCCCACCGACCCCGAGGCGCAGCTTGGTGACTACTTCTACCTCGTCGTCAGCGATATCACCACGGACAGCGGCGCGACCATCTATCCCTCTCCACAGTATGGTACGGCGACCTTTGGCAATACACTCGCCCGCCCCCACCACATCCGCATCAGCCACGACGGCCAGGGCATTACCTGTCAGGCTGAGCCCGTTACCCTTATCGCCTGCGCCGATGCCGGCTGCACGCAATACTTTACCGATGATGTGACGGTGGATCTGAGCACCACGGGGGGCGACTGGTCGCTGGACCCGGTGACCATCAGTGGCGGTACCACGGCGGTCAGTCTGAGCCATAACGTCGCTGAGACGGTCACTCTAAATGCCAGTGCCACCTCGCCTACCGCCACCGACCCCAGCCAGTGCGAGAACACCGGCGGCGGCAACGCCTGCGAGCTGACATTCAGGGAGGTGGGCCTGGTGATCGATGGCGATGAGAGCGATAGCAACCTTGAATCGCCGATACCGCTGCAGCTGGCGGGCAAGGGCTCCGCGGTCGGCTTCAACGCCGCCTCCCAACGTGTCCGTCTACTGCGCACCGACAACGACACCGGCGCCTGTATCGGCGGCGCCCTGGTGGACAGCGACATCGAGGCGAGCTTTCACTACACGCGCGGCTCCACCACCTCAGGCCTGAATGACAACACCGTTACCATCCAGGCCAGTACCACCACCGACCTGACCCAGGCCGATACGGCGGGGAGTGTCCAGCTGGAGTTCGGCGCCAACAGCACCGCCCCTTTCACCTTCCGTTCGCTGGACGCGGGCGAATACAGCCTGAGCGTCAGCGTCGATGTACCGGTGCTGCTACCCAACGGCAACCCACACCCGAACAAAACCGTCACCCTCAGCGACAGCAGCAACAACTTCGTCGTCCGGCCACTGGCGGTGCTGGCCGACAGCAGCGGCAACGCCAAGGCGCTGGACCATAACGGCGGCGTCTTCACCACTGCCGGGAATGGTTTCGATGTCGACTTCAAGGTGCTGCGCTGGACCTCCGGGCGTGATAGCGACAACGACGGTCGACTCGACAACTGCACCGCCTACGACCTCAACGATCCGGGCACGGGCTATGCGCGGGTACCCGCCTGGAATACCGCCCAGCCGGCGACCGAGCTTAAGCTACCCAGCCCCGGCACCCACCCCGATATCGACTACGCCGGTGTCGATACCGGTTTTTCGGCAGGCAATAGCACGACCAGCGCCACCGTCAGTTACGACGAAGTGGGCATTATCCAGTTCGACCCCGAGGCGTTACCGCCTTTCCTCGGTACGGATGTAAAGCTCTGCTCCCCCCACATCGGTCGCTTCATCCCGGCAGACTTTGTTGTCGACCACAGCCACAACGCCCAGTGCAGCGGCTTTACCTACGCCGGGCTCAGCACCACGGGCCGCCCCGGTGAACCGTTCAGCGTCAGCGGCACCATCACCGCCCGCAACAGCAACGGCGATACCACTGAAAACTACGAAGGGGACTTCGCCAAACTACAGCCTGCAGACATCACTGCCACCGCGCGCGATGGCGCGGCGGCGGCCACCGGTACGCTCAACTTCGCCGTCGATAGCGTCAACTTTACCGACGGCGTGGGCAGTTTGCAGGAGGACGATGCCAGCTACGAGTTTGCCGCCGTCGGCGGTCCGCAGACGATTCATCTGGCCGTCGATGCCGAGGACAGCGACACGGTCAGCGGCTCGGAAGAGGATGATACCAAGACGGTGGCGTACCGCTTCGGTCGTCTGCTACTGCACGATGCCCATGGCCCGCAGACCAGCGACCTCGACCTGCCCGCGGTGGCGGAGTATCACGACGGCGCCGGCTTTGTGGAGAACCTGGATGACTCCTGCACCGTTCTGCCGCTGCCCTCGGATGCCAGCCTCAGCGGCTGGAGCGGCAACCTGCAGGACGGCGAGACCCAAGTCAACGCCACCTCCGCCATGCTCAACTCCGGTATCGGCCACCTGACCCTCTCGGCCCCCGGTCTGGGCGGAGACGGCAACGACGGTTCTGTCGATGTCACGCTGGATATGAGCGCTTTGGGCTGGTTGCGCCCCGACGCCAATGCGGATGGCACCTATAGCAAAACCAGCGCCGACGACCCCACCGCTACCGCCACCTTCGGCCTCTACCGGGGCGATGATCGCTTCTACTTCTGGCAGGAGGCGCAGTGAGAAGGAACGGCTTTACCCTAATAGAGCTGATTGTGATCCTGGTTCTGCTGGGGATCCTGTCGGTCTATGTGTCGATGAAAAACACCGACTTCACCGCCCATAGCGGCGCCGAAGAGCTGGTGCAGGCGCTGGAGCATGCCCGGGAGATCGCCATGAGCCGCACCGGCAGCGCCGTTGCCCCGGGGGTACGGATCGACAATGACGGCTTCAGCTTTACCGGCATCGCCGCACCGCCGGTGGAGTGGCAGCTACTCAAGCCCGGCCCGGCGCTGAGCGTCAACATCACCCCCACCGGCACGGTCAGCTTCAATGGACGTGGTCTGCCCAGCTGCGCCGGTGGCCTCAACTGCGCCACCGTCCAACAGACGATCACGGTAAGTGCCAACGGCGAGAGTGTGACCTTGGCTATCGAACCCTACACCGGACTGGTGCACCGATGAGCAGAGGCAACGGCTTTACCCTGATCGAGACGCTAATCTTCATCATCGTGGTGGGGGTGGGCCTTGCCGGTATCGCCCAGCTCTATGTGAGCAATGTGCAGGAGTCAGCCACGCCGCTGGTGCGTGAGCGTAGCAGCGCCCTGGCCAAGGCCTTTATGGACGAGATCATGTCCAAACGCTGGGATGAAAACACACCCGTTGGCGGCGGCTGTGTCGAGACCGGCTCCAACAGCTGCACTAACTACTGTGCCGCCCTGAGCGACGCCCAATGCAGCCACAGCAAGTGCTCACTCACAGCACCGGGAAACTGCCAGCCTGCCGCCACGGCCTCAACCCCGCTGGGCCCTGAGGAGGCCGATCGCAGCGAGTGGGACGATGTCGATGACTACCACGGCTACAGCCCCGCCACGCCGCAGGATATCGACGGCAACGATCTGGCCCAGTACAGCGATTACAGCATATCAGTGACGGTACAGCCGCCGGCTGCCGCCTGGAACGGTATACCGGCGGCAGATGTGCGGCGCATTGAGGTAGACGTCACCAGCCCGCTGGGCGAGACCTATACCCTCATCGGCTACCGGGTGAACATGTGATGGAACGTAATGACTCGACTGCTGTGCTCTCCGAGCTGTCATTGCGAGGAGCCAAAACGACGCGGCAATCTCCTTTCCGCAATGACTGCCTTGCCCCTTCCGTGGTGCCAGCGGCGAGTTGTTACCATGCGATGGAACCTCGCTCCAGTCACAAGCAGCTACGCGGCTTCACCCTGGTCGAGATGATTGTGACCATCGTCCTGCTGGGTATCATCTCCGCCGCCCTGGCGCCGTTCTTCTTCAGCGCCGTGAGCGGCTACTTCGACACCCAGGCGCGGGCCAGACTCACCGGCGAGGGGCGGCTGGCGCTGGAGCGCCTCAGCCGCGAACTGCGCGAGGCCGATCCGGCGAGCATCTCCGTCAACGGCGGCGGCAGCCGGATCAGCTTCACCCTGCTGCGCGATCTCGACAGCGTCACCCAGGTGGGCAACATGGTGGTCAAGACCTATGAGGCGTGCCGCGATATCCGTGTCGAGCGAACCGGCAACAACCTGGTCTGGGATGAGGGTGACGACGGCAACCCGGATGGCATCCTCGCCACCCACCTGGACAGCATTCAGTTCAGCTATTTGGCCGGTACCACTCACCGCAGCGGCATCGTCACCATGAGCATGACCCTTGAGCGGGAGGGGGAAAGCATCGATCTCTACCGCGAGGCCCACCTGCGCAACGCCCAGGGGAGCGTCATATGTCCATAACCGCGCTCAGACAGCCACAACGGGGTGTATCGCTGGTGGCGGCGATCTTCCTGCTGGTCGCCCTGGCCATGCTCGGTGCGCTGATGACCGTGTTGGTCAGTTCACAGAGTCTCACCGGCGTCTCGGACCTCTATGCCAACCAGGCCCTCTACGCCGCCGAAAGCGCCGTGCACCGGGCCGCCTACCGGATCAATCAGGCCCGGGACTGCACCGCCGGCGATGTCACCGACCAGCAACTCGAAGACGGCGTGAGCGCCTGGTACAGCGTCAACGGCAGCGCTGATACCGTCAACGGCCACGCCGTCTGCCGCATCATCGCCACCGGTATGGCCGGAGGCAGCAGCGCCAATCCCGTCGCCCAGCGCCAGATCACCGTCATCTACGGCACCGCCTTCCTCAACTACCCATAGGGCGTGCCGTGCGCGCCAACCAGCCAAACCCGTCGATCTGGCCAGACTGGCCTGAATCGATGCGCGATTAACTGGTGTTTTTATGATTTGACGCTGGCAAAATACGAGCCTAGTATTATCTAGACAGCTAATCTAGACAGGTGCGATATGCCAGATCAAGTATGGTCGCTACACGACGCAAAAAACCGCTTCAGTTCAGTGGTGGAGGCCGCCCTGACTGGACAGCCGCAGTGGGTGACCCGCCGGGGTAAACCTGTTGGCGTTTTCCTCTCTGTTGACGATTATGAGCGACTTACCCGGATTGATAAATCTGCGGCGCCCGGTTTTACGCAAATGTTGCTCGAGATCCCTCAGGATGACCAGGAGTTTGAACGTCTTGATCTCACCGCCAGGGATGTTGAGTTCTAATGTACCTCCTGGATACGGTTGTTCTGTCTGAGCTGCGCAAACGCAACCGTGACCCGGCGGTTGTCGAATGGGTGGGCGCTCAGCGGGATGCGGATCTGTTTTTGAGCGTTGTAACCATTGGTGAGATCGAACGAGGCATCGTGCAGCAAGAAGGTAAAAATCCCCACTTTGCCGATGAGCTTAGCAAGTGGTTGGATAGAGTGCTTTACCTCTACGTTGACAGGATATTAACGATCGATCTGGAAACATCCAGACTGTGGGGCAGGTTCTCAGCAGCGGTGGGAAACCATGGGCCCGACTTGCTGATTGCAGCGAGTGCGGTGGTTCACGGTTTAACCGTTGTAACCCGCAATGAACGCCACTTTACCCCGACTGGCGTCGAGGTGCTGAATCCATTCCAGAAGCCGCCAGAGTGAGCGCATACTTACATAATACCCCGCGTACACCAGCGATAACAAAGTATGTGGTTGCCCGGCATAAGCCGCTGGATAACACCTGACCACAGCTCGCCCCATCAACTCCCCATAGGGCGTGCCGTGCGCGCCTAACAATACGGCACCCGCGGGGCGCCCGATCACTCCCTAAGCCTCTTCCATCCCCAACTCTTTAATCTTGCGGGTGATGGTGTTGCGCCCCCAACCCAGCAGGTGGGCCGCCTCCTGGCGGTGGCCGCCGCTCTTTTTCAGGGCGGTGTCGATCATCAACCGCTCGAACTGCGGCACCGCCTCTTCGAGAATGCCGCTGGCGCCGGTGCCCAGTTTGTATTCGGCCCAGCGGCGTAGTGGCGTGAGCCAGTCGCGGTCGTCGCTCTGGCCGGGCTCGGCCATCTTGAGCTCCGGGGGCAGGTCTTCGAGGTGGATCTCCTGGCCGGGGGACATGACGGTGAGCCAGCGGCAGGTGTTCTCCAGTTGTCGCACGTTGCCGGGCCAGTCCATGTTGGCGAGGTAGGCTTCGCTGGCCTCGTCGAGCCATTTGCTCTCCACGCCGAGCTCTTCACTCGCCTTTTGCAGAAAGTGGCGCGCCAGCAGTGGGATGTCTTCGCGGCGCTGGCGCAGGGAGGGGATGTGGATACGGATGACGTTGAGGCGGTGGAAGAGGTCTTCGCGGAAGAGCCCTTCGCGCACCCGCCGCTCCAGGTCCTGGTGGGTGGCGGCGATCACGCGCACATCCACCTTGATGGGCGCGCGTCCGCCGACCCGGTAGAACTCGCCGTCGGCCAGCACCCGCAGCAGCCGGGTCTGGAGCTCGGCGGGCATGTCGCCGATCTCGTCCAGAAAGAGGGTGCCGCCGTCGGCCTGCTCGAACCGCCCCTCCCGTGTCGACTGGGCGCCGGTGAAGGCGCCCCGTTCGTGGCCAAAGAGCTCCGATTCGAGCAGATCCTTGGGGATGGCGGCGGTGTTGAGGGCGATAAAGGGGCGATCCCGACGCGGGCTGTGACGGTGCAGGGCGTGGGCCACCAGCTCCTTGCCGGTGCCGGATTCGCCGTTGATGAGCACGGTGATGTTGGAGGAGGAGAGCCGCCCGATGGCGCGGAAGACCTCCTGCATCGAGGGGGCCTCACCGATGATCTCCATACTCTCAAGGCTGTTTAGCTCCTCGCCTGCGCGGCTCTGCTCCTGGCGGTGGGCGAGGGCGCGGCGGACCAGTTCGACCGCCTCGTCCACGTCGAACGGTTTGGGCAGGTATTCGAAGGCGCCCCCCTGGTAAGCGGAGACGGCGGAGTCGAGGTCGGAGTGGGCGGTCATGATGATTACCGGCAGTTCGGGCTGCTGCTGATTGATGGTGTCCAGCAGCTCCAGGCCGCTCATGCCCGGCATGCGGATATCGGTGATCAGTACGTCCGGCTCGGCCTGGGCCAGGTTCTTCAGCGCCTTGTCGGCACTGTCGAAGCTCTGTACCCGTAGCCCCTCCTGTTTGAGCGCCTTCTCCAGCACCCAGCGGATGGAGCGGTCGTCGTCTATCACCCAGATTTCGATCTCTTTGCTCATGGCTGCACTTCCTGAGGGTTGTGGCGATCGGTGTCGATCGGCAGCAGTACGGTAAATACGGTTTGTCCCGGTCGGCTCTCCCACTCGATGAGACCGCCGTTGGCGTTCACCATCGACTGGGCGATGGGAAGCCCCAGCCCGGTGCCATCCGGGCGACCGGTGACCATAGGGAGGAAGAGGTTTTCGCGCATCCCTGCGTCGATGCCGGGGCCGTTGTCGATGACATCGATCCGGGCCACCAGCTTATGCAGCACCGGGCCGATGGTGTATTGGCGCAGGGTGCGGGTACGGAGGGTGATCTCCCCCGCGTCGCCGAGGGCCTGGGCGGCGTTGCGCACCAGATTCATCAGCGCCTGGATCAGCTGATCCAGATCGGCATAGACATCGGGGATGCTCGGATCGTAGTCGCGCACCAGCTTGATGCACTCGCTCAACTCCGCGGCTACCACCTGGCGCACCCGCTCAACCGCCTCGTGGACGTTGATCTCGCGCCGGTGGGGCAGGGTACTCGGCCCCAGCATGCGGTTCATCAGCGCCTGCAGGCGATCCGCCTCGCTGATGATAATGTGGGTGTACTCCTTGAGCTCTTCGTTGTTGAGCTCCCGCTCCAGCAGCTGGGCCGCGCCGCGCAGGCCGCCGAGGGGGTTTTTCACCTCATGGGCCAGGCCGCGTACCAGCGCCCGGGTGGCGTTGCTCTGGGCCAGAAGCCCCTCTTCGCGGGTGATGCGTAGCTGGCGATCCACCTGCTTCATCTCCACCAGCAGTTCGCTACGTCCGCTGGCCCCGTCCACCAGGGGTATCGCGGTTAGGTCGACGGTAACCTTGTGGCGATAGCCCAGGTTCAGCACCAACTCACGCTCGGTAAACGGGGTGCCGGTGTGCAGCACCTGCTCCAGCGCCATTGAGGCCTCCCTGTCGAATAGCACACTGTGCACCGGCTGGCCGATGAAGCGCTGGGCACTGACGGCGAACAGCATCTCACCGGCGGGGTTGATGAAGCGCAGCTTCAATGCGCTGTCGAGTAGCAGCACCGCAGTGTGCAGATTCTCGACGATACGCCCCGCGGTGGTGGCTCTCTCTTCGTTTACTCTCTCCATGCACAACCTCTAGCAAAATGCGCACCAGATGGGTCTGTCGTCGCGGTATTGGCATAAGATACTGAATTTATTGAATAATGCATCTTGTACAGCACGACAATCCGGAGCCGTGGCCGAAGCTTTCGCTGCACCGGCGTGGATCACAGGCTTATATGCACCAATATAGTGCATATACATAGGGGTTTCACTGTGGAGTATCGTAACTGCTTACCCCAAAAACTCACCGCAGAGGCGCTGAGCCTGCGAAACGCATCGAGATTATTGCCACAGAGGGCACAGAGAACACGGAGACCGTCATGCCGGACCTGCTCCGGCATCCATGCCAGGGTTGTCTTCGCCGTGTGTTTTGGGATGGATCCCGGGACAAGCCCGGAATGACGGTTTGTTGTGGGAATGGGGGAATGGGGCAAGCATGGCTGTCTAAGAAGATAGGATGCGCTGAGCCTGCGAAGCGCATCCTACATGGAGGGCGGACACCGTGCGATATCCGGGCCGCCTCTATCTGGCACTGCTACATCAGTTGACGCTGTGTTGGCGCATATGGAAGGTGATCGATTCGCTGTCCATGCGGATGTTGCCGTCGCTGTCTTCGATACGGGCGTGGAGGGTATGGCTGCCGCGGTAGACATCCTTGAGGGTGTAGCCGGTGGAGCGGCCACGGGCCACCTCTTCGCCGTCGAGTTCGATCACCACTTCGTCGCCGCTTTTCAGTGAGGGGGTGATCTGCAGGGAGACCGACATGCCCTGACCGTCGAACCAGAGGGTTTGCTCATCCCCGGGGGAGGTGATGCGCAGGGTCTGATAACCGTCGTCGCCCTCGCTGGAGTCCTCTTTTTCCGCCTTGGCCGGGCCTTTGGACCGGCTCTCGCCGCTGCTCGTAGGCGGGGTATGTCGATAGGTGGGCGCTTCACGCAGTTCGATGGGCTCACCACCGAGGGTGGGGTCGTCGGTGAACTCTACGGTGCCGTCGGGGTGGACGATGCGGTAGCCGGTCTCCGCCGCCATCAGCGGCAGGGCGATAAAGAGTAGGGGCAGTAGTCGCTTTTTCATGTTCTAAGCATAATCCAGGTGTCGCGTTTGAACAAATCGGCTTGCCGGCGTTAGCCCAAAACGAAAAACGCCCCCATGAAGGGGGCGCTCATTCACCTGTGCAGTGGCGACAGCCTAAGGCTGTCGGCCTGCTAGCAGGAGTAGTACATGTCGAACTCGACCGGGTGGGTGGTCATACGCATGCGGGTCACCTCGGCCATCTTCAGCTCAATGAAGGCGTCGATCATGTCGTCGGTGAAGACGCCGCCCTGGGTGAGGAACTCGCGATCCGCATCCAGCGCTTCCAGCGCCTGGTCGAAGCTGTGGCAGACGGTGGGGATCTCCAGGGCCTCCTCGGCGGGGAGGTCGTAGAGGTCCTTGTCCATCGCCTCGCCGGGGTGGATCTTGTTCTGGATGCCGTCCAGGCCGGCCATCAGGAAGGCGGAGAACATCAGGTAGGGGTTGGCGGTCGGGTCACCGAAGCGTACCTCGATACGACGACCCTTGGGGTTGGTGACGTAGGGGATACGGATGGAGGCGGAACGGTTGCGGGCGGAGTAGGCCAGCATGACCGGCGCTTCGAAGCCGGGTACCAGACGCTTGTAGGAGTTGGTGGAGCTGTTGGCGAAGGCGTTCAGGGCACGGGCGTGCTTGATGATACCGCCGATGTAGTAGAGCGCCATCTCGGACAGACCGCCGTACTCGTTACCGGCGAAGAGGTTCTGACCCTCTTTGGAGATGGACATGTGCACGTGCATGCCGGAGCCGTTGTCGCCAACGATGGGCTTGGGCATGAAGGTGGCGGTCTTGCCGTAGCTGTGGGCGACGTTGTGTACGCAGTATTTGAGGATCTGTACCTCGTCGGCCTTCTTGGTCAGGGTGTTGGCGTTGGCGCCGATCTCACACTGACCGGCGGTGGCCACCTCGTGGTGGTGCACCTCGACCTCGAGGCCCATCTCCTCCATCGCCAGACACATGGCGGCACGGATGTCGTGCAGGGAGTCGACCGGCGGCACGGGGAAGTAGCCGCCCTTGATGCCGGGACGGTGCCCCATGTTGCCGTCGCCGTAGACCTTTTCGGAGTTCCAGTCGGCCTCTTCGGAGTCGATCTTGACGAAGCAGCCGCTCATGTCGGCGCCCCAGCGGATGTCGTCGAGGATGAAGAACTCCGGCTCGGGGCCGAACAGGGCGCTATCGCCGACGCCGGTGGACTTGAGGTACTCCTCGGCGCGCTTGGCCACGGAGCGTGGGTCACGCTCGTAGCCCTGCATGGTGTTGGGCTCAACGATGTCGCAGGTGAGGTTGATCATCGGCTCGTCGGCGAAGGGGTCCAGCACGGCGGTCTCGGCGTCGGGCATGAGGATCATGTCCGACTCGTTGATCCCCTTCCAGCCCTGGATGGAGGAGCCGTCGAACATTTTGCCCTCTTCGAAGGTGTCCTCGTCGATCTGGCTCACCGGCATGGTGACGTGCTGCTCCTTGCCGTGGGTATCGGTAAAGCGGAAGTCAACAAACTTCGCGCCTGTGTCCTTAATCAGTTTCATTACGTTTTCTGCAGACATCGGTGCCTCCAATTCTCGGTTTTACGGTATTACTGCGCCCTTGTCGGACATGATTTGTTGTGCCACTTCAGTGCAGGAACTGTGCCACAAGACTAACTCATTGAAATAAAACGGGATGGTATTTAACCACTGGAAAACCCGGGGCCATTATGCACTCTTTGTGTGCAATATTCCTTTCCCGGCACTATTCTGGTGCAACCTGGAAGAAGAAGGTGATATTCCGCACCGGTTCCAACTCCATGGCGCTGCGGCGCATCGCCTGCAGTGACTCGGCGGCCCCTTCGGCCAGCTTCTGCGGGAGGTAGACCTCAATCTCCAGCTTACCGTCCAGGTAGTGTAGATCAATACGTTCGATCTTCTGTGCCAGCGGCTGCTCGGCCCAGCGCTCCTCCAGCCGGCGACGGATCCAGCTCCGGCTGGGCAGGCCGAGGCTGGGCTTCATCTGCTCGTCGTCTTCCGGATCGACGTGAACCATCACATCGGTCACCTCGTCCACCTCGTCGATGAGGCGTTTGCGCACCTTCTCGCCGATGTAGTGCCCCTCGGAGACGCTCAGTTTCGGGTCGACGATCACATGCACATCCACCAGCGCCTCACCGCCCATCTGGCGGGTACGCAGCATGTGCAGCTCACGCACGCCGCCGACCCGCAGGATCTCATGACGAATCACCTCCACCCGCTCCGGGTCCAGGGCGGTGTCCACCAGCTCGTGGAGGCTGTGCCAGGCCAGGCTCCAGCCAATCTTCGCCACCATCGCCCCGACCAGCACGGCGGCAATGGCGTCCAGGTACTCCAGCCCCGCCATGGTGCCGCCGACGCCGATCACCACCACGATGGATGAGATGGCGTCGGTACGGCTGTGCCAGGCATTGGCCTTGAGCATGCCCGATTTGACCCGTTTGGCCACCGCCATGGTGTAGTGGTAGATCCACTCCTTGGAGAACACCGAGATGGCCGCCACCACCAGCGCCCAGACGCCCGGCTGGAGCAGCGCCTCGGGGTGGAACAGGCGGTTGATGGCATCCCAGGCGATACCGATCGCCACCGCGATCAGGGAGATCCCCAGCGCCACAGTGGCGAGGGTTTCAAAACGACCGTGGCCGTAGGGGTGGGTCTCGTCGGCGTCGCGACTGCCGTGTTTGGCGGCGAACAGAACCATAAAGTCGGTGGCGAGATCGGAGAAGGAGTGGATGCCGTCGGCGATCAGCGCCTGGGAGTTGGCAATGAAACCGAACACCACCTTGAGCACCGCCAGACTAAGATCCAGCGCCGAGCCGATCAGGGTGACCTTGCGGATCGCCCTGTAGCGCTCGTCACTCATGGCCTGGGCGGGAGTGGGGGTGGGGTGGTGGTGGTGTCCGCCCATGGCTAGTCCTGTGTGTCGTCTCCAACCTCGATAAGGAGGATAATATCACCGTTTTCCTCCCGCGTTTCCACCACGGTGTGGCCGTTGATACGGCACCATGCAGGGATATCGTTCACCACGCCGGGGTCGGTAGCGAAAACCTCCAGGGTATCCCCCGGCTCCAGTTCCGCGATTTTGTCCTGTGCGCGGATCACCGGCATCGGGCAAAACATCCGTCGCGCATCTAATTCATATTTCATAATTCATATCTCAACGCAGAGGTCGCGAAGGACGCTGAGGTACGCAAAGGTCACAAATCACTTTAGTTAGACGTTTCTGCGGCCAACTAATGACGTGCTTATAATACGTCATAGTAAACACTCCGCGTCCTTTGCGTCCTCTGCGTTTCAATCCTAAACCATCCACTCCTCTTTGACCTCTTGCGGGGGCAGGGGGGCCACCTCCACGCTGCGGCTTTCGCCGTCGGGGAAGTGGACCTCCACGCTTACCTGCTCGGCGGTGCGCCCCTTGCTGTAGCGGGCGACAATGCGGGCGGCGAACTCCAGGTCTGCATCCGTCGGCTCACCGTCGAGCAGCGCCAGCGGCCCCGGGTGGGAGGTGGTGTAGAGTTGGATGAACTGTTTTTTGTAGCCGCTGAGGAAGTTATTCTCCCCCTCTTCGCGGCTGACGATGAGTTTGTAGTGGGGCGCCGGGCGGATGTGGCGCCCCACCTTGAGCAGCATGATGTCATCCATCTGATACTCTCGTGACCCCCGTGCCCGCCACAGGTCCACCAGCTTGCGCGAGTAGGCCTCGTCGGTGAGGAAGCAGCAGCCGCCGGCGGGGGAGGCGTAATCCTCGAAGCCGAACGCTTTGGCCAGCGCCATCTGCGGTTTGCGGTTGCGACCGGAGAAGTCGTAGAGCTTCTCCCGATCCACCCAGCCTTCGCGCTCGGGCAGGGTGGGGGGGAGGTTTTTGGCGCAAAGCGGTCGCAGCAGCCGATCCTCCGCCCCCGACTCCCGCGCCACCACCGGCATGGTCTCCTTGCGCTGCGACATGGGGCGCTGACCGATCACCTCGCCGGTGATGATGAAGTCGAAGCCGTGCTCCTGCGCCCACTCCAGCGCCTTGTGCACCATAAAGATCTTGCAGTCGAGGCAGGGGTTCATGTTCGCCCCGTAGCCGTGCTTGGGGTTGAGCAGCACATCCTTGTACTCCTCGACGATATCGATGATGTGCAGCTTGATGCCCAGCCTCTCCGCCGACCACAGGGCGTTATTGCGTTTGGGCTTGGCCTTATCCTTTTTACGGATGGCGTGGGTGTGGCCCTCGACGCAGAAGCCGGTAAAGAAGTTGATCCCCTCGACATGGATGCCCTGTTCGAGCATCACCTTGGCGGCAAGCAGGGAGTCGAGGCCGCCGGAGATCAGGGCAACGGCCTTGCGTGGTTGGGTCATGGTGAATGTCTTTCTGCGGTTGGCGGATTCAGCCGGGATTTTACACCACAACGCCTCCGCTGGCTAAAGGCTCAAGCGCCACAAAGTTCGTAGGCCAGGCTGCCCCATCCGGGGGCGCATGCGGCGATGCCATAGCGGTGCCTGGCTGAGCTTGCGAAGCGCATCATGTTCGCTCTATGCCTGGAGCGTGGTAACTCCGTCCATGGAGAAACGCCAGGCAGCCGTGCAGCTCAAGGCCCTAGGCATCGCCGCACGCGCCTCCGGAGACGGGGGGCAAGTAGTCACCATACATAGTTCTGGTCCTTACCTCAGCCAATACTCTCACTCCCGGTGTGGGTCGCCCAGGGCAACCGCATACTTTGTCATCGCTGGTGTAAGCCCTTGATTTACAGTCGTCTGCCGCAAGGACGCGGCAGTCGAGCCTCCAGGGAGGGGTTTACGGCGTACCGTATATCAAGGGCTTACACTAGCGGGGGGTTATGTAAGTATGCGCTCACCCTGTGGGTCGGCCTGAGCCGCTTGACGCCCCCGCCACGCTGGCAGATACTGCCTGCTGTCACTTTGTTCACATTTGCACCTCCTTTCACGGTAACTCTTCACGGTAACTCTACTCATGGCCACTTGGGGTTTCGGGCTTCGCGCCAAATCGCTGCTGGCACTCCTGCTGGCAACACTGTTGGCGCTGCTGCCCGCCGGGCTGATCGGTTGGCAGGTGCTTGAGGGGGTTCGCGCCCACTTCGGCGAGGCCTACGCGCGCAACTTCACCCAGCTCAACAGCCAGAACATCCTCGCCCCGGTCTCGCGCAACCTGGCCCTCTCACGGCGACTCGCCGACTCGGTGCTCACCCGCCAGTGGCTGTTGGATGAGGAGAATCCCACCAAGCGGGATCTCTTCTTCCGCGAGGCGGAGGGCTACCGCAGAGACTTCCGCGACGGTAACTACTTTCTCATCAGCAACCTCAGCCGCCACTACTACCAGAACGACGGCAAGGGCGAGCAGAACCGCTCTCCACGCTACACCCTCGACCCCGACTCGCCGGACGACACCTGGTTTTTCAACACCATGGACGGGGATGAGAACTTCAACATCAACGTCAACCCCGACGCCAAATTAGGGGTGACCCGGGTTTGGCTCAATGTGGTGGTGCGTGAGGGCGAGCGCAAGATCGGTCTGGCCGGCACCGGCTTCGATCTGAGCGGATTCCTTGAGGATTTCATCACCACCGACGAGCCGGGGGTGACCCCGATGATCGTCAGCGAGGATGGCGCCATTCAGGCCCACCCCGACTCTTCGCTCATCGCCTACGGTGCCACCACCGGTGCGGCCAGTGAGCTGCACCGTCTGGACGACCTTCTTGCCGATGCCGACCAGCGCGAGTCGCTGAGGCATACGCTGCAGCAGTCGCAGCGCTCCCCAAAACAGATCCACACCCTGCGTGCGCAACTCGACGGGCGCGAGCAGCTGCTGGCGATCAGCTATATCCCGGCACTGAAGTGGTATGTGCTCAGCGCCGTCGACCTCAAAGCAGCGCAGGTCTTGCAAGGCACCTGGCTGAAGAGCGCGGTGGTGGCTGTGGTGGTGGTCCTGGCGATACTCTTTCTCGCCTTCGGCTACGCGGTAGAGCGACTGGTGCTACACCCGCTCCACCGCTTGCAGCAGTCGGCCACGGCCCTCTCGCGGGGCAACTTCGAGGTCGACCTGCCCCAGCCGGGCCGGGATGAGGTGGGGGATCTGAGCCGCGCCTTCGGTGTGATGGCCTCGCAGATCAAGCACCACACCGAGGAGCTGGAGGGGAAGGTGCGGGATCGCACCCACAAACTGGAGAACACCAACCGGGAGATGGCGGCGACACAGAAGAAGATCAGCGACTCCATCGACTACGCCAGCATGATCCAGCGCGCGCTGCTCCCCGACAAGCAACTGACCCAGGTGCTCGGGCCGCACCACTTTGTCATGTGGCACCCGCGCGATGTGGTTGGCGGCGACTTCTACCTCTTCCGCGCCGAGCAGGATCGCTATCTTATCGGCGTCGTCGACTGCGCCGGCCATGGCGTACCCGGTGCCTTGATGACCATGCTGGCCCGCGCCGCCTTCGATGATGCCATGAACCGCCTCGGTCTCGACTCCCCGGCGGCGCTGCTTAGCCATGCCGATACCGCACTGCGGGAGATGCTCAACCACTCAGAGCTGCCGCGGGCCATCGCCACCAATATGGACGCAGGGCTTGCCAGCATCGATCGCGAGCGGGGCACCCTGCGCTACGCGGGCGCCAAGATCAGCCTCTACTGGAGCGACGGCGACCAGATCCACGAGATCAAGGGGGGGCGCCGCCCCCTGTTCGACCGCAAGGTGGGCCACTACCGGGACACGGAGCTGGCCCTCCACCCCGGATGCACCTACTATTTGGCTACCGACGGCTATCTCGACCAGGCCGGAGGAGAGCTCGGCTTCGGTTTCGGCGACAGCCGCTTTGCCGAGCTTCTACTGGCGCACGCCGGCCTACCCATGGAGGAGCAGGCCGCGGCACTGGAGCAGACGATAAGAGACTATCGCGGCGAGCATCCGCAACGCGATGACATTACCGTCCTCTCTTTCCGCATCGACTGACCGGAGCTTCACCGCATGGACAACATCGACCTGTTCGCCCTGCGCGA
>JBNJGC010000004.1:34567-37073 GCA_051747405.1 Pseudomonadota bacterium
ATCCGTGCTGTGATCTGAGCCACATTTGGTATAATCACACCCATCATGAGAGAACTTGAATTAACCGGTACGCAATCCACCCCCAACGTCAAAGGCGACTGGGTGGCTGGCACCCTCCATATGAGCGGCGACTCCTATCCAGAAAACTCCTTCGAGATGTTCGGTGACATCATCGAATGGGTGGAGGACTATCTGCAGCAGACCGATGGCCCCCTGCACATGGATCTGCGACTCATCTATATGAACACCAGCTCGGTTCGGGCGATGCTGGATATCTTCGATATGCTCGAAGAGGCCCACAACCGGGGCCGCCAGGTCAGCGTCGACTGGTACTACGATCCGCGCAACGAGCGCGTCGTCTCCCTGGCCGACGAGTTCAAAGAGGACTGCACTTTCCCCTTCCACATCCTGGCCCAAGAGGTCGCCTAAGCGGTGGTCAAGACAGCGATCAAAGCGAACGCGGATCACGACCTGTTGGCACAGGTCGAGGCGCTGCTCGACGACCCTGCGCACAAGGACAACCCCCTCTACCAGCCGCTTAGGCAGATGCTTGAGCTCACCCGCTCCCACTCGCAGCGGCTGGAGCGGCTGGTGCACATCTCCGACCGCTACCACAGCCTCTCCCGCAATGAGGTAGGAACGCTGGAGGAGCAGTACGATCGCCAGCTGCGCCGCCTGGAGAAGCTCACCCGCATCTCCGACCGCTACCAGCAGAACATGATCCAACTCAACATCTCCCTGCGTGAGGCGGCCCTGCACGACCCCCTCACCGGCATGGGCAACCGGCGCTTCCTTATGGATCGGCTGCGCGAAGAGGTGGAGCGCGCGACCCGAAACAGCAGTACCTTCTGCGTCACCATCATCGACATCGACCACTTCAAGCGGGTCAATGACCGCTACGGCCACGAAGCCGGCGATCAGCTACTCTGCGAGTTGGCCCAGCAGCTACCCAAGACCCTGCGCGAATACGATGTCTGTGGTCGCTGGGGAGGCGAAGAGTTTCTGCTGATCTTTCCCGACACCCCGCAGGAGGCCGCCTTCGCCGTCGCCGAGCGGGTCCGCCACGCCATCTCCCAAGTCAGCCTCAGCTCAATGGGCGATAACTACCCGATCACCGCCAGCCTCGGCCTGACCGGCTATGTGGAAGGTGAGAGCTACTCGGAGACCGTCAACCGCGCCGACCACGCCCTCTACCGGGCCAAGGCCCTGGGCAGAAACCGTACCGAACAGACCTAAACCCACCACCAGCCTGCCGCCGCTTTTCGCCTGGCAACGGGTCTGGGGTCACGTTGAGCGAAGATCACTGCTCATCCCAAAAAACTCACCGCAGGACGCAGAGCTGTTCGAATGGCTGTCATTACGAGCCGAAAACGAAGCACCCCTGCACCTGGAAAGCGATTGCTTCGTCGCTTTAACACCCACATTCATTATGATAACTCCCTGTAATAGTTATACTTTTATGACTCTTTGCCCTGCCCGGCAGAACAGTGAACCGCAGATAAAATAACTTTGCGCCCTTTGCGTCTTCGCCCCTTTGCGTTGAAAACGATTTTTGCCCCCTGTTATCAGGTGCTTACCGCAAGCTATAATGTAATGCTTTGTAACGGAACATATATATAGGTATCACCTTGAGCGGAACGAAATCAGCAGACGTCTCGACCTTTCAGGGTCTCATTCTCGCGCTGCAGCAGTACTGGGCGGAACAGGGCTGCGTGATCCTGCAGCCGCTGGATATGGAGGTGGGGGCCGGTACCTTCCACCCGGCCACCTTCCTGCGTGCCATCGGCCCCGAGCCGTGGAGCACCGCCTATGTGCAGCCCTCCCGTCGACCCACCGATGGGCGCTACGGCGAGAACCCCAACCGCCTGCAGCACTACTACCAGTTTCAGGTGATCCTTAAACCCTCGCCGCTGGATATCCAGGAGCTCTACCTGGGTTCGCTGAAGATGCTCGGTATCGACCCGCTGGAGCACGATATCCGTTTCGTCGAGGATAACTGGGAGTCGCCGACCCTCGGCGCCTGGGGGCTAGGCTGGGAGGTCTGGCTCAACGGCATGGAGGTGACCCAGTTCACCTACTTCCAGCAGGTGGGCGGCCTCGACTGCAAGCCGGTCACCGGCGAGATCACCTACGGCCTGGAGCGCATTGCCATGTACCTGCAAGGGGTGGAGAGTGTGTTCGACCTGGTCTGGACCCAGGGCCCCGACGGCCCGGTCACCTACGGCGATGTCTACCACCAGAACGAGGTGGAGCAGTCCACCTACAACTTCGAGCACGCCGACACCGAGTTCAACTTCGCCCTGTTCGACCAGTGTGAAAAGGAGTCCAACAAACTGATCGAGGCGGGCCTGCCTCTGCCCGCCTACGAACAGGTGCTCAAGGCCTCGCACACCTTCAACATGCTCGACGCTCGCCACGCCATCTCGGTCACCGAACGCCAGCGCTATATCCTGCGCGTGCGCTCCCTGGCCCGCGCCGTGGCCCAGGCCTATTACGAAGCACGCGA
>JBNJGC010000004.1:37173-38562 GCA_051747405.1 Pseudomonadota bacterium
AAGAAGGCGGAGCTCGACTTCGGTGAGGTGGAATCCTTCGCCGCGCCGCGTCGACTCGCCGTGCTTATTAAGAGGCTGGACGAGACCCAGGCGGATAAAGAGGTGGAGCGTCGCGGTCCGGCACTGACCGCCGCCTTCGACGAGGACGGCAATCCGACCAAGGCGACCGAGGGTTTCGCCCGCTCCTGCGGCGTCAGCCCCGACAAGCTTGAGACCATGGAGACCAAAAAGGGGGCCTGGCTGGTCTACCGCTCCACGCAGAAGGGGCAGGCCACCGCCGAACTGATCCCCGGCATCCTCACCGACTCGCTCAACAAGCTCCCCATCCCCAAGCGCATGCGCTGGGGCGACCTCGACGCCGAGTTCGTCCGCCCGGTCCACTGGGTGGTGCTGCTGTTCGGCGACGATACCATCGACACCGAGATCCTTAGCGTCAAATCGGGCCGCGACACCTACGGCCACCGTTTCCACCACCCGGATCCTATCTTCCTCGGCGAGCCGGCCGCCTATGCGCCGGTGCTCGAGACTACCGGTCATGTCATGGCCGACTTTGCCAAGCGCCGCGAGGCGATCCGCGGTCAGGTGATGGAGGCGGCGGAGAAGGCCGGCGGCAGAGCGGTGATCGACGACGACCTACTCAATGAGGTTACCGGCCTGGTTGAGTGGCCGCTGGCGGTGGTCGGCAGTTTCGAGGAGCGTTTTCTCGAGGTGCCGCCCGAGTGTCTTATCTCCGCAATGAAGGGGCACCAGAAGTATTTCCATATGATCGATACTGACGGCAAATTGATGCCCAACTTCATTACCGTCAGCAATATCGAGTCGCGTCATCCGGAGTATGTGCGCAAGGGTAACGAACGGGTGATCCGCCCGCGTCTTACCGATGCCGACTTCTTCTGGAATCAGGACCGCAAACACAAGCTCGAGGAGCGTATCGACAGCCTCGCCAGCGTGATCTTCCAGAAGCAGCTCGGCACCATCGCCGATAAGTCCAAACGGGTCGCCGCCATTGCCGAGAAGATTGCCGAGGTCATTGGTGGCCAGCCCGAGCTTGCCGGTCGCGCCGCCATCCTCGCCAAATGCGATCTCATGACCGAGATGGTGGGGGAGTTCCCCGAACTGCAGGGGATCATGGGCCGTTACTACGCCGGACACGACGGCGAACCGAGCGAGGTGGCCGCCGCTCTGGATGAGCAGTACATGCCCCGCTTCGCCGGCGACCGGCTGCCCCAGGGCAAGACCGGCCAGGCGCTGGCCATCGCCGACAAACTCGACACCCTCATCGGCATCTTTGGTATCGGCCAGGTGCCCAGCGGCGACAAAGACCCCTTCGCCCTGCGCCGCGCCGCCCTCGGTGCGCTGCGCATCATCATCGAGGAGAGGCTGGATATC
>JBNJGC010000005.1:0-28161 GCA_051747405.1 Pseudomonadota bacterium
AGGGCTGCCCAGCGGTGGCGCTGCAGCAGTTCACGAAGCTGGGTGAGGTGGTGCTCTCTGGACACGCTCCTCTCCATGGTTTGAAATAGCGGTTGGATAAGAAGAGGTCTGCAAGCTTAACAGGAGAACCCTATCGTGGTCAGCCGTCAGTGTCGGGAGCAGTTGCGCGCAGAGCGCCGTAACGCCCTGAAGCGTTACGAAAAGCACCGCCGACGCAACCTCTTGGCAGAGCCCGGTCCCTTGCCGTTCGTCATTGTGCTGGACCACCTCAAGGCGGGTTTTAATGTGCCGAAGGTGTTCCGCAGCGCTGAGGCGCTGGGGGCGCGGGAGGTGCACCTTATCGGTATCGGTCCCTTCGATCCGGCACCGGCCAAAGGGGCTTTCAAGAAGGTTCCGGCCCGCTTTCACGACGATTTCGCCAGTTGCTACCGCGAGCTGTTGGGGCAGGGTTACCGCATCTTTACCCTGGAGCCCGACTGCGACCACTCGCTCTCCACCACCGCCCTGCCGGAGAGGGCCGCCTTTGTCCTGGGCCATGAGGAGCGGGGGATCAGCTTCCAGCGGGCCGACTACCCGCAGGTGGAGTGCCTGGGGATCCCACAGGTCGGCGGGGTGCAGAGCCTGAATGTGAGTATCGCCGCCTCGATCGTGATGTATGAGTATCTGCGGCAGTATCCAACGGTTTGAAGTTTCACAGTAACTACTCACCCGATGAAAGCTCACCGCAAAGGCGCAGAGTTCGCAAAGGCTGTTGAAGGCGGGCTTGTCGCACTGTGAAGCTGTGTGGCGCCGCAGGTTGCCAGGCAGCCGTGGTGTGTCCGCTGCGATGGTGTTGTTGGGCGGGGGTGGTTTGTTGAGGTTCGGGGTGTCGGAGCGGGCAGCCTGGCCTACAACTACAACTTTGAACTTCGAACTTTAAACCCAATCACCCCCCCGTCATCGACATGAAGCGCACCACCTGGCCGGGTTTTTCGCTGAATTCGTGGCGTTCCGGTTTGAGGGCGATGGCCTCGACGATGGCCGCCTCGAGTTCGTCGTCGCTGATGCCGGCGCGAAGCAGGGGGCGGAGTTCGAAGTTGTGCTCCTGCCCCAGACACATGTAGAGGGTGCCGTCGACCGAGAGCCTGACCCGATTGCAGGTTTCGCAGAAGTGCTGCGACATGGGGGTGATGAAGCCGATATTCAGCTCCGTGCCGGCCACCTGCATGTAGCGGGCCGGGCCGCCGCCGGGCATTACGCCGGGAACCAGATCGTAGCGCTCGCTCAGGCGTTGCTTGATGGTCTGCAGATCGATGAATTGATCGGCGGCGTTGCGACCGGTGTCGCCCATGGGCATGGTCTCGATAAAGCGCAGGGTAAAGCCGTGTTCGAGGCAAAAATCGACCATGCTCTCCACCTCATCGTCGTTGACCCCCTTCATTACCACCATGTTGATCTTGATGGGGGAGAAGCCGTCGGCCTTGGCCTGCATCAGGCCCGCGATCACCTTCTCCAGCTTGCCCTTGGTGATCGCCTTGAAGCGCTCGGGCTTGAGGGTGTCGAGGCTGACGTTGAGACGCTGCACCCCGCCGAGATGCAACGCCTTGCTGTGCTTGGCCAGCTGTACCGCATTGGTGCTGAGGGAGAGGTCGTCGATGCCGGGCAGCGCGGCGAGGCGAGCGGTCAGGTCGGGAAGCTCCTTGCGTACCAGCGGCTCACCGCCGGTGATGCGTACCCGGCTGACGCCGAGTCGACCGAAGGCGGCGATCACCCGTTCGATCTCGTCAAAGGTGAGCCAGTGGTCCGGTGTCTCGAAGTCGGTGAACCCCTCCGGCATGCAGTAGAAGCAGCGCAGATCGCAGCGGTCGGTGACCGAGAGGCGGACATATTCGATGTTACGACCGAAGGGGTCGGTGAGGGTGGACGCCATATCTCTTCCCGTATTAGCAGCCTCTAATGGTAAGAAGATAGAAGCATAGCGTAATCCGGGCAATACCTCCATGGAGGTAAACCCTTGTCAGTAATAGGGTTTGTCGGGTTTCGGGCGGATCACGGCGCTCAGGTTCGGCGCGCTGGAGCAGAGGCAGTTAAGGACGCAGTGCGCAGAGGGGCTGCCCGGTCGCGGCCAGGTTGTCGTGGGCTTTGAGGATGGGCGCTTGAGTTGTCGATTTCAGGCAAAAAAAAACCCGGCTTTCGCCGGGTTTTTACCGTATGGCCGGCGACTACTTGTTGAGGCTCTGGTAGTAGTCGATGAGGATCTTGGCCACCTCGGGGCGGGAGAACTCCTTCGGCGGCGCCTCACCGCGACCCAGCATCTCACGCACCTTAGTGCCGGAGAGCAGGACGAAATCCTCTTTCTCGTGGTCGGGGGCCTCGCACATCATCACCACCTTGTTGAGCTTCTTCGACCAGGCGGTGTGGTCCGCCTTGAAGATCTCGATATCCAGCACGCCCGGCGGCACCTCTTCGTCGAAGATGGTTTGGGCGTCGAAGGCGCCGTAGTAGTCGCCCACACCGGCGTGGTCGCGACCGATGATAAAGTGGGTGGCGCCCATGTTCTGGCGGAAGTAGGCGTGCAGTACCGCCTCGCGCGGGCCGGCGTAGAGCATGTCGAAGCCGTAGCCGGTGACCATGGCGCTGTTGGGTGGGAAGTAGAGCTCCACCATCTTACGGATCGCCGCATCGCGTACCGGGGCGGGGATGTCGCCCGGCTTGAGTTTGCCCAGCAGCATGTGGATCACCAGGCCGTCGGCGCCGGTGCGCTCCATGGCCATGTGGCAGAGCTCCTCGTGGGCCAGGTGCATCGGGTTGCGGGTCTGGAAGGCGACCACTTTGTTCCAGCCGCGCTCCTGAATCTCGTTGCGGATCTCCACCGCGGTGCGGAAGGTGTCGGGGAAGTCCTCGGCGAAGTAGGAGAAATTGAGCACCTGGATCGGACCGGAGAGGGCCATGTTTCCCTGGCCGTTGAAGGCCTTGACGCCGGGGTGTTCCGGGTCGGTGGTGCGGTAGACCTTTTCGGTCATGGTGGCCATCTGCTCGGCAGTGACCTCCTCGATGTTCTCGATGTCCATCACCGCCAGCACCGGCTGGCCGTCGACGTTGGGGTCACGCAGCGCAATACGTTTGGCGCCGTTGAGGCCCTCTACCTGCTCCTTGCTGGTGAGGTTCATCACCGGTACCGGGAAGAACTTGCCGTCGGGCAGCAGCATGGTCTCAGCGGCGGCCACCGCCTCCTCCACGGTCATGTAGCCCGGTAACGGGCTGAAGTAGCCGCTGCCCATCATGACCGCGTTGGCCGCGGCCTGGGAGCTGAGCAGCATGGAGGGCAGCGACTCTGCCTCGTGTTTGAGGGCGTCGTGTTTGTCTGAGTCGTAGACAAACAGCGGCTTCAACTCATCGGAACCGACTGGTTTGATCATTACTTGGCTCTCCTTTGGGTCTGGCTTGTTCTTGTAGGCCCGCCGCTGTTCGCGACCGACCGGAAAGGGTTCGTGCCGCCACTATACAACAGCGTTTTTGGGGCGGGTAATAGGAGGATTGGATAGGGCTATAAAGTTCAGTCGGGGCAGTGCTGCAGCGGGGCAGTGTAGGACAAATGCTTACAAGAAGATCAGGGATGGACTATTCAATCTGTCGGCAAAGTCGCTAAACTTTGCCGATGTCGATGGTAAAACACTCCCGCCTTAACTCCCATAGCCGAATGGCTCCCCGGTCATGAGCGGCGAGGCGGCGCAAAACGAATACCATGCGGTGTCGGAGTATCGCTCCATGCGGCGGCGTCTCTTCGCCTTTGCGGTGGGTGGCGTCGCGCTGGTGGTGGTGAGTGTGCAGTTCGCCGCCCATCTGCTCAGCCAGAGTCTGGTTGAGGACGGCTATGCCCGGCTCCAGGGGCAGTTGGAGAAGAGCTATCGGCGGGATGTGCGCGCCGAGCTCTCACATATGGCCACCCACTTGCGTATGATGCTGCACAACCCCGAATTGATAGAGGCGATACGCCGGGGGGATCGGGAGCAGATGATGCGCGAGCTCTACGGGCAGTATGAACGCCAGCGCGAGGCGAACCCCTATATCCAAGTGCTGCACCTGCACGATCCGGACAATGTCACCCTGCTGCGTCTCCACCGGCCCGCCCAGTACGGGGATGATTTGACACGGCTGCGCCCGATGATCGCCGATACCAACACCCAGCGCCGACCACGTTACGGCCTCGAGATCGGCAAGAACGCCACCAACTACCGGGTGGCATTGCCGATAAGCGATGCCGGCGAGCACCTGGGAGTGGTGGAGATGGGTGTGGATGCCGCCTATTTCACCCAACGCTTGGCGGCGGTCTATGGCGGGGAGGTGGGGCTCTTTTTTGCGCGGGCGGCGATGCACCCCTACCTGGCCGAACATGGCGAGGAGGCGTTGGTTGGCATCGGTGAGCAGAGGCTCGCTTTCTCTTCGATCTCGCCGCTGCTGCGTACCGCCGGTGAGCGGCTTGCACAATGTGCAGAGGCCTTTACCCCCTTTGAGTATGACGGTCGAAGCTACGTGGCCCACCGCATCTTCGGTCTGAAAAACTACCGCGAAGAGCGGGTTGGGGATGTGGTGGTGGTGGCCGATGTGAATGAGCAGGCGGCACGGATCAGGACCTACACCCTCTGGAGCAGTAGTGCCTGGGTACTACTGTTGCTGCTCTTCATTTTTGGTCAGTACCGCATGTTCGGACGCATGCAGCGCTCCATCAACAGCCTGGCCTTCTACGACCCCCTCACCCGGTTGCCCAACCGGCGCCTGCTGCTGGACCGTATGCGCCAGTCGCTGCTGAGCTGCCGCCGCGGCCAGCAGCACATGGGACTGCTCTTTATCGACCTGGACAACTTCAAGCAGCTCAACGATCGCCACGGCCACCACCACGGCGATGAACTGCTCAAGCAGGTCGCTGAACGGTTGCGCGGCTGTGTACGCAGTAACGATTCGGTAGGACGCCAGGGCGGAGATGAGTTTGTTATCGTACTGGAGGGGCTGGGCGAGAGCGACGATCTGGCAGAGGCGCGGGCGCGCCAGGTCGCCGATAAGGTGGTCGAACTGCTCAGTCGGCCCTACACTCTCACAAGCGAGCTGGAGTGGGAGTGCAGCGCCAGCGTCGGTATCGCCGTATGCGATGATTCGCTGGTCGATCTGGATGAGTTGATGCGCCGGGCCGACGTGGCGATGTACCGGGCCAAGGCCGCGGGGCGTAACCGGGTTGTCAGCTACACGGATGGGCCGTAGGTGCTATCAGCCGGGGCGTAGAGGAGGCGGCGCCCGCTCTATATCCATATGGCGCCTATGGGTGGTACGGCTCGGCAACCGCTGCGCAGCACTGGAATACGACACAAAAAAGGGCGCCGTTCGGCGCCCTTTTTCGTTCCGCAGAGGGTGACCGTCAGACGGTCTGATAGTACAAGTTCTGCGGGTGGTTGGCCTGGGCGAAGAAGAACCAACGCTCGAACAGCAGGCCGATGTACTGGATGATGAAGGCCGCCACCAGTAGCCCCTGGCTGCCGTCCATGCCGAGCCACAGCAGCAGCATCGGTACGGGGAAGGTGAGTACCAGGAAGATCCATTTGACCGATTTGAAGAAGGCGGCGGTGGCACCGTGGAAGTATTCACGGGTGTTGTAGGAGCCGCCCATCATGCCCATGGACTTCTGCTGTACCTTGGTGTGGCGCACGCCGATGGCGGTCTGCACGGTGGACTTGTGCTTGATACGCGCGTTGCGGATCAGGGTGGCGCCGCGGGTGATGAGGCCGACAAAGGTGATGATGATCGCCCAGCCGGCGTAGAGGCCGACCAGTTCCGGTGCGGTGTAGGCGGCGTAGGCGGCGGCGAGGGTGAAGCCGGAGGCGCCGCCGAGGACGACGTAGTTGACCACCGTGAGGGCGCAGGCCCACTCCTGCAGGAACTTGAGGCTGGCGTAGATCATGCCGGTGGCGATGAACAGGCCGAATACCGCAGCGGTGGTAAGGGTGCCGAGCACCAGGGTCAACTGACCGTCCAGCTCGGGGATACCGAACAGGTCCGCCTCCCAGCCGAAGAGGTGGAAGACCCCGTAGAGGAACACCAGGAACATCACCAGCGGCATCAGGATAAGCTCACGGGAGAGCCAGGAGGTGCGCCACTGGGTCACGCCGCGCCAGGCACGGGTGATAAAGTAGCTGGGTTTGCCCAGGTGGAATACAGCGGCGAACAGACCGCCGAGGAGGAAGGCGAGGGCGAGGAAGCTGCCGGTGACGTAGAAGCTGCTCTCCTGGCCCGGTAGCAGGTTGGCCGCCGAGTAGCTCTGCTCGGTAAACAGGGCGAGGAACAGCCCCTGTCCCACCCCGATGAGGGTGGTGAGGAAAATGACCGAAAATGTCGGGTGCATTGTTAACTCCAGTTACAAGTTGCAAGTTTCAAGTCACAAGTGGGGTTGCGGTTTTCTTGCAACCCGCCACTTGTAGCTTGTGACTATTTGTTACATCAACCAGTCGTCCAGGGAGACGTTTTTGCTGGTCTCGTGGCGGATATCCTCTTTCTTGAGCGGATTGTCCACACGCAGCAGCTCGTCTTCGTGGATGTTGAGGCGGGTCTTGCGGCGGGGCAGGTAGTGGTTGGCCGGCTTGGTGCCCCACTCGGGCATCAGCTGGTAACCGCCGCGCTCGCGGATCGCCACGGAGACCTCGGACTCGGGCTCGTGCACGTCGCCAAAGAGTCGCGCCGAGGTGGGGCAGGCCAGTACGCAGGCGGGCTTGCGATCGCTCTCGGGCAGGGACTCGTCGTAGATACGGTCGACGCAGAGGGTGCACTTTTTCATCACCTTCTGGTGCTCGTCGAACTCACGGGCGCCGTAGGGGCAGGCCCAGGAGCAGTATTTACAGCCGATGCACTTGTCGTAGTCCACCAGCACGATGCCGTCTTCGTTACGCTTGTGGCTGGCCCCGGTGGGGCAGACGGGAACGCACGGGGCGTCCTCGCAGTGCAGGCAGCTCTTGGGGAAGTGCAGGGTCTCGGTGTTCGGGAACTCGCCGATCTCGTAGGTCTGCACGCGGTTGAAGAAGGTACCGGTGGGATCCTTGGTGAACGGGTTGTCGTCGAACAGCGGACCGGCAGCGCCGGAGGTGTTCCACTGTTTACAGCTGGTGACGCAGGCGTGGCAGCCCACGCAGACGTTCAAGTCGATTACTAGAGCTAGTTGGGTCATCTCACTTAAACCTTTAAAAAGCTTTCAACGCAAAGGCGCAATGACCGCAAAGGAACTTCCGCTTCGCTGTTGTTCAGCCTTCATCAGCTTTGCGCCCTTTGCGTCTTCGCGTCTTTGCGTTGGAGTTTTCATTTCAGCCGTTTTTCTGGAAAAGGCCGGCGAAGTAGTTTTGCCAGGGACGTCGTTTCGGCGTACCGGGTAGCGACGGCATGGTGTCGTATTGCGGGGAGGTGACCTTCTCCTCCTCCGGACCGGCCGGATAGATACGCACACGCACGTCGTACCAGCCTGCCTGACCGGTGATCGGGTCGGAGTTGGAGATGTGCTCGCCGGCTTCGTTGGCAGGCAGCTCCTCGCTGATCACGTGGTTGAGAAGGAAGCCCTGTTTAGACTCGTTCGCCTCGCTGGCGAGGTTCCAGGCGCCGGAGGCCTTGCCGACGGCGTTCCAGGTCCAGACGGTGCCGGGCTCGACCGCTTCACTGTAGCGGCAGAGGCAGCGGACCTTGCCGTGCATCGACTCGACCCACATCCAGCTCTCATCGTCGATCCCGGCGGCCTGAGCGGTCTGCGGGTGGACGTAGAGGAAGTTGTAGGTGTGGATCTGACGCAGCCAAGCGTTCTGGCTGTCCCAGCTGTGGTACATCGCCATGGGGCGCTGGGTGATCGCGTTGAGCGGGTACTTGTGCTTGTCGGAGAGCTGACCCTCGAGCGGCTCGAAGTAGAACGGCAGCGGGTCGAAGTAGGTCTCCACGCGCTTGCGTAGACGCTCCGGGGGCTGGCGACCGTCGCTCTTGCCCTGGGCGGCGAGACGGAACTTCTGCAACACCTCGGAGTAGATGTGGATGTTGATCGGCTCGTCGTAGCGGGTGAGGCTGTGCTCCTGGGCCCACTGCAGGTAGCCCTGGTTCCAGTTACGCATGTACTGGTAGGACTTGGGCAGGTGGTAGTGGTAGACGCAGTTGTTCTTCTCGTACATCTTCCACTGGTCCGGGTTGGGCTCGCCCTTCATACCCTTCTCGCCCGACTTGCCGCGCCAGCCGGCGAGGAAGCCGATACCGGAGCCGGGGGCGGTCTCGAAGTTGGTGACGAAGTCCGGGTAGTCGCGGTACTTGCGCGAGCCGTCCTCTTTGACAAACGGCGGCAGCTTCAGGCGTGAGCCCAGCTCGATCAGCACCTCCTGGAACGGCTTGCACTCGCCCATGGGCGGCACCACCGGAATGCGCACGGAGTCGACCGGACCGTCGTATTCGGAGATCGGGCGGTCGAGCATGGACATGACGTCGTGGCGCTCCAGATAGGTGGTATCGGGCAGCACCAGATCGGCGTAGGCCACCATCTCGGATTGGAAGGCGTCGGCAACGACCAGGAACGGGATCTTGTACTCGCCGTTTTCATCCTTGTCGTTCAACATGTTACGCACTTCATCGGTGTTCATGGTGGAGTTCCAGGCCATGTTCGCCATGAAGATGAAGAGCGTATCGATGGGGTAGGGGTCCTGACGCCAGGCGTTGGTGATGGCGTTGTGCATCATGCCGTGGACCGAGAGCGGGTGCTCCCAGGAGAAGCCCTTGTCGATCCGCACCGGCTCGCCCTTGTCGTCGACGAAGAGATCGTCCGGGTCCGCCGGCCAACCCAGCGGCATACCGCCCAGCGGGGTGTTCGGCTTGACATCCTCGGGGCCGGTCGGGGTCTTGGGGCAGGGCGGGATCGGGCGCGGGAACGGCGCCTTGTGGCGGAAACCGCCGGGGCGGTCGATGGTGCCCAGGATGGACATCAGAATCGACATCGCGCGGATGGTCTGGAAGCCGTTGGAGTGGGCGGCCAGGCCGCGCATGGCGTGGAAGGCGACCGGGTTGCCGGTGACCGACTGGTGCTCGTTGTCCCAGACGTCGGTCCAGGCGATGGGCAGCTCGATCTTCTCGTCGCGCGCGACGATACCCATCTCGTGGGCCAGACGCTTGATGGTCTCTTCCGGGATGCCGGTAATGTTGGCGGCCCACTCGGGGGTGTACTGCTCGACACGCTCTTTGAGCAGCTGGAAAGCCGGCTTGACCGGGGTACCGTCCTGCAGCTTGAACTCGCCCAGCAGGCGCGGGTCGGCGCCCTTGGTGCGGCAAACCACGGCCTTGTTGCTGTTACGGTCCCACCAGAGCTTGTTCTGCGGGTCGAAGCAGCCCTCCTCTTCGGGGACTTCGGCGCGGACGAACATGCCGTACTCGGTGGAGTTCTCGTCCAGGTTCACCAGCTCGGCGGAGTTGGAGTACTGCAGCAGGAATTCGCGGTCGTAGAGCCCGGTTTTGATGATCTCGTGGGTGATTGCCAGCAGCAAGGCGCCGTCGGTGCCGGGTTTGATGGGGATCCACTCATCGGCGATGGCCGAGTAGCCGGTGCGTACCGGGTTGATGGAGATAAAGCGGCCACCGTTGCGCTTGAAACGGGACAGCTCGATCTTCAACGGGTTGGAGTGGTGGTCCTCGGCGGTGCCGATCATCACGAACAGCTTGGCGCGCTCCAGGTCCGGGCCGCCGAACTCCCAGAAGGAGCCGCCGATGGTGTAGATCATGCCCGCGGCCATATTGACCGAGCAGAAACCGCCGTGCGCGGCGTAGTTGGGGGTACCGAAGTTCTTGGCGAACAGACCGGTCAGCGCCTGCATCTGGTCGCGACCGGTGAACATGGCGAACTTCTTCGGGTCGGTGGCGCGGATCTCGGCAAGGCGCTCTTCGAGGGTATCGAAGGCCTCATCCCAGGAGATCTCCTCAAACTGGGCATCGCCGCGCATGGCGCCGGCTTTGCGCTTGAGGGGCTTGGTCAGACGGGCGGGGGAGTACTGCTTCATGATCCCCGATGAGCCCTTGGCGCAGATGACGCCTTTATTCAATGGGTGGTCGGGGTTGCCCTGGATGTAACGGACTTCGCCGTCACGCAGGTGTACGCGGATACCGCAGCGGCAGGCGCACATGTAGCAGGTGGTGTTTTTGACCTCGGTGCGACCCTCGGCCAATACTTGGGCAGTTTCACTCATAAGTATCTGCTCTCGGCTTGCTCTGGACACTGAAAAGCCGGGGAGTAATAACCTGGAAGTCATTCCGTCCCCGGCCCCAAATAATGCCACTGCCGCAGCTGTACAGCAGCAGCGCAATTATGCGTAATACTATTTGAATATACTAATATACCACCTCTCACCCCGCCGTTTCCAGATTGATCCAGGTCAATAACTGCCGTCGGGGTCGAAATTTCTATAGAAATTTTCTTTTAAAGCATAGACAAAAATTATCCGAGGTCAAAATCCGCGAGGTCAAAATAGCCTCTCAGCCCTCTTCTGCTGCCGGATCTGGGCTCACAGAGGGGCCACAAAGCCGAGTGATTGACTTGGTTATAAGGCAGGCCAGTGTTGCTATAAGTCTCTTCTATAGAGGCAGAAGAGAGTTCTGTTTGGACTCCCCATCGTTAGTGGCTAGGGTAGGCGGGCAACGGTTCAGAGCCCGCCACTGCCGGAAGAGGGTCGGGGCAAGCTGATGGGCCGGGCAGACGCGCTCCAGTGGGCCGGTTCCATAAGCCCTGCAGGCCCGTCGCCCGCCACCGCCAGGTTTGACCAGACTGCCTCTTGCCAGGGTCAGGCTCCGCCATTAAGCCCGCTAATCAACTCACAAGGATTGCTGATTAGCGAAGTCGAATTCAGGCCATTATCATTCAAAGCGACAATAAATTTCCCAGGAGAGGAGACGATGATTACTAATCCCTTTAGCGAGCTTTCCGGGTTTATTCCAGAGACGGCCATGCAGATATACATCGTAGTGATGTTCCTGCTGGTGGTTGGTGGAACAATACTCGATACAATCCACAAGAAAAGTGCCAAGTACTTTTTTGCCAACGCCAAAAAGGCTGAAAAGAGTGCCAAGCGAACCGTCAGCGGTGGTGAGAAGGCAGGCCTTGCCGTCCAGACCGTTGCCAGCGAGGTGCTGACATCGTCCGAGTTTGCCAACCCGCAGCGGCGGCTCTCTCACCTGTTCACCATGTACGGGTTCATCCTCTTCGTCATCTCCACCGTGGTGCTGATCTTCGGCCACGCCACGGAGCCCTCCGCGGGTATCTGGCCGACCCTGTGGCACCTGGGCGCGCTGATGCTCTGCTTCGGTGGCTACTGGTTCTGGTTCTTCATCCGTGTGGATGTCTCCTCCGAGGGCAACCCCTGGTATCGGGTGGTTCGTGCCGACATGTTCATCCTGTCACTGCTGGGCACCGCCACCTTCGCTCTGCTGTGGTCACTGACTCAGGGTAGCGGCATCGGCTGGCTCTTCTTTGCCCTGTTCCTTATCTCCAGCACCACTCTGTTCAGTACCGTTCTGTGGTCCAAGTTTGCCCACATGTTCTTCAAGCCCGCCGCGGCCTATCAAAAGAAGATCACCCGTGCGGACGGCTCCCAGGAGAATCTGCCCGACTTGGGTGAGTTGACCGACCCGGCGCTGCAGTCAAGATACCCCGATATTCCGGAGTACATGGGCGCCAACCCGCCCAACATGGGACTTGGCATCAAGCGTGACAAACCGAGCCACTACTGAGTCGTTTCAACTGAACAAGAATACTAGAGAGGACTGACATGCCAACTTTCGTATATATGACGCGTTGTGACGGCTGTGGCCACTGTGTCGATATCTGCCCGTCAGACATCATGCATATCGACAAGACCCTGCGCCGCGCCTACAACATCGAACCCAACATGTGCTGGGAGTGCTACTCCTGCGTCAAGGCCTGCCCCCACCACGCTATCGACGTGCGTGGCTATGCCGACTTCGCCCCGCTGGGACACTCGGTACGGGTTATCCGTGATGAGGAGAAGGGCGTTATCGCCTGGCGCATCAAGTCTCGCAACGGCGAGACCGACCTGAACCTGCTGGCGCCGATCACCACCAAGCCCTGGGGCAAAGAGATCCCACAGCTGGCGAACGTGCCAGCGCCCAGCCAGGAGATGCGCGACAGCCAGTTCCTGTACAACGAACCGAAATACATTCGTCTCGACGATGGTGATATCCACACCCTCGAGTCTAATGGTTTGAAGATGATAGCAGGTGTGGAGGGTTACTAATGGCTTACAAAACAATCGTAGAAGACAACATTGATATTCTGGTCGCAGGTGCCGGCCTCGGTGGCACCGGTGCCGCCTGGGAGGCCCGCTACTGGGGTCAAAACAAGAAGATCGTTATCGCCGAGAAGGCCAACATCGACCGCTCCGGTGCGGTGGCTCAGGGCCTCTATGCCATCAACTGCTACATGGGCACCCGTTTCGGCGAGAACAATCCCGAAGACCACGTTCGCTACGCCCGCATCGACTTGATGGGCATGGTGCGCGAGGATCTGCTGTTCGATATGGCCCGTCACGTTGACTCGGCGGTACACCAGTTCGAGGAGTGGGGCCTGCCGCTGATGCGTAACCCCAAGACCGGCGCCTACCAGCGCGAAGGTCGCTGGCAGATCATGATCCACGGCGAGTCCTACAAGCCGATCGTGGCCGAGGCCGCCAAGAAGTCTGCCGACAAGGTCTACAACCGTATCTGTGTCACCCATCTGCTGATGGACGACTCCAAAGAGAACCGCGTAGCCGGTGCAGTGGGCTTCAACGTCCGTACCGGTGATTACCACGTATTCAAGTCCAAGACCGTGGTCGTCGGTGCCGGTGGCGCCTCCAACATCTTCAAGCCGCGTTCCGTGGGTGAAGGTGCCGGTCGTGTCTGGTACGCGCCCTGGTCCTCCGGTTCCGCCTACGGCTTGATGATCCAGGCGGGTGCGAAGATGACCCAAATGGAGAACCGCATCGTGCTGGCCCGCTTCAAGGACGGCTACGGTCCGGTGGGTGCCTACTTCCTGCACCTCAAGACCTACACCCAGAACTGCCTCGGCGAAGAGTATGAGTCCAACTGGTTCCCCGAGCTGGAGAAGATGGTGGGCAAGCGTTACCTGGACGTGGAAGCGTCCCACGCCACCCACCGCCCGATCCCGACCTGCCTGCGTAACCACGCGCTCATCAATGAGGTGAATGCCGGTCGCGGCCCGATCCACATGGTGACCATGGAGGCCTTCCAGGATCCGCATCTGGAGGAGATCGGCTGGCACAACTTCCTCGGTATGACCGTCGGTCAGGCGGTACTGTGGGCGGCCACCGACGTTAACCCCAAGTACGAGAACCCGGAGCTGACCACCTCCGAGCCCTACGTCATGGGTTCACACGCCACCGGCTGTGGCGCCTGGTGTTCCGGTCCGGAAGATATCTCCCCGGACGAGTACTTCTGGGGCTACAACCGCATGACCACGGTCGAAGGCCTGTTCGGTGCCGGTGATGCGGTCGGTGGTACCCCGCACGCCTTCTCCTCCGGCTCCTTCACCGAAGGTCGTCTGGCAGCCAAGGCCGCCTGCAAATACATCGATGATGGCAAGGCTGAGGGTATCCGTGTCTCCCAGGAGCAGATCGACCGCCGCAAGGCCGAAATCTACAAGCCGATGGAGCACTACAAGATCTACCGCAACGAGATCGTGGCCGGTACCGTCAACCCCAACTACATCAACCCGCGTCAGGGTCTGGACCGTCTGCAGAAGCTGATGGACGAATATGCCGGCGGTGTAACCGTCAACTACATGACCAACGAGAAGCTGCTGCATATCGGCCTGAAGAAGATGAAGATCCTGGAAGAGGATCTGGAGAAGGTCGCCGCGGAGAACGTCCACGAGTTGCTGCGTGCTTGGGAGCTCAAGCACCGTCACCTCGCCTCGGAGTCGGTAATGCACCACACCCTGTTCCGTAAGGAGACCCGTTGGCCCGGTTACTACTACCGTGGTGACGCCATGAAGGTGGACGATGAGAACTGGCACGTACTGACCGTCTCCCGTCGTGACCCCAAGACTGGCGAATACACCATGGAGAAGGCGCCGTTGTACCACATTGTGGACGACAAGCCTGCTGAGTAATCGCCAGCAACTCTCGGGAGGCGGAAGTCGCGCCTCCCTGAGTGGAAAAAAAGATCAACATTCGTGTTGATCTTTTTTTTTGCCTGGCGCTATTGTCTAATATTTCAACCACGAATCGGGTATAGTGGTTACACAGTGATTTCAGCGTTAAATGTAGAGAGGCTTCAATGAATATAATCGATAAAACGGACGAGGAGCTTCAGGATATCGCCTTCCCCATGTGGGATGATTTGATCAAATACTCCAATAAAGGTCAGTACGGCAACTTTATCAAAAACTTCTCCTACAACCTGCTGCTCGGCCTGAATGAGGTGGAGGTTGGGAACCAGTTTGCTAAGAGTGAGTTGGCACGGAACCTTTCGCCGGATTACGACTTCCTCGGCTTTATCCGTCGTGGCGAGCATGTGACCTGTCTGTTCAGGATGCGCAGTACCAAGAAGGAGGGTGAGTGGCTCGGTCGGATGGTGATCGGCTATGAGAAGGGTGAAGTGAAGATTTTTGCAGCGTCAATTTTCTGAGTGGCTATGACTGATACGATTCAAGATAATAAATTCGTCGAGCTCAAGTACGAGGTTGTCGACGAAAAGACAGGGCAGGTGCTCTCGACCGTCGAGTTCCCCTTGAGCTATGTGCATGGTGCCGATCAGGTGCTGGCAACACAGGTCACCGACGAACTGCAGGGACGCTCCCAGGGCGAGGTGATCGAGGTGCCCATCGACGGCAACGCGATCTACGGCCCACGGGATGAAAACCTGGTCTTTACCGATAGCATCGAGAACGTGCCGGAGGCCTACCGTGAGATCGGTATGACCATCCTCATGGAGAATGAGAGCGGGGACAAAAAGGAGTTCATCGTCACCCGTATGGACGACAAGACCCTCACCGTCGACGGCAACAATCCACTCTGCGGCAGAGACCTTCTGTTCCGGCTCGAGATCCTCACCGTGCGGGACGCCACAGCGGAAGAGATCGAGGTCGGCACCAGGGTGGTCAAAGGGCCGGATGTCGATGTGGACCCGGATCGCATGGTCCCCATCGGCGACAAATAGGGTAGTCGCATCGCCCTGCGGTTAGGCCGACCCGAAGAGAGTCCCGCTTT
The DNA here is from genome assembly GCA_051747405.1 of Pseudomonadota bacterium. GTDB lineage: Bacteria > Pseudomonadota > Gammaproteobacteria > Thiohalomonadales > Thiohalomonadaceae > JAPHTQ01. The sequence goes on from JBNJGC010000005.1 coordinate 15,246, forward strand.
GCTGCCAACTGGCACATGCGCTTGTGCCGACCCGCTCCCACAGCACTTCAAGGGCTGGGCATATAGCCTGGAGGCGGCGGCTGCTCAGTATGGCGACCCTGCAGGCCCGTCGGAGAGCAGGATGCCGACATAGGGCGCATAGGTCAGCACCGCCCCCTGACTTGCGCCCAGACCGTTGAACGCCTCAACTACCTTCGTCTGATACTCCCGGTTGGCGGGGGCGTGCTGCAACGCCTCCAGCGATGCCACCAGCGGTGCGACCTCCGCGCTGTCGAGGTGCGTCTTGAGCATAGTTAGAGCCTCTTCGATCCGCGCACTATCGAGATCGTCCCGAATCTTGGCGGCATGGGGCTGGTCCCGGTCCAAATCGTCGTCAAACGCGGGGGGCTCCTCATAGGCGTTCTCCCCCAGCGGCGGGGATTGGTTGCTGCTCTTGAGCCCGGCAAACGCCTCAAACGCCTCCAGTGAGCGCTGTTTGAGCTCGCCGACGAAGGCATTGAACCGCTCGGTGTCCGGTTTGCCGGTATGGAGGGAGAGCAGGGTCTCGCCGTTGACACGGCTGGTGAACTCGAGGCGCGAGCGGGTGATGACCGGCTCGGGATTGAGCACGGTAAGCATCACCGTCAGCGTCTCCGCCTCTTTGAACGGCGCCTTGTGGCGAAACTTGACGTAGTCGTCGACGATTTCAAACTCTTGCGTCCCCTTGAGCAGGTGCTTCTGTGTGAGCTTCATTGTTGCCCTTTCTGTATTAGTGGCTGAAAACCTCATCCACAAGGCTGGTGACATACTCGTGCATGTAGGAGTTCTCACCGCAGTCGATCAATGTCGCCTCGTCGCTCCTGAAGGTGATATAGGGTCTTACCTCAACCCCGTCAGACTCCACTCGGGCGGTATCGTCGAGGGTGCTCGCGACACTGAAGGCCGTACTGACGACGGCATCCTTGAGTCGTTCACCTCGCAGGCCCGCCTCGTAGAGCTTGAAGCGGATCTGCTCGATGAGCTCACGCATGAGGATCTGCTGATAGTGGTCGAATCGTTCGGCATCGGTCTCCAGATGCATAGGACTTCACCTCGTTTATGTCGGATTGTTGTTAACTGGCTGCCTTCGCAAACAAAGTCTTTTTACCGCAAAGTTGCGAAGGGGCAAAGCCTTTAGGGGGCGAGTGCGACTGTCGTCCGCCGTAGCCACTGGAGCAGGCGAGAGTGACGCCGCCGCGGCGGTTGTGTCTTAAAACAGTGGAGTGTCGAGCGTACACGGCGCTGTGACATCCACTCCTGTTTGTATCGGTCGTTGCCGGTGAGAAAATCAATCTCCTGCACCCGGTCCACATCGATCGCACGGGCCATCAGCCGGCTGGTCAGTATGGTGCCGGGAGAGTAGTGCCGCCACGCCTCATCATAGGCGAGCTTGAAGATGCTCGCCTTGCCGTGGGCGACGAACCAAAGCTGCGCGGCAATCGGCGTCTCACCCGCGTAGAGCAGTGCCAACCTGAGCCAACCGGCACGGGCCAGGCGTTGTGCCAGCCCCGCGACAAAGTCGCCATAGAGCTCATTGGCCTTCCAGCTGTTTTGGTAGACCCTGTTGTAGTCCGCCAACGCCTGTGCCGGGCAGTGGTCGGTGAAGAGGCGGACGCTGTAGCCATGCTCTTTATCGAGCTTGCGCGCCTTGCGTGCGATGGTGTTGCGTACTCGGCCAGGCTGCGTGGCACTGTAGTCGGCAAAGCCCTGCCCCTCCGGGCGGTGGAACCAGTTGTAGAATGCAAAGCGGCGCTGACACTGGTAGCCGAGGGCGGCCATGGCCTGCTCAAACCGCTGCACGGTGCTGTCATCCTCGGCGATCGGGCCCAGGCGCAGTGAGTTTAGGGGGAGACGGTTCAGCCCCTGTGCCAGACAGTGGATGATCGCCTCCTGCTGCGCCTCAGCGACCAGCAGGGTAAAGAGCGAGGCGTAGAGGTTGGTCAGTGACTCCCCGTGCCCGCTATCGCGCAGCAAAAGGGGCATAAGGGCCAGCGTAGCCTCCCCCTCGGTGACGCAGGCCAGCAACAGCGTCGGCGGTGCGTCAAAGCCGTGGGCGATCAGGTTCTCAAACCAGTGTCGGGAGAAAAAGAGGCTCTCACGGGCAGCCTGGGCAAACAGGGCGTCGGCGCTGTCCGGCAGCTGCTCCCAGTCGGCGTAGCAGACAAAGTGCATCGAGCGAGCCGGGTTCAATTCATCTTCTTGTCGCTCTCATCGCCGCCACTGCCGGACATCTGCAGCATCTCCGAGACCTCCAGCGTGCCGTTGATCTCCAAAAACGGGCAGCGCTGCGCCGCCGCGACGGCCTCTGCCATGGAGTCCATGCGCATGATGCTCAAGCCCGACATGGCCGAGACGCTCCCCTGGGTGGCCGAGCCATCGGGCTGTATCACATGGGTGTCCTTGAAGGGGACGGCGGGGCTGACGACGGCGTCGCCCAGGGAGTGGAGCCACTGATGGTACTTCTCCAGGTGCTTCTGACCTTCGACCGGGTCGGTGGGGTACTCGCCCCCCAGGTAGACAAAGATATACTGCGGCATACGAAGTGATCCTCAGTGTGTTGTTATACGGTGACAGGGGAAAGATTCTAAAGTAAATAGAGGCGAATAACAGGGTGCCGCGGGGATAAATAATTTTTTATTGCGCCATAAAAGATTCAAGGTGTGAGTGTGTTGCTGGGTAGCGGGCGATGTCTCTATAATCGAGTTGTGTTGATATGTTGTTTCCCGCGTGTGAGCTTTCAGCTGCGACCCCGCAGTGGCGATCACGCATCAGAACAAAAAGGTGAGTTATGAGCGGACAACCCAAGAAGCGCCCCCAAGTACCGGACGGTAAATCACGGTATCTTGTCACCCGCCAAAAAGCGGCGAATGAGAAAGGCTACGTCGGCTACGAGACCATCTGGGAGCCCTTCCAGAAAGAGGTCGAGTACACCACGCCCAAGCGCCCCTGAATCTCGGGCCGGGCCAGACAGCCCTGTGGGGGTTCCATCCCCTACGGGGCTTTTTTATGCCCCCGCGTAGACGGATAGATTCCAGCGCTTGAGCCGCTACCACCCAACCATGACCCCATTCAATCTCGATGCCATCGGCATCATCCACTCCCCCTACCGGGAGAAGTTCGGCATCCCGCGCCAGCCGGGGCTGGTGGATGCGACCGCGACGCTGGAACTGCTGCCGCCGTATAACCGCGCCGAGGCGGTGAAGGGGCTGGAGGCGTTCTCCCACATCTGGATCAGTTTTATCTTTCACGCCGTTGAGCGGGAGGCGTGGCGCCCCACGGTGCGACCACCGCGGTTGGGTGGGAACACCCGGGTGGGGGTCTTCGCCTCGCGCTCCACCCACCGCCCCAATCCGCTGGGGCTCTCCGTGGTGGCGCTGGAGGGGATCGACCTGGATGAGCGTGGCGTCACGCTGCGCCTCGGTGGGGCCGACCTGCTCGATGGTACGCCGGTGGTCGACATCAAGCCCTATATCCCCTACGTCGACAGTATCCCGGAGGCGCGCGCGGGGTTTGCCCCGGAGGCGCCGCCTCGTCTGGAGGTGCGCTTCTCTGTGCCGGCGGCGCAGGCCTGCGGCGAGCTGTCGCAGCGCTACCCCGGACTGGAGAGGCTGATTCGCGGGGTACTGGCGCAGGACCCGAGGCCGGCCTATCGGGTCGGGCGCGATGAGGGGCGGGAGTACGGTGTCGCGCTCTACGAGCTGAATGTGCGTTTTCGCTTCGTTGCGGGGGCTGTCGAGGTCACTGCGGTTGAGTCAGCGCCTCGCTGAGGGCTTCGTCCAGAGAGCGCTCCGGCAGGGGGGTGGGCGCCGGCTCGTCCGCTTCGGGCATGGGGGTGTCACCGGTGCCGGGCAGCCCCTCGGTGGCGTCGGCGATGTTGCCCATGGTGACCACGATCTCCACCCGCCGGTTGCGTGCACGGGTCTGGGCGGTGGTATTGGGCACCAGCGGCATGGAGTCGGCCCGCCCCGAGGCGATGATGCGCTTGGGGGGCAGCGCGGTCTGCTCCAGGATGTGGTGAACCACCGAGGCGGCGCGGGCGGCGGAGAGATCCCAGTTGGAGCGGAAGCGGGCGGTGGTAATGGGCAGGTCGTCGGTGTGGCCCACCACCAGGATACTCCCCTCGGTGCCGCTCAGGGTCTGGCTGACGCGGTTGAGGATGGGGATAAAGTTCTCCCGCAGCCGGGCGCTGGCCAGGTCGAAGGAGATCTGCTCCTGGAAGCGGATCATCACCTTATCCTCCAGCTGCTCCACCTCGATGTCCTGGTTATCGATCTCCTCGGCCAGCTCCTGCTGCAGGTCGTTGTAGAGCTTGGTGGTGGCGTCGATCACCTCGGGCGAGGGGGCGGGTGGCTCGACCATCGGCTCCAGCTCCGGCTCGTAGCTGTCGCTGGTGGCGGGAGTGGGGATCTGCATCCCCTCGCCGATGATCTTGCCGGTACCGGTCATGTAGCCGTGCATGGGCTTGCCGAAGGCCTCCTGGATGGAGATCAGTGCCTGCTCGTAGCGTTTGGCGTCGGTGGTGGACATGGAGAGCAGCAGGACGAAGAAGGTAAGCATCAGCGCCATCAGGTCGGCGAAGGTGGTCATCCACCCCGGTGCACCGCCCCCGGTTTTTGCGCCTTTTCTACGCACTGCCTTCCTGCCCCTTCGGCGTATTAGCGGACTGTGCGGCGGTGTCCTGCAGGCGGGTGCGGTCGGCCGGTGGCAGGTAGGCCTCCAGCACCTCCACCATCAAGCGCGGGCTGTGACCCTCCTGGATGCTGGCGACGATATCCATGATGAGTTGCTGGTTGGCCAACTCCTGCTGGCTGCGAAGATCCAGTTTGTCGGCGATGGGCAACGCCACCAGGTTGGCGATGAGGGCGCCATAGAGGGTGGTCAGCAGCGCTACCGCCATCGCCGGGCCGATGCCGGAGGGGTCGTTCAGGGAGTTGAGCATCTGGATCAGGCCGATCAGGGTGCCGATCATGCCGAACGCCGGTGCCGACTCCCCCACGGCACGAAAGAGCTTCTGGCCCACCATGTGGCGCTCATGGCTCTGCTCCATCTCCTCGGTCAGGGCCTTGTGCAGCAGCTCGGGCTTGTAGCCGTCTGCCAGCATCTGTGCGCCCCGGCTGAGAAAGGGGTCGGGGGTCTCGAAGCCGTCCAGCGCCAGCACCCCCTTCTTGCGACTGATATCGGCCATCTCGTTGGCGGTGAGGATCAGCTCAACGGGGCTGGCGATCTCGAAGCGAAAGGCGTTGATGGCGACCTTGATACTGTTGATGAAGTGGGAGAGGGAGAACTTGATCAGCGTCGCCGCCGTCGCCCCACCGAGTACGATCATCAGCGAGGGGATGCTGAAGAACAGCAGCGCGTCACCGCCCATGGCGATGGCGGCGCCTACCAGTGCAATGCCTCCCAGGAGGCCTATCAGTGTTGCGATATCCACGTTAGATCCGGCGTGTTGTCGTGACGATTGGCCTGCAATGATAACCGTTGTGAGGGGGATGTGAAACGACCACCACGCAAACGTCCCGAGAACGGGCGGCGGTCTGCGCACTGTGCTGCCGGTTAAAGCCATTGGCGGCAATATGTCTGACCAGCAATATCCATAGGATGCGCTGAGCCTGCGAAGCGCATCATGCAGGGGCCTTGAGATTATTGCCACAGAGGACACAGAGAGCACGGAGGCCGTCATGCCGGACCTGCTCCGGCATCTGTGCCAGGGTTGTCTTCGCCGTGTGTCTCGGGATGGATTCCGGGTCGAGCCCGGAATGCCGGTTTGTTGGCAGCCTAGCCTACGAACTCACACCCGCTTGATAACTTTGCGCCTCTACGGTGAAAAATCTTGTCAGAGGTGGGGCGAGTAGTTTCGTTAAAAGATTGTAAATGAGTTAAGGTGGCGCTATGCGTTGCCCTCGCAGGTGGCGGCAGCGTCCTCCCGAATAAGAACCAACTAGGAGTGAGCAGTGCTAAAACGGCTTTCCATCTCCGCCAGATTCAGTCTGGCGACGGCGGCGCTTATCGTCGTCATTGTCGGGGTGATCACCTTTGTGGCGATCACCCGTATGGAGCAGACCCTGCGTCAGACCGAGCGCCAGCAGCTGGGCCAGGTCTACGAAACGGTCACCACCCAGCTGGCCGCCGAGGGCAGCCGTGCCCAGTCGATGGCGGCGCTGGTCGCCTCCATGCCGCAGGTCCAGCAGGCCTTTGCCGCCCGCGACCGCGAGGCGTTGGCGCAGATGTTCGCCGACGGTTTTGAGCTGCTCAAGCGCGACTACGCGGCGCGTCAGTTCCAGTTCCACACCCCGCCCGCCACCTCATTCCTGCGTGTCCACAAGCTGGGCAAGCACGGCGATGACCTCTCCGGTTTCCGCCGCACGGTGGTGCTGACCAATAATAGCCGTGAGCCGGTCAAGGGGCTGGAGGTGGGCGTCGCCGGCCTGGGTATTCGCGGCATCGTGCCGGTTCTCCACCAGGGCGAACATGTCGGCTCGGTGGAGTTTGGCATGTCGTTCGGTCAGGCCTTTTTCGACAACTTCAAGGCGCAGCACGGCACCGATCTGGCGCTGCACCTCAAGCGTGACAGCGGCTTCGAGACCTTCGGCAGTACCCTCCCCGGTGAGACCCTGCTGGGGCGCGACCAGCTCAGTGCCGCCATGGGCAGCGAGGCGCTCCTCAGCCGTACCGATCTGAGGGGGAAGCCGGTGGCGGTCTATGCCCAGATGGTAGAGGACTTCTCCGGCGAGCGTATCGGTGTGCTTGAGGTCGTCGCCGACCGCAGCTACTTCGCCGACGAGATCGCCTCCATGCGCAATACCCTGCTGTTGATCGGTCTGTTGGGGATCTTAGCCGGTATTGCCGTGGCGGTACTGGTGACTCGTAGCATCGTGGCGCCGCTGATGCGCGCCATCCGCTCGCTGGAGAGTATCTCCGAAGGTGAGGGGGATCTGACCGCGCGACTGGACGATGAGGGCAACGATGAGATGGCCCGCCTGGGTCGCGCCTTCAACAAATTTATCGGTCGTATCCGCGGCACGGTGGAGCAGGTGGCCTTCGCCTCGGCCCGCCTCGCCTCGGTGGTGGAGACCTTCTCCTCCGGCGCCGAGCACACCCACGCCGGCATGTTGCGCCAGCAGCGCGAGACCGAGCAGATCGCCTCGGCCATGAACGAGATGTCCGCCACCGTCCACGAGGTGGCCAACAACACCTCCCTGGCAGCCGACGCCGCCACCAAGGCCGACAGCGACACCGCTCACGGCAAGGATATCGTCGGTCGTGCGGTCAAGGGGATCGACGATGTGGCCAGCGAGGTCGAGCGCATCGCCACGGTGATCGGTCAGGTGGACGAGGATAGCCAGCGAATCGGCACGGTGCTGGATGTGATCGTCGGCATCGCCGAGCAGACCAACCTGCTGGCGCTCAACGCCGCCATCGAGGCAGCCCGCGCCGGCGAGCAGGGTCGCGGCTTCGCAGTAGTGGCCGACGAAGTGCGCACGCTTGCACAGCGCACGCAGCACTCCACCGAAGAGATCCGCGAGATGATCGAGAGCCTGCAGTCGAGCGCCAAGAATGCGGTCAGCGCCATCGAAAAGGGCCGCCAGAGCAGCCACGGCTCGGTCGACGAGGCCAATGAGGCGGGCATGGCGCTGGATGAGATCATGAACGCGGTCGACACTATCAACCAGATGAACACCCAGATCGCCACCGCCTCTGAGGAGCAGAGCGCCGTGGCGGATGAGATCAACCGCAACATCGCCCAGATCAGTGATGTGACCAATGAGACCACCCGAGAGTCGGCAGAGCTGTCGCAGGAGAGTGAGTCGCTGGTCAAACTCTCCGAAGAGCTGCTGGGGCTGGTGGGCCAGTTCAAGCTGGGCGAGAAGCAGCTGGTGATCGACCTGGAGCGGGCCAAAGCGGCCCACCTGGCCTGGAAGGTCAAACTGCGCGGCTTCCTCGACGGTCGCGCCGCTCTGTCCAAAGAGCAGGCGGTCTCCGATCACGACTGCGCTTTCGGCAAGTGGTACTTCGGCCCCGGCCTGGAGAAGTTCGGCCACATGCCGGAGATGGAGCAGGTGCGCGGACCGCACGCCGAGATGCACGGTTTGATCAAAAAGATCATCGAGCTCAAGAGCCAGGGCCGCACCGAAGAGGCCGAGCGGGAGTACGAGAAGGTCGGGCCGCTCTCCGAGCAGATCGTCGGCCTTATCGAGCGGATCAAACAGCAGATCTAGGTGACAGCCCCGCCCGGCGTGGTTGAACCCTGGCGGGCGCAGCGGTATCGGGCGCTTTCAGCGCGGCGACGGGTGTGAGCTTTGACCGTCAAGCTGCTATCGTTAGGGGTAACAATAAAGTGACCCACACCTCGGTACCCAATATGCACCGCTCACTCCTGGCCCTGCTGTGGCTGCTGCCATGGATGGTGCTGGCCCTTCCGCTCCATGCACAGACGCCGGTCAATATCGGCGTGCTGGCCAAGCGCGGCGAAGAGCTCACCCTCAGCCGCTGGCAGCCCACCGCCGACTACCTCAGCCGTGAGGTAGAGGGCTATCGCTTCGCCATCGTGCCGCTGGGCTTCGAGGAGATCGATGAGGCGGTCGCCGCCGGTCGGGTCGATTTCGTGCTGGCCAACTCCGGGATCTATGTGGGGCTGGAGTACCACTACGGCGTCGGTCGCATCGCGACCCTGATCAACCTCAATGGTGAGCGAGGCTATACCCGCTTCGGCGGGGTGATCTTCACCCGCCACGACCGCAGCGATATCAATACACTGGCTGATCTGCGCGGCAAACAGCTCTCCGCGGTCAAGGTGAACTCCTTTGGTGGCTACCAGGTGGGTTGGCGCGAGCTGGCCGCCGCCGGCATCGACCCGGCAAAGGAGACCCGGCTGAGCTTTGCCGGCACCCACGATGCGGTGGTCTACAACGTGCTACGCGGCTTGGTCGATGTCGGCACGGTGCGTACCGACACCCTGGAGCGGATGCAGCGCGAGGGGAAGATCACACTGGAGCAGGTGAAGGTGCTCCACCCGCAGCAGCACCCGGACTTCGATTACCTCAGCAGCACCCGCCTCTATCCCGAGTGGCCCTTTGCCTCCCTGCGTCACACCTCCGAGTCACTTCGCCGCGCCGTCGCCTCGGCGCTGCTGCGTATGCCCCCCGACAGCCCTGCGGCGAAGGCCGGGCTTGTGGCGGGTTGGACGGTGCCGCGCAACTACCAGCCAGTGCACGAGCTGATGCGCGAACTGCGCATCGGCCCCTACAGGTACCTGGGGCACATCAGCTTCGAGGACCTGCTGCGAAACTACTGGCACTGGCTGCTCATGACCTTGCTCTCGCTGCTCGTGCTGAGCGCCGCCACGCTCTATTTCTCGCGTCTCAACCGGCGCCTGCGCCGCACCGAGGGGGAGCTGGTGGAGGCGCGTGACCACCTTGCCGAGAAGGTGCAGGAGCGCACCGCCGAGCTGGAGCAGAGCCGTGACCGCCTGGCGCGGATCAGCCGCGACTGGAACGACGCCTTCGACGCCATCAGCGATCCCATCTTCATCCACGATGCGCAGATGCGAATCGTCCAGGCCAATCCGGCCTATTGCGAGCGGGCCGGCCACAGCCTGGAGGAGATGGTGGGCAAGCCCTACTACCACTTCTTCCCGCGGCTCGACGGGCCGATGCCCGCCTGCCACACCTTCCCCGAGCTGCTGCATGCCCAGGGCGATGAGCTCGAGCTGGACAGTGGCGAGGTCTTTATTTCTCGCTCCTTTGGCATCAAGCGAGCCGACAATAGCGTGAGCCACGCCCTGCACATCCTCGAGGATGTCACCGAGCTGCGTCGGGCCGAGGAGCGACGGCGGATGCTCAGCCGCGCCCTGGAGCAGGCCGGCGAGGGGGTGTTGATCCTCGACCGTGAGCGCCAGGTGCGCTACTGCAACCCCGGTATGGGGCGCCTGCTGGGCCGCAGGGACGGAGAGGCCGACTGCCTCTCGGCTTTAAAAGATGTGCGTAACCTGGTGGCGCCCCCCTTCGTCAACCCGCTGCTGCAACTCTTTGGCGACGCCGACCTGGCCGAAGGGAGCGCGGCGGGCGAGATGGAGGTGCTCTCCCACGATGGCGGTCGGCGTCCGGTCTTTATCACCGTCGGCCCTATTCGCGATGAGTCGGGGCGCGTCGATGGCTATGTCTTAACCCTGCTCGATATGAGCGAGATTAAGCGGGCCGAGCAGGCGCTGACCTACCGCATCGGTTTCGAGTCGGTGATCGCCGAGATGGCCTCACGGCTGGTCGGTGTCGGCATCGAGGCCATCGACGCGGAGATCCACTTCTCGCTCCAGCAACTGGGCCAGTTTGCCGGTGCCGACCGCGCCTACCTGTTCGGCTACGACAGCGCCAGCGATACCATCAGTGTCAGCCACGAGTATGTCGCCGAGGGTGTCGACCCGCAGTTCGAACGGCTGCAGGACTTCCCCTTGACCCGGATGCCCTGGCTGCGCCAGCGGCTGCTTGACGACCGAGCGGTGCGCATCCCCGATGTGGATGCCATGCCCGACGAGGCCGCCGCCGAGCGAGAGGAGTTTCAGTACGAATCGATCCGCTCCATGCTGATCGTGCCGCTGGGTACCAGCGATGACTTCTCCGGATTGATCGGTTTCGACAACGTGCGCAAAAAACGCGACTGGGCCGATGAGGATGTGCGCCTGCTTCGCACCGCGGGCGAAACCCTTCTCGCCGCCCTGGTGCGGGCGCGGGCCACGCAACGGCTCGAACGCAGCCAACAGCGCCTGGCCACGGCCCAGCGCATCGCCCACCTGGGCCACTGGGAGTGGGAGGTCGCCACCGGCGAGCTGAGCTGGTCGGAGGAGATCTTCCACATCTTCGGGCGCGACCCGGCCCAGTTCTCCCCCACCTACGACGCCTTCCTGGCGCACATCCCCGAGGCGGATCGCCCGGCGGTCACCGGGGCGGTCGACAGTGCCCTGCGCGATGGCCGGCGCTATACCGTCGACCACCGCATCGTGCGTCCCGACGGCAGTGAGCGGATCGTGCATGAGATCGGTGATGTCGAGAGCGACGCCAGCGGCGAGCCGCTGCGGATGATCGGCACCGTGCAGGATGTCACCGAGCTGCGCCGTGCCGAGCATGAGGCGCAGCGGCTCAATCGCGCCCTGCGCACCCTCAGCCTGTGTAACACCGCCCTGGTTCATGCCGAGGAGGAGACCGCCCTGGTCGCCGATATCTGTCGCATCCTGGTGGAACACGGCGGCTACCTTTTCGCCTGGGTCGGCTACGCCGAGGGGGATGAGCGGAAGTCGATCCGCCCGGTCGCCCACGCCGGCCATGCCGACGGCATCGCCGACTCCCTCTCTCTCAGTTGGGAGCGAGGGGAGACAGACAGCCACCCTGCCGGCGAGGCGATCCGGCGGGTGGAGACGGTGATCGTCCGCGACCTGACCGCCGAGAGCCAGCGCCTCAGCTCCTGGCGTGAGGCAGCGCTGGCGCGGGGTTACGCCTCGGTGATCGCCCTGCCGCTGCTCTCCAACGGGCATGTGTTGGGGGCCATCACCATCGACGCCGGCGAGCCCGACGCCTTCGACAGCGAGGAGCTGCGCCTGCTCGAAGAGATGGCCGGGGATCTCGCCTTCGGTATCCGCACCCTGCGCAGCCGCCGCGAGCGCGAGCGGGCCGAGGCGGCGCTGCTCGAGACCGAACAGCGCTTTGAGGCCCTCTACGAGAACGCCCCCAACGGCTACTTCTCCATCTCCATACCCGACGGGCGGCTGCTGCAGTTCAACCAGGCGCTCTGCGACCTGCTCGGCTACCCTCGTGAGGCGCTCTCCGAGCTGGAGCTCGACCGGCTCTACGCCGATAGCGAAGCGGGGCTGGAGCGGGTCCAACGGCTGCGCAAGCTGGTGTTCCGCGGTGAGCAGCTGCGGGATGAAGAGGTACAGATGCGCCATCGCGACGGCAGTCCGATCTGGGTCAGCCTCAGTGTCGACCCGGTGCGCGACGAACAGGGCCAACTGGTGGAGGGGCGCGCCATGGTCAGCGACATCTCCGCCCGCAAGCGCGCCGAGGAGGAGAGCCGCCGTTTCGCCGAACAGCTGCAGCGCTCCCTGTTCCAGACCATCCGCGCCATCGCCCTAACCATCGAAAAGCGCGACCCCTACACCGCCGGTCATCAGGAGCGGGTGGCCGAGATCGCCGTGAAGATCGGCCAGGCGATGGGGCTGGATGAGAAGGCGCTGGAGGGGCTGCGCCTGGGCGCCCTGATCCACGACATCGGCAAGATCTCCGTCCCCGCCGAGATCCTCAACCGTCCCGGCAGACTCGAACCGGAGATGTTCAATATCATCAAAAGCCACCCACGCAACGGCTACGAGATCATCAGCGGCATCGACTTCCCCTGGCCGCTGGCGGAGATGGTGGCGCAGCACCACGAGCGGCTCGACGGCAGCGGTTACCCCAAAGGGCTCAAGGACGGCGAGATCCTGTTCGAAGCGCGCATCCTCGCCGTCGCCGACGTGGTCGAAGCGATGGCCTCCCACCGCCCCTACCGCGCCTCACTGGGGCTGGATACCGCGCTGGAAGAGATCGAACGCGGCAAGGGCACCATCTACGACGAACAGGTGGCCGACACCTGCCTCAAACTCTTCCGCGAAGAGGCAGCGATGCGGGAGTGGTTCGATAGCGGGCAGGAGCAGCGGTGGCAGTAGGTTCAAGGTTCAAGTGTGTAGGTTGGGGTGAGCCGGCGAACCCCAACGGTAAGTGCGTCGGATAAAACAGATGTTGGGCTCGTTCCTCACCCAGCCTACACATTTTGCGTCTCTGCGCACTTTGCGTTGAAGGTTTTTTGCTGTCGGCATAAAAAAGCCGCCGCCACCCCGGAGGGTGACGACGGCTGTTGGGAAAGCTTCGAGCCCGCC
>JBNJGC010000005.1:28261-35460 GCA_051747405.1 Pseudomonadota bacterium
TCTGCGCACTTTGCGTTGAAGGTTTTTTGCTGTCGGCATAAAAAAGCCGCCGCCACCCCGGAGGGTGACGACGGCTGTTGGGAAAGCTTCGAGCCCGCCGCCGCGATCAGGCGGCGTACTTCTCCTTCGCCTCCTTGGCGGCCTTGGCCTCTTCGGGGCTGTAGGCGGCACCGGACCAGAGCATCTCGTAGGCGATCTCCTCGTTGCCGTTCTCGCACAGCTCCAGCACATCCTTGAACAGCGGCTGGAAGGTCTCGGACCGGTGCGACGCCTCATGCTCCTCGAAGGATTTCCAGAAGGTGATGATCAGCGCCTCCTTGCCCTTGAGCGGACTCTCCACCGCCTGGCCTGTAGTGGAACCCTCGTTGGAGATCGCGCCGCTGTTGAGCGAGACGAAGCCACCGACAAAACCGGTCTCGGAGTGGTAGGTTTTGACGTTCTCACAGAGCATGGCGACACGCTCCTGCAGATCGTCGACACTGTACTCCGGCTTGAGGATCACCCGGTTGACGGTGACGACACCATCGTGAGGGAAACCGTTAATCAGACTAGCCATTGTGCACCTCCTAATCGTAGTGCGGTAAAGCGTTGTCAGGTCAAATTCATAACCTGCTTAAGTACTAATATAGATTCCTTATTAAATTTGTCAAGTATTGACCAAGCCTTTTTTATGATCCGCTTCACATCAGCGCCCCGGCAACAGTGGCCGCCCGTGCCGCTACGGTGGTATCGTAACCGCCACCCTATTACCAACCGCAGGAATCAGCACCGATGCGTCGTCTTCTCAGCGTAGTCCTTATCGCCCTTCTTTTGGCCGCCTGTAGCAGCAAGCCCAGTGATCAGACGATCCGCGAGCAGGTGACCGAGCGGCTGCTCGAGCGCCACGGCAGCACCATCTTCGAGGTGGTCAACTTCCAAAAGACCAACGGCATCCCGCGGGACGACAACACCTACATCGCCGAGGTGGAGTACGATCTGCGCTTCAAGCTCGACCTCAAGGAGGCCACCGAGGCGCTACAGCAGCGCAGCGGCAGCATCTTCGCCGCCGGCATGGAGGCCGCCTCCCTCGGTATCACCTACGGCGACTTCGAGGCCGGTGATGAGGTCCATCGCAAAGAGCGAGTGCGCTTCGTCCGTGCCGAAAAGGGCTGGCTCATCGACGAAGAGCCAGAATCGCGCTGAAACCCGGCCCGCCAACCGCTAGACTTTGTGCAAACCCGTCAATATGAAAGGAGCTGCCATGAAACAGGGAATCCACGCCTTTGCCCTCTGTCTCAGCCTCGCCGCCGCGCCGGCGGCGGCCGAATGGAACGCCAACCTCAACGCCTTCCTCGGTGCCAAGGCCCTGGATGAGGATGACTGGGTGGCCGATGCCCACAGTGAGGCGGGGTTGATGATCGACTTCGGTGGGGAGAACTGGCCGGTGCATATCGCCATGGATGTGTTCGGCTCACGCGGCGATTACGACGGCATGGTCTACAACCTGCGCGAGAGCGACCTCTACTACTACGAAGAGGAGGTGCGCACCAGCGAGTTCAATTTCGGCCTGCGCCGCTACTGGCGTGTGCTGGGTAATATGCACCCCTATGTCGGCGGCGGCATCGCCTTCGTCCACCTCAAGGCCGAGGCCCAGCGCGAGGGCGAGCCGCGCTACTCCGACTCGGGCAGCGGCGAGGGGCTCTGGCTCGGCGGCGGCATCCAGTGGCGCTTCGAGCAGTTCAACCTCGGCTTCAACCTGCGCACCAGCTACGCCACGGTGGAGCTCGACAGCGGCGACTACGATGGCGGCGGCGGCCACGCCGGCGTGGTGCTGGGCTTTAACTTCTAGTGTAGTGTTTCATATGGCGCTTGCAGAGGCCCGCAAATACCCCAAGACAAGGCGCAGCCCGCAGAGAATGGCCCGCCCTTTTCAAGGGGTGCAACGCAGGATTGGGGCATTTGCGGGCCTCCCTGCGGGCGCGGCGAGAAGCCGTCATCTGCGGCGTTGCGTTGCTTGGAAAGGGCGCGCCATCCCCTGCGCAACGCGCCTTGCAGCTAACGGCTTCTCGTCACGCTGAAAACGTCAATCAGTATGAAACACTACACTAGCGCAGCAGTAGGAACAGTGCCCCATTGCCGCGGCGGATGTTGAGCAGAAGCGATTCGCTACCGTCGATGGCGGCGCGCAGGGTGTCCAGATCGCGCACCGGCTGACGGTTGGCCTGGGTGATAAAGTCCCCCTTGCGCAGGCCCGCCTGCATCGCCGGACTGCCGGGCTCGACCTTGGCCACGGCGACCCCCCGGACACGCCCTTTGACGGTCTCCTCCTCCACGTTGGCCAGAACGGCGCCGCTGAGGCGCGGGTGGAGTTTCTCACCGTCGATGGTGACCAGCTCCGGCTCTTCCACCACCGCCCGCAGGGTGTGGGGCCGACCGTCACGCAGGATCTTCATCTCCACCCGCTCACCGATGCGCAGCAGGCCGATGCGGTTGCGCACATCGGCGGCACTGCGTACCGCGCGGCCATTGATGTGGGTGATGACATCCCCGGCCTTGAGCCCCGCCTTATCAGCGGGTGAGCCCTTACTTACCTGGGTGACCACGGCCCCGCGTGTCGCCTCCAGCTCAAAGGCGTCGGCCAGCTCCGGGCTCAGGTCCTGCGCCTGGGCGCCGAGGGTACCGCGCTGGACCTCGCCGTGCTCAATCAGCTGGGCCATAATATCGCGCACCATGTTGATGGGGATGGCAAAACCGATACCGACATTGCCGCCGCTTTTGGAGAGGATGGCGGTGTTGATCCCCACCAGCTCACCGCGCAGATTGACCAGCGCGCCACCGGAGTTGCCGGGGTTGATGGAGGCGTCGGTCTGGATAAAGTCCTCATACCCCTCGATACCGAGCCCCGAGCGCCCCAGCGCCGAGACGATGCCCGAGGTGACGGTCTGCCCCAGGCCGAAGGGGTTGCCGATGGCGACCACAAAATCGCCCACCTGCAGCCGGTCCGAATCGCTCATGGGCAGCGCCTTGAGGTTATCCTGCTCCACTTTGAGCACCGCGATATCGGTCTCCGGGTCGGAGCCCACCAGTGTGGCGCTCAGTGTGCGTCCGTCGGAGGTGTTGACCGAGATCTCGTGGGCGCCGTCGATAACGTGGTGGTTGGTGATGATGTAGCCGTTGTCGGCGTCGATTACCACGCCCGAGCCGAGGCTCTGTTCGGTGCGCTCACGCGGCTGCTCCGGCACATTGAAAAAGCGGCGGAAGAAGGGGTCGTTGAGCAGCGGGCTCTGGCGCACCGCCACCCGGGTGCGGGTGAAGATATTCACCACCCCCGGCACCGTCTTCTCCAACATCGGCGCCAGCGTGGGCAGCTCCTCTCCCTGGCTGTCGTAGGCGGGCAGGGCGGCCTGCAGCGGCAGGCAGACAAACAGCAGTAGCGCGGCAAGATATCGCATTGCAGAGACTATCCTATGGTGTTGTGTACGACAGGGTGTGACATCTACGTTTTTAAAGACCCCCTCAGGACACCGGAAGTTCAACCGGGCGCCCGGCTCGGCGGGGAGTGGACAAAAAAAGCCCCGCACGGGGCGGGGCTGTGGGGTCGGTGGTTGGGGCTTACTCCTCCACCTCGATCCGACGCGGCTGGACCTCGGCGTGTTTGGGGATGGTCACGGTGAGCACCCCATCGCCGGTCTTGGCGCTGATCTTGTCGGTATCGGCGGTGTCGGGCAGGGTAAAGCGGCGGAAGAAGCTGCCGTAGGAGCGCTCGATGCGCTTGTAGCCATCGCGCTCGTCCTTCTTCTCGCTCTCCCGCTCGCCGCGAATGGTCAGCATACCGTTCTCGGCGTGGACCTCGATGTCCTTGCCCTTGATGCCGGGCAGATCAGCGGTGATGGTGAAACAGTCGCTGTCCTCCTTGATATCCACCGCCGGCACCCAGTCGCTGGCGGTGGCGCCGCTCTCATCGCCCATGACGCGGTCCATCTCTTTGCGCATCTGCTCGAGTACACCCCAGGGTTCGTAGCGTACTAAACTCATAATACATACCTCCTTTCACTGTCTGATAGTGCAGTTCTACTGCGGGATACCCTTTATGTAGTAGCACTCGGCGGGGAGATCAAGGCCCTCTTTAGCGCAGGGTTAAAGGGCGATTTTCACCCCCTTAAAGGCAGTTGGTGAGCACTTACATGGGCGCAAAATGGCGCCATAGCAGTAATATTAGAGGCACAATATGTAGTGTTGGATCGGGGCTGGGTAGTTGCCGGTCGTATGTTGCTGAATTTACAGGGGTGTCTGTTCAAAGTTAAGCAAAAACAGTATGTTAGAGCTTCGATTGGGTGGCGACTTTTATATTGACAGGCGGCGATTATGTGCCTAACCTTACGGCCTCGACACAACATCTTGTGTTGTGTTCTGGAACCCTATTTAAAACCGCAGTGCCCCAAATCGCTGGAAAGCGGTGCATCAGTCAAGAACCTAATAAAGAGGGAGAAACTCCGTGAGCAAAAGCAGCAGAGCCCACCTGAAAGCTGTTTCCACCGCCGTGACCGAGATCCCCTTCCAGCCCGCCTCGCTGGATATCTGGGATAAAAAATACCGCCTCACCACCAAGAACGGTGAGGTCATCGACGAGAGCATCGACGCCACCTACGAGCGCGTCGCCCGCGCCCTGGCCGAAGTGGAGGAGAGCGATGAGAAGCGCCAGGAGTGGCAGGAGAAGTTCCTCTGGGCGCTGCGCCACGGCGCCATCCCCGCCGGTCGCATCACCTCCAACGCCGGCGCCTGGGCCTACAAACCGGCCACCTCCACCATCAACTGCACCGTCTCCGGCACCATCCGCGACTCGATGGACGACATCCTGGGCAAGGTGCACGAGGCGGGGCTGACCCTCAAAGCCGGCTGCGTTGCGCCGGACACCTCGGTTGTGACCGAGCACGGCGTTGTCACTGCCCGGCAAGCGGTGGAGCAGCAGCACGGAAAAATGCTCTGCTATGACCGTGAAACCGGGCACTTTGAGATGCGTTCGATCGAGCGGCACATGACCACCCACGTTCCCCGCGACGAGAACATCGAGATCGTCTCCGGTGGCACGGCGTTAAAGACCTCCGTCAAGCATCCGGTTCTCGTCTTGCGCGATGAGAAACTTGTCTATGTCCGTGCCGATCAAGTGGGCGAGACAGACGCCCTGGTGCATCACTCCTTTGCTTGGCAGGCCGAGCGGAACCGAGCGCTTGATGCCTGGTTTGCTGGCGCTCACCTGGGTGATGGCAGTGCTTACGAAAAGCGCTGGGAGTATAAGAGTAGCCGAAAGGCGTGGCTTGAGAAGGCGCGTGCCGCCGGTAGCCGACTGATCTTCAAGATCCGCGCTGCCGAGCGCGAAGTGGTGGAGCGTTATGCAGTGTTTTTCCAATCGTTCTGTGGTTCGCGGGCGCAGGTTGTTGCAACTGCAACAGAGAATGGTACGCCGGTATGGGACTACACCTACACCGTTGCCAGTTATGAGGCGAGTCGTGCAGCCGAGCTGATCGATGGTCAGATTGGCAAAAAGTGTTCAGGTCTGCACGTCCCAGGCTGGATTGCCGCCAACCCGGAGCGTCATTTCCTCCCCTTCCTCGCCGGCCTGATCGACACCGATGGTACCGTGAGCACCGAGAGGGGCAGCGTAACCATCGCCATGCAGAGTCACCGTTTTGCCGAACAGCTAAAAGGCTTGCTCGGGTTATTTGGCGTACACGCTGGGATTACATCGCGTAAACCGCGGCAGCATGAATACAAAGGCGCCATGATTCGCGACACGGGCGGGGCGATGTTGAAGATCTCTGACTCCGCCTTTCTCGCCAAGGTCGCAGAGTTTATGGCGGATAGTGGAAAGTGCCGCCGAATTGTCGACTGCGCCAGCCAGGCGGGTCAGTACGATCGATATGTGCTGCCACGCCGCCTCAGCGAAGCGCTTGCTGCGGAGGCCGAAGGCTTGAACCACCGCGATCGCCAGGCACTTGGTTTCTATCACGGTTATCATAAGAAGGCCGTGGTCAGTCGGGTCTGGCTGGATCGCTGGAGTGAGCGCTTTGCTCACCTGCGCCCGCTAATCGACTTCTGCCGTACGCTACGACCAGTTGATGCGATTCGCCGCAATCTCGATATTGGTGAGACCTTCTACGATTTTACCGTCGAAAAGCACCACAACTACCTGGCCGGCGAGAATGGCCTGATGGTGATTCACAACTGCGGTATCGGTTACGAGTTCAGCACCCTGCGCCCGCGCGGCGCCTTCGTCGCCGGCGCCGGGGCCTACACCTCCGGCCCGCTCTCCTTCATGGATATCTTCGACAAGATGTGTTTCACCGTCTCCTCCGCCGGCGGACGCCGCGGGGCGCAGATGGCCACCTTCGATGTCGGCCACCCGGACGTAATGGACTTCATCCGTGCCAAACGCGAGGACGCCCGTCTGCGCCAGTTCAACCTCTCGCTGCTGGTCACCCGCGAGTTCATGGAGGCGGTGATCGCCAACGACGAGTGGCAGCTCGCCTTCCCGGTCAACCCCAAGGAGGTGGAGCTCGACGGCCTCGACCTGGGGGACAGCAGCCAGGTGGTCTGGCGCGAGTGGCCGCTCAAGGAGGACTACATCACCAACGATGAGGGGCTGGTCGCCTGCCGCATCTACAAGACCGTCAAGGCGCGTCGTCTGTGGGACATGATCATGACCTCCACCTACGACTACGCCGAGCCCGGCTTCATCCTCATCGATCAATACAATGAGATGAACAACAACTGGTTCTGCGAGAATATCCGTGCGACCAATCCCTGCGGCGAACAGGGCCTGCCCGAATACGGCGCCTGCCTGCTCGGCTCGGTCAACCTCACCAAGTTCGTGCTCGACCCGTTCACCGACAAGGCGCGCTTCGACTGGGAGACCTTCCGCGAGACCGTCGGCATCTTCACCCGCATGCTCGACAACGTGGTGGAGATCAACGGCCTGCCGCTACCGCAGCAGCGCGAAGAGATCGAGTCCAAGCGCCGCCACGGCATGGGCTACCTGGGGCTGGGTTCCACCCTCACCATGCTGCGCATGAAGTACGGCGATAAAACATCGCTGGAGTTCACCGAGCGGGTGACCCGCGAGCTGGCTCTGGAGGGTTGGCGCACCGGCCTGGAGCTGGCCAAGGAGAAAGGCCCGGCGCCGATTATGGCGCAGGAGTATGAGGTCACCGGTGAGATGCTGC
>JBNJGC010000006.1:0-20320 GCA_051747405.1 Pseudomonadota bacterium
CCCAGCGCCAACGACAGCGGCAGCAGCACCGCCAACACCACCAGCGCCTCGCTCACGAGTCCTCCCGCTGCAAAGATGAGAGCCGGCGCAGCAGCGCCAGAGCAAAGGCGGTGGCACTCACCGCCACCACGATACCGGTAAGCACCATGGCATGAGGCACCGGCTCGGGCAGCGCCCCGGGTATCCTGCGCGCCAGCCCTACCAGCACCAGAAAGACCCCGCTGGCCATAATATTGAGCGCAATCAGGCGGCGCAGCGGCTGGCGTTCGGCAAAGACGCCATAAAAGGCGATCGCCACCAGCGCCGCCCCCACCACGGCAAACCACAGCGCACTATCCACCGCTCCCCCTCCTGCCACTGACGAACAGGGCGATAAAGGCCAGCGCGATGGTCACACTCAGCCCCAACTCCACCAGCAGGAGCAGCGCGGGTCCGCCGCGCTGCGGATAGTCCAGCGCCACACCGCTATGGCCGAGTGTGACCAGGGCCACGGCGATAAACAGCATCAAACCGCTGAGCAGCGCCAGCCGCCACACCGGCCGTTGCGGCACCGGGCCCCGCCAAAGGTCGGCAAGCAGCAGCAGAACCCCGGTGGCGGCCAACACGGTACCGGCCTGAAAGGCCCCTCCCGGCGCCGTGGCACCGCGCCACAACAGATAGCCGGCGCTAAGCACGGCAAAGGGCAGCAGCAACCGCACCAACGAGCGCAACACCTCACTGCAGACCGGCTGCGGACGTGCCGGAGCGGATGGCCCCCGCTCCAACGACCAGGCGGCCACCACCGCCAGCACCAGCACCGCCGCCTCCAGCAGCGTGTCCCAGGCGCGAAAATCGAGCAACACCGCGGTCACCGGGTGTGCCGCAGCGGCCAGCGGCAGCGCCTCCTGCAGCGGCAGCGGCGCCCGCTCCGGCAACAGCAGCAGCGCCCCCAGCAACAAGAGAAACAGCAACAGCGCACTCAGCGCCACCCCCATGCGCCACCACAACCCGGCGGCAGGCCGCTGCGGCATCGCCTCGGCACGCCCCAGTGCCCCCAGCAGCAGCACACCGGTCAAACCGGCCCCCACCGCCGCCTCCGCCAGCGCCACATCCGGCGCCTCCAGGCGCACCCAGCTCAGCGCCATCAGCAGGCCGAAGGCGATGAAACTGACACAGGCCTCAAACAGGGAGGGGGCGGCCAGGGTGCGCCAGGCCAGCCACAAGAGCATCAAACCCAGCAGCAGGTCGAACAGCAACGAGATCGCCATCAGCTCCGCTCCTCCCCACTCTCCTCCGCCGAGGCGGCCACCAGCTGCGCCACGGTCGCCCCCGCCGCCATCACCAGCAGCCAGATCAGGACCAGTTTGAGCGCCACCAGCCAGGAGCCGGAGAGCAGCCCCAGGGCCGCCACCAGCAGCCCCAGGCCGACATTGTCGGCCTTGGTCAGGGCGTGGATACGACAGCGCTGGTCGGGAAAGCGCAGCAGACCCGCGGTACCGGCGATAAAGAAGAACAGCCCGGCGCCCAGCAGTAGCCAGGCGAACAGTGCCGACACGCTCACAGCCCCCCTCCCTTACGCCAGCGGACAAAGGCCACCACGCCGAGCACCGCCAGCAGCGCGAACAGCAGCGCCACATCGCGCAGCGCCGGCGCCGCCATCGCCTCAGCCAGCAGCAGCAGGATAGCCACCCCGGTGGTACCGAATAGCTGCACCGCCAGCATGCGATCCGCCGCATCCGGCCCCTGCAGCACCCGCCACAAACCGGCCAGAATGGTCAACAGCAGCAGCAACGCCGCCCCTAGCAGCAGCTCGCTCATCGCCCCTCCCCGCTGCCGAAAAGTGCCGCCACACGCCGCTCAACCCGCCGCAGCGCCGGCAGCGGGTCGCCGCTGCCGTCGAGCAGATGGATCGTCGCCACCGCCCCCTCCATCTTCACCGCCAGGGTGCCCGGCATCAGGCTGATCGTATTCAGGAAGATGACCCTCGGCCACCCCGGAGGCAGGCGCATCGGGTAGCGCAGCGTCCGCGGCGCCAGGGGCAGACGTGGATGCAGTGCGCGCCGCGCCACATCCCAGCCACCCAGCAGGGAGTTGTAGATAAAAAAGGGGACAAAACGCAACAAACCGACCACACGCCGCCACGACCAGCACCCACCCACCGGCGGCAGCAGGGGCAGGCTGAGCAGGGCCGCCAGCAGGGCCGTCGCCACGGCGAAGCCCTGGCCACCGCCGCCCTCGGCCAGCAGCCACCACAAAAGCCATAGCAGCAGCCCGCGCCAGAGCAGTGCGGAGAGGATAGGGTAGAAACGGTACGAGCGGCTCATATGGACATCCTACCGCGGTTTTGACCAATATTCGCCCTCGCCGGGCAGTACGGCAGGGGTGCTGCAGACTTCTCCACGCTGGGTATAATCCGGGTATGACGTGAGTATACGATCACCTTGGGCAGTAGCGCTTGTTGCCGCGCCAACGGCGGGGACGGCATATACCCTACTCGACCCCCTCATTGAGCAGCGCCAGATAGCCGGGGTAGTCCAGCGGGTTGGCAAGCAGTGTGTCGGGGTCGGCCATCAGCACCGCCTCCCCGGGCAGCAGCTTGAGCCCCAGTTGCCGCTGCAATCGCAACAGCTCCACCACCGGCGAGGGGAGCGGGCCGGCGGCCACCGCCCGGTAGCGCCGCTCAAGCGGCCTCAGGTCGGCCCCACTACCCAGACGCCAGAGACCGTCCCGATAAAAGAGCGCCACCGCCTTGCGCGTCAGGGCGATGGCCAGCTCGCGGCTCCTTTCATCACCGCTCCGACGGTGCCACGCCGCCAACCCCGCCGCGGTGAGAGCGTAGTCCTCAAGGGAGGCGTGCTGACGCAACGTACCGCCCTCGTCGCGCATCATCCACAGCCGCCCATCCTCCCACAGCCCGTGCAGGTAGTCGGCCACAGCGCTGGCGGCGATGCGGTAACGCGGTCGCTGCCCGGCGCCCAGACTGAGTGCGCTCAAAGCCAACCCGTTCCAGCCGGCCAGACGCTTGTTATCCCGCACCGCGGTGCGCTCACTGCGCTGGCGCAGCAGTCGCTGATGGATGGCGCGCAGGCGCTCATTACTGCGCCCGCCCTCGATAAGCGGCACAAAACCGTGCTCCAGCGCCGGTGCCGAGTCCAGTGACCACGCTTCATTCAGCAGCGACAGCGCCTGCTCATCGAGCAGCTCGGCCAATTCCTCTCGACGCCAAAGATAGTAGCCCCCCTCGCGCCCTTCACTATCCAGCGCCGAGAGACTCCCCACCAGGGCGCCACGCGGATGCCAGAGATTGCGCAACATAAAATCGAGGGTCTGCTCACCGAGACGGCGGTAGCGCGGCTCATCCAACCTCTCAGCCGCACGCAGGTAGAGGCGCGCCAGCTGGGCGTTGTCGTAGAGCATCTTTTCAAAGTGGGGTTCGCGCCACTGCGGATCGACGGTGTAGCGGAAGAAGCCACCGCCGAGGTGATCCCGCAGCCCCTGGGTGCGGATCTGCTCCAGGGTCAGCTGCAGCAGCTCAGCGACATCGGGGTCGTCGCGGTAGTGCTCCAGCAGCAGGGTCAACAGCGGCACCCTGGGGAATTTGCTGCCATCGCCGAAGCCGCCCGAGAGGTAGTCTCCCTGCCGCGCCAGCGCCTCCAGCAGGGCCGCCTCCAGGCGCTCACGCAGTGCTGATACCGCCATCTCCGCACCCGCGGGCCGCCCCTTATCCGCCGGCGGCTTGCCGGGCCGAAAACCCTCCCACTGTCTGCGTACCGCCTCCACCGTGGCGGCAAAGCGCGGCGCCGGCTGATAGACCACGGCAGCGAGCGGCTCCCCTCGGGGGGTGAGAAAAACATTAAGGGGCCAGCCGGCCACGCCCTGCTGCTGCTCGACAATCTCGAACAGTGCAGCATCGACGTCGGGGCGCAGTTCACGGTCGATCTTGACCGGGATGAAGTGGCGGTTGAGCTGCCGGGCGATCGCCTCGTCACGAAAGCTCTCCCGCTGCATCACATGGCACCAGTGACAGGCGAAGTAGCCGCTTGAGATGAACAGCGGTTTACCCTCGGACTGCGCCAGCTGCCAGACCGACTCGCTCCAGGTCCGCCAGCGGACCGGGTCGTCGGCGTGCTGCGCCAGGTAGGCTGAGGGGTGATTCTGTAGCGGGCTCGCCGCCCACAGCGGCGCCGTGCCTAACAGCAGAAACAGTAGCAGTATGGCGCGCATCCCCAAGCCTCCAACTCAGCCTTACGCATGAGCGTAGCTGCTCAGCGGTGAAGTGTCAGCTCGGCGCGGGGCTACGGCTTCTCGCCGCCCTCCTCACTGTCGGAGCGCACACCCTGCTCCTCCGCTTCATAGCGATCCAGCGCCGCCTCCATATCCTCATCGCTATCCAGCGCCTCCTCCTCAAGCTCCTGTTGTGCCTGCTCATCCTGGCGTTGGCGCTTGAGTTTCAGGAAATAGCTCGATGCCAGCAGACCGATCTCAAACAGTACCCACATGGGCAGCGCCAGCAAAGTCTGGGAGATGATATCCGGCGGGGTGAGCATCATACCGATGACGAAGGCGCCGACGATGATATAGGGGCGCTTCTGTCGCAGGCTCTCCGGCGTGGTGGCGCCGATGTAAACCAGCAGGATGGTGGCGATGGGCACCTCAAAGGCGATGCCGAAGGCGAAGAAGATCTTGAGCACAAAGTCGAGGTATTCGGTGATGTCGGTCATCACCTCGACCCCCTGCGGGGCGACGTTGATGAAGAAGCCGAACATCAACGGGAATACCACGTAGTACGCGAACACCATACCGGCGTAGAAGAGCAGGGTGCTGGAGAAGAGCAGCGGAATGATCAGCTTGCGCTCGTGGGTATAGAGCCCCGGCGCCACAAAGGCCCACAGCTGATAGAGGATGAAGGGCATGGCGAGGAAGATCGACAGCACCAGCGCCAGCTTCATCGGGGTGAAGAAGGTGCCGGCCGGCTTGGTCGAGATCATGCTCGCCCCCTCCGGCAGGTGGGCCATCAGCGGGGTGGCGATAATGTGGTAGAGGTCGTTGGCGAAGTAGAAGATCCCCACGAACAGCAGCAGCACCACCAGCACCGCGCGCAGCAGGCGATCGCGCATCTCGACCAGATGGGTCAGCAGGGGCTGCTCGCCCTCTTCCGGGTTGTGGGTGTGCTTGTCCTTACTGCTCATGCTTTTTCGCCGGTTCACTCTGGGCCTGTTCGCCCTTTTCGGTCTCGTCCGCGCTCGGCGCCTGCACCGCCTCACCGCTCTTACCGGCATCGCCGCCGTTGTCGGCACGGGTCTCGGCGGCAGGGCTGCCCTTGCCCTGTTCATCCTGCATCGCCCGTACCAGGTAGTCGGGCTTATTCATCTCTTCCACACTGGATTTGGTCTCTTCCAGGATCTCGTGGATGCCGCTACTGCGGGTGTGCTCCTCCATCACCCGCTTGAGCTCCTCGGCCCGCAGCTCCTTGTCGATATCGGCCTTCACCGAGGTGACGAAGCCGCGCATACGACCGACCCAGAGGCCGACAGTACGCGCCACCTTGGGCAGGCGCTCGGGGCCGATGACCAGCAGGCCGACCACGGCGATCAGTGACAACTCCCAAAATCCGATATCAAACATCGACCATGCCTATGGGGTGAAAGGGCAACACGGGACCGGTACGGGACAGGGCTCAGGCCTTGTCCTTCTCCTTGCTCGACTCACCTTCGATGACAGTACCCTCTTCATCTTTCTTCTCCAGCTGGGCGTTGTCCTCACTCTCACTGCCCTTCTCCCCCTCGCCATCCTTGACCGCCTTTTTGAAACCTTTGACCGCACCGCCGAGATCGCCGCCGATATTCTTCAGCTTCTTGGTGCCGAAGAGCAGGATCACGATGGCCAGAACGATAAGAAGTTGCCAGATACTAATACCCATTTGCCTTACTCCAGTGTGTTAAAAACCCGGCAGGTTACTGCCGCCGAGAAGATGAATATGCAGGTGGAAGACCTCCTGGCCGCCCCCCTTACCGGTGTTAATAATGGTGCGGAAGCCCTCATCGAGCCCCTGCTCCTGCGCCAGTTGCGGCAGCAGACGCAGCATATGCGCCATCAGCGCATCGTGCTCCGGTGTCAGTTCGTTCAGGCTGGCGATATGCTCACGCGGGATCATCAGAAGATGCACCTCCGCCTTCGGATTGATATCGCGAAAGACGCAGACCTTGTCGTCCTCATAAACCTTGTCAGAGGGGATCTCGCCATTGAGGATCTTGCAAAAGAGACAGTCAGTCATCATGTATTCCGATTTGCTTTTTCTTCCAGACCGGACAGACCGAAGCGGCGCTCCAACTCGTCCAGCACCTGCTGCGGCTCCAGCTCTTTGTGCTTGAGCAGCACCAGGGTGTGAAACCAGAGGTCCGCCACCTCGTAGATAATCTTGTCGGGCTCACCGTCTTTGGCCGCCATCACCGTTTCGGTGGCCTCTTCGCCCACCTTCTTCAGGATCGCATCCAGCCCCTTGCTGTAGAGCTTGGCCACATAGGAGCTCTCCGGGTCGGCGCCCTTGCGCGACTCCAGCACCTCGGCCAGTTTGTTCAGCGTATCGCTCATTTTACTATCACTTGTAGATCTGTTTAGGGTCTTTGATCACAGGCTCAACCGCCACCCACTCATCGCCTCGCAACTCATGATAAAAACAGCTGTGGCGACCGGTGTGGCAGGCGATACCGCCCACCTGCTCGATGCTGAGCAGCACCACATCCTTGTCGCAGTCGACACGGATCGATTTGACCCTCTGCACATGGCCCGACTCCTCGCCCTTGTGCCACAGCTTGCCCCTCGAGCGGGAGAAGTAGACCGCCTCGCCCTTCTTGGCGGTGAGTGCCAGCGACTCGCGATTCATCCAGGCGAACATCACCACATCGCCGCTGGACGCCTCCTGGGCAATCACCGGCACCAGTCCGTCCTCAGTCCACTTAATCTCGTCCAGCCAATTCATATTTAAAACCATTTAACGCAAAGGTCGCAGACGACTACACGGATGTAGTCGGTTGGCGATGTCAGGAACGTATCGCCTAGACGCAGAGGGCGCAAAGTTTATAACAGCTTCAGCCTTGTTGCTGACGATTGCCACTGCGAGCAGCGCGAAGCAGGCTGTTTGTTGCATTACGCGGGGTTGTTGCGTCACCCTGTATCTGGCAATGACGCCAAACCAACCGGCCCACTCCCCCTCTGCGATCTCTGCGCCTCCGCGCCCTCTGCGTTAAAAATCCTTTACAACCGAACCTCGATACCATGCCCGGCCATGCATTTTTTTGCCTCTTCGATGCTGTACTCACCGAAGTGGAAGATACTCGCCGCCAGCACCGCTTCGGCATGACCTTCCGTGACCCCCTCGGCCAGGTGGTCGAGGTTGCCGACGCCGCCGGAGGCGATCACCGGTACCTGCACCGCATCGGACACGGCGCGGGTGAGTGCCAGGTCGAAACCGTTTTTGGTGCCGTCGCGGTCCATGCTGGTGAGCAGGATCTCGCCGGCGCCGTACTCGACCATGCGTTTGGCCCACTCCACCGCGTCGATACCGGTGGGCTTGCGCCCACCGTGGGTAAAGATCTCCCACTTGGGCGGATTGTCCGTCACCTGCTTGGCGTCGATGGCGACGACGATGCACTGGGAGCCGAACCGCTCCGCCGCCTCTTTGACGAACTCCGGATTGAACACCGCGGCGGTGTTGATCGCCACCTTGTCGGCCCCGGCGTTGAGCATGCGGCGGATATCCTCCACCTTGCGGATACCGCCGCCGACGGTGAGCGGGATGAAGACCTGGCCGGCGACCTGTTCGACCACATGGACCATGGTTTCGCGCTCGTCGGAGGAGGCGGTGATGTCGAGAAAGGTGAGCTCGTCAGCGCCCTGTTCGTCATAGCGCTTGGCGATCTCCACCGGATCGCCGGCATCGCGGATATCGACAAATTGCACGCCCTTGACCACGCGGCCATTGTCGACGTCGAGACAGGGGATGATGCGTTTCGCCAGTGCCATAGTGTTTATCCGTGCTTACTCAGAGCGGGTTGTCGGGGCTAAGCTCGTCGGCCAACCTCTGGCCCTCGGCAAAGTCGAGACTGCCCTCGTAGATCGCCCGACCGGTAATCGCCCCGCTGATCCCCTCAGCGGAGACCTCGCACAGGCGGCGCACATCATCCAGGTTGGTGATGCCGCCGGAGGCGATGATCGGGATATTGACCGACTGCGCCAGCTTGAGCGTCGCCTCGACATTGACCCCGGTCATCATGCCGTCGCGACCGATATCGGTATAGACGATGGCGCTGACGCCATCCTCCTCGAAGTGTTTGGCCATGTCGATCACGTCGTGCTTGGAGAGTTTGGACCAACCGTCGATGGCAACCTTACCATCCTTGGCGTCGAGACCGACGATGATGTGGCCGGGGAACTCCAGGCAGAGGTCATTGATAAAGTGGGGCGCGCTGACCGCCTTGGTGCCGATGATGACGTACTGCACCCCGGCATCGAGGTAGCTCTGCACGGTCTCCTCGTCACGAATACCGCCGCCGATCTGGATCGGCACCTCAGGGAAGGCCTCGGCGATGGCATGCACCACCTCACCGTTGACCGGCTTGCCTTCGAAGGCGCCGTTGAGGTCAACCAGGTGCAGCCGCCGCGCACCGGCCTCGACCCACTTGGCGGCCATCGCCACCGGGTCGTCGGAGAAGACGGTGGTGTCCTCCATGCGCCCCTGTCGGAGTCGCACACACTTGCCGTCCTTCAGATCGATGGCGGGGATCAACAACATTACACTGTTCCTCTTCTTGCGGTCACCCGAGGGGACCGCTGTAGCTCGTTGGTCATCGTGACACCGTAATGGCGTCCGCACGGTGTTGGTTACGCCTCGCCGTCCCAGTCCAGGAAGTTGGCGTAGAGTTGCAGTCCGGCATGCTGGCTCTTCTCCGGATGGAACTGGGCGGCGAAGATGTTCTCATGCGCCAGCGCGGCGGCGATACGCACACCGTGGTGGGCACTGGCGGCCAGGTAGCTCTCCTCGGCCGGGGTGACATAGTAGCTGTGGACGAAGTAGAAGCGGGCATCCTGCTCAACCCCCTGCCACAGGGGGTGCGCCCGCTCCTGATGGACCCGGTTCCAGCCCATATGCGGCACCTTGAGGCTGGCGCCGGTCTGCGGGTCCTGCAGCGCCTCACCGAAGTGGTGTACCTGGCCGGGGAGGATCCCCAGGCACTCGGTGCCGCCGTTCTCCTCACTGAAATCCATCAGCGCCTGCATACCGACGCAGACACCCAGGAAGGGCTTGCTCCGTGCCACCTCGGCAATCACCTCATCGAGCTCCAGGCGCCGGATCTCGGCAATACAGTCTCGAATCGCCCCGACTCCGGGCAACACCACCCGGTCGGCCGAGCGGATCTGCTCGGCATCGTGGGTCACCCGGATCTGACCCGCCCGCCCGGTGTGCTCCAGGGCCTTGGCAACCGAGTGGAGGTTGCCCATGCCGTAGTCGATCACTGCCACACTGCTCATCGAAGTGTTCTCTCGCTGTCTGGATATAGGTCTGTCGGGGGCTTTAGAGGCTGCCCTTGGTCGAAGGGGTGATCCCCTGCATGCGTGCGTCCGCCTCGAGGGCGACACGCAAGGCCCGACCGAGGGCCTTGAAGATGGTCTCGGCGATGTGGTGGGCATTCGCCCCGCGCAGGTTATCCACATGCAGGGTCATCTGGGCGTGGTTGACGAAACCCTGGAAAAACTCCTGAAACAGATCCACATCGAACTGGCCGATGCGCGCCCGTGGATAGACCACATGGTGCTCCAGCCCGGGCCGACCCGAGAAGTCGACCACCACCCGCGAGAGCGCCTCATCCAGCGGCACATAGGCGTGACCGTAACGTCGGATGCCCTTTTTGTCCCCCACCGCCTGGGCGAAGGCCTGACCGAGGGTAATGCCGATATCCTCCACCGTGTGGTGGTCATCGATGTGTCGATCCCCCTCAGCCTTGACCTCGATGTCGATCAGCCCATGGCGGGCCACCTGATCCAGCATGTGTTCGAGAAACGGCACACCGGTGTCGAAACGGCCTTCGCCGCTGCCGTCGAGGTCGACACTCACCTCGATACGGGTCTCAAGGGTGTCGCGTTTTACCGTGGCCCTGCGCTCAGCCATGGGGGGATCCTCACTGAACCTTCACAAAAGAGCCCTATAGCATACTCCTAACCGCGGAGTGTTTAAATAAACCGGCGGCGATTGCAGCGAAAAACCCTCCGCACCGCGCAGCCGGGGTGGCCGCCGCGCACGGGAAACCGCCTTGCGCCGGGTCAGGGTGGGCGCAGATTCACACTCCCCCGGAGTACGGCTGCCGTGGAAGCGGGTAAGTACCCACTCACTTTGGAGGGAGGGCGTATTGCCAGGGCAACCGCATATTTTGTCATCGCTGGTGTAAACCCTTGATTTACGGTCGTCTGCCGCAAGGACGCGGCAATCGAGCCTCCAGGGAGGGATTCACGGCGTACCGTAAATCAAAGGCTTACACTAGCTGTACGCGGGGTATTATGTAAGTATGCGCTCACCCTGGGCGTATTGCATCCAGGGGGGAAATGTAAGAGGATTTCCGCTGACCTCTTCACAGCGGAGCCGGCTGCCATGTCGCCAGCGGCAGAAACCAACGCCATCAAACTCGACCAAATCAAGGTCGCCTGCAAGGATTGCAATCTATTCCAGCTCTGCCTGCCCGTGGGCATCGACGCCCGTGAGCTGGACGAACTGGACAGCATCATCAAGCGCCGTCGACCGGTCAAACGGGGTGAGCACCTGTTTCGGGTGAATGACCCCTTCCAGGCCATCTACGCGGTGCGCTCCGGCTCGATCAAGACCTACAGCCCCACCGAGGACGGCCACGAGCAGGTCACCGGCTTCCACCTGCCGGGCGAGCTGCTGGGGCTCGACGCCATCAACCTCGGCCACCACCCCTGCGCCGCCAAGGCGCTGGAGACCACCAGCATCTGCGAAATCCCCTTCGACCGGCTGGAGGAGCTGAGCATGCGCCTTCCCAGCCTGCAGCACCAGCTGTTGAAGATCATGAGCAAGGAGATCCTGCACGACCAGTCCCTGCTGATGCTACTGGGCAAAAAGAGCGCCGAGGAGCGACTGGCTGCACTGCTGCTGAGCCTCTCCAACCGCTACCACCAGCGCGGCTTCTCCCCCACCGATTTTTACCTCAGCATGTCGCGCAACGATATCGGCAACTACCTGGGGCTGGCGGTAGAGACCGTCAGCCGGCTGTTCACCCGTTTCCAGGATGAGGGGCTGCTCAGCGTACAGCGCAAACACGTCTGCATCACCGACCTTCCCCGGCTCCGCGACATCGCCAACGCCCCCAATCCGCAGGAGCTGCCGGTCCCGGGCTGAAGCGTACATCCATATATAATGTTCCGCCGCAGAGCGGAGTGGGTGAAACAACACGCTTTTTGCAAATTCTGTGGCAAATGGCCCACTAATTGACAAAAATCAATGTTCTGGTATCGTCTTTTCGTCTACCATTCTATCCGCTACGAGGAGAACTTGGGGGTTTTTACCGCGTAGCGTAGCGGCACTGCACTTCAGAATACTTTAGCTTTCTTATAGGGTTATGCGAAAAAATTAAAGCCCTTTGTAAGCGTTCGCAGTCCCCGCCGCACAGGCAGTAGCATCAATCTCGACACTGGCCTGTCGAATCACCCAAAATCCCCCATGACAGGTGCGTGTTTTGTTTTCAGGAGGGTGTGTGCCCACAGGTGCATGCCGGCAGGTAAACGCAGATTAACTGAGGGAGGCGATAACCGACAGATAGTATCAGCACAACCAGTAAAACCGGGGGTTTGATACCTCTGCTCAGCTACCTGCACAACCTCTTTGGGTGGTAGCCCTTGGGCATCCGTGTTTGGGCATAACAATTTTGCAACAACATAAAGGAGACTACTCGTGGAAACGACACAAGTAGAGAAATACAACTTCGACGTCGTGCGGTGGTTCACCGTCATGGCCGTCGTCTACCTGGTCGTGGGCACCCTGGTGGGTGTACTCGTGGCTTCACAGCTGGCTTGGCCGGTTCTCAACTTCGACATGGCCGAGCTGTCCTTCGGTCGCCTGCGTCCGCTGCATACCAATGCGGTGATCTTCGCCTTCGGCGGCTGTACCCTGATGGCTACTGCCTACTACTCCGTACAGCGCACCTGCGGCGTGCGTCTGTGGAGCGACAAGATGGCGTGGTTCACCTTCTGGGGCTGGAACGTCATCATCGTCGCAGCCGTCGTCACCCTCCCGCTGGGCCTGACCTCCGGTAAGGAGTACGCCGAGCTGGAGTGGCCGCTGGACATCCTCATCGCCGTTGTGTGGCTCGCCTACGCCATCAACTTTGTGATGACCGTCGCCAAGCGCAAGACCAGCCACATCTACGTCTCCAACTGGTTCTTCATGGGTATGATGGTGATGATCACCTACCTGCACGTGGTCAACTCCCTGGCCATTCCGGTCGATATGTGGAACTCCTACTCCGTCTTCTCCGGGGTACAGGACGCCATGATCCAGTGGTGGTGGGGTCACAACGCGGTAGGCTTCTACCTGACCGCCGGCTTCCTGGGTATCATGTACTACTTCGTACCCAAGCAGGCCAACCGCCCGGTATTCTCCTATCGTCTGTCCGTTATCCACTTCTGGGCGCTGATGTTCGGTTACGTATGGTTGGGCGCGCACCACCTGCAGTACACCGCCCTGCCCGACTGGACCGGCTCACTGGGTGCCGCCGTCTCTCTGGCGATGATCATCCCCTCCTGGGGTGGTGCCATCAACGGTATGATGACCCTATCCGGCGCCTGGGATAAGCTGCGCGATGACTACATCCTGCGCTTCCTTATCATGTCCCTGGCCTTCTACGCCATGTCCACCTTCGAAGGCCCGGTCATGTCCTCCAAGACCGTTAACGCCCTCTCCCACTACACCGACTGGACCGTCGGTCACGTGCACTCCGGTGCGCTGGGTTGGGTTGCCATGGTCGCCGCCGGTGCCCTTTACCACATGACCGAGAAACTGTGGAACACCCGCATGTACTCGGCCAAGCTGGTCAACCTCCACTTCTGGCTCGCCACCATCGGCGCTGTGGTCTACATCACCGCGATGTGGGTATCCGGCATCATGCAGGGCCTGATGTGGCGCGACTACGACGAGTTCGGCACCCTGACCTACACCTTCGCCGAGTCCGTCGCCGAGATGCACCCCTACTATGCCATGCGCGCCATTGGCGGCATGATCTATTGGCTGGGTGGCGCCATCATGCTCTACAACGTGGTAATGACCATCCGTCAGGCCGTTGGCCAGCGTAGCGCATCTGCCGCTACCGCGAACGCCTAAGCCGGATAAGGAGGACTAATAACAATGGCTGATCAAATCCATTCGACAAAGTTTCAGGACAAGACGGAGCGTAACGTCTTCCTGATGGTATTCATGCTGGCCATCCTGGTCGCCATCCCGGGTGCGGTGGAGATTGTTCCGCTGTTCTACCTGGATGAGACCATGGAGCACAACCAGCACCCCGAGATCGTCTGGCAAAACGGCGTCTCCACTACAGAGCGCAAGCCGCTGACCGAGTGGAGCGCCGGCGACGGTGTGCGTCCCTATACCGCACTGGAGCTTGCCGGGCGTGAAGTCTACATCCGTGAAGGCTGCTACACCTGTCACTCACAGATGATTCGTCCCTTCCGTGACGAGAAAGAGCGCTACGGCCACTACAGCCTCGCCTCCGAGTCGATGTACGACCACCCCTTCCAGTGGGGCTCCAAGCGTACCGGCCCGGACCTGGCCCGTGTTGGCGGCAAATACTCCGACGATTGGCACATTCGCCATCTGAAGGCCCCGCGCTCTGTAGTCCCCGAGTCGGTAATGCCGAACTACCCCTGGCTCGCCGAGAACCAGGTAGACGCGGTATTTACCAAGAAAGCCATGCGCCGCATGAAAGACATCCTCAAGGTGCCCTACACCGAGGATGACATCGCAGCGGCAGACGAGCTGAGCGGCAAGACCGAGATGGATGCCATCGTCGCCTACCTGCAGGTGCTCGGCACTATGGCTGATCTGGATGAGAACAAGGACTACCGCCAGTAATGGAGAGTCTGAAAGAATACTTCCAAACCGATTGGGCAGCGATGACGCTGTCCGATTGGATCGGCCTGATTGTCACCGTCGGCATCCTGGCACTGATGATCTGGGCCTACGTATTCACCTTTCATCCGAAGAACAAAGAGAAACTCGAGTCTCAGCGTCACCTCCTCTTCGAGGCAGAGAAGGATGACGATGACACTATCGAAACGGAGAAGAGAAAATGAGTGATAACAGCAATCCGTATGGTGCTCCGGACACCGGACACGTGTGGGACGACAACCTGCGTGAATTGACCAATGACCCGCCCAAGTGGTGGATGATCGGCTTCCATGCCAGCTGGATCCTGGTGCTGGTCTACGGCCTGATCTATCCCATGTGGCCGATGCTGACCACCCACACCAAGGGCTTCACCGGCTGGACCTCCATCGGTGAGTACAAGGAGGACCTCAAAGCCATCGAGGAGCAGCGTGCCGAGTATGAAGGCAGCTTCCAGGCCCTGCTCGAGTCCGACCCTGAGGGCGCCGCCGCCACCATCCTGGCGGACACCAACAGCGACCTCTACCAGTACGTCAAGCGCTCGGGTAAGGTACTGTTCGGTGACAACTGCGCCGCCTGTCACGGCTCCAACGGTCAGGGCAACCCCAACTATCCGTCGCTTATCGACGACGACTGGCTCTACGGCGGCTCTGTGGCCAAGATCGAAGAGACCATCGTCAACGGTCGTAACGGCATCATGCCCTCGCACGCCGATCGCCTTACCGACGCCGAGGCCGATGAGTTGACCGATGCGGTCATGGCCGGCGACCCGACCAGCACCCCTCTCTATCAGCAGAAGGGCTGCTTCGCTTGCCACGGTCCCGACGGTAGCGGCAACCAGATGCTTGGCGCCGCCAACCTGACCGACAGCATCTGGCGCTTCGCCGCCGAGGATCAGCGTGCCAGCGTCAAGCACACCATCCTCTACGGGGTTAACGACACCCAGTACCCGGACGAAACCCGCAACGCAGAGATGCCCAAGTTCGGTGGTGGCAAGCTGAGCGAGACCGATATCAAGAAGCTCGCCATCTACGTCAAGCAGTTCGACGTTGGCCTCTAAGCGTGAGCTGAGTTGAGTAAAAAAAGAACCCATGATCAGGGCCGCATGCCCTCAGCATGCGGCCCCAACCAAGAGGGGAAGTAACGATGGATGCAGTAGCTTTCTGGTCAATCATGGCCGTGGTCGGCTCAATTGCCGTTTTGATCGTTGTTGGCATTCGTGTGGCCAAACTCATCAAAACGACACATTCCGATGACTGATCTCGGCACGGGATAACAACCAACAGCGTTGTAGCTTTAGTAAAGGGGGGATGAAAATCCCCCCTTTTTTTATTAGAGTATGCTAATATCGCAACGCCGCACCGATATGATCTGAATCAAGGTGGCGGCGGCAGGTGGCGAGTAGGCTGCTGAAAGGCTCCCCCTTTCACCAACCTATTTTCACCCAGCGATGGCCCGGCACGTGCTGCAAGCGCCTGGGCAGGAGGCACATGTGAACGAAACATCAGACTCCAAACAGAAACACGCCGACTCCCTCTATGATGAGGAGGGCACCTGGCATGTCAACGTGGATGCCGGCACCGTCTTTGCCAAGCGCATGCCGGGCAAGTTCCGCACCATCAAATGGTTCACCATGCTCACCTGGTTGGTCTTCTTCCTGGGGCCCTATGTGCGCTGGGGCGACCGTCAGGCGGTACTGTTCGACATCCCCAACCGCAAGTTCCACATCTTTGATATCACCATCCTGCCCCAGGATGTGTGGCTGCTATCGCTCACACTGCTCTTCTTCGCCATCCTCCTTGCGGTAGTCACCTCCATCGCCGGAAGGGTCTTCTGTGGCTATTTCTGCTTCCAGACCGTCTGGACCGATATCTTCACCCTGATCGAGGAGAAGATCGAAGGTAACCCCAGTAAGCGCAAAAAGCTAAAGGATGCCCCGCTGGATGGCAAGAAACTGCGCCTGAGAGCGACCAAATACTTCATTTGGCTGATTATCTCCATGCTCACCGGCATCACCTTCGCCGCCTGGTTTACCGATGCCTATGAGCTGTGGCACAGCTATCTGACCCTCTCCGCCTCGCCCATCGCCTGGGCGGTGCTCGGCCTGTTTACCGCCGGCACCTTCCTGCTCGCAGGCTTTATGCGCGAGCAGGTCTGTTTCTGGCTCTGCCCCTACGCCCGCATCCAGGGTGTCATGTACGACCGTGAAACCATTCTCCCCACCTACGACTTCAACCGCGGAGAGCCACGCGGCAAGCTCAAAAAGGGCGAGACCGAACCGGGCAAAGGGGACTGCATCTCCTGTAACCAGTGCGTGGCCGTCTGCCCGACCGGGATCGATATCCGCAACGGCCAGCAAGAGGGCTGCATCACCTGTGCCCTCTGCATCGATGCCTGCGATTCAGTGATGGAGAAGATCGGCAAACCCAAAGGGCTGATCCGGTACGCCTCGCTGGATGAGATCGAGGGCACACCGGTGAAGAAATTCTGGCAGCGTCCGCGGCCACTGGTCTACATGACCATCATGCTCATCGCCGCCACCGGCATCCTCTACGGCCTGACCCATCTGGGCAGTATCGAGCTGAAAGTCATTCACCAGCGCCAGCCGCTGTTCGTGCCCATGAGTGACGGCAGCATCCAGAACCAGTACACACTGAAGATCCTCAACAAGCTGGACGAAACCATGGATGTGAAGGTGACGGCCGATGGGCCCGATAATCTGCGGCTACTGGCGGCGGATGAGCCTTTGCGTGTAGAATCTGGCAAGCTCCGCTCACACAATGTTTATATCCGCATTCCGGCCGACGGGCTTGAGCCGCGAGAGCCGGTGACCTTCACGGTCTACAACGTGGATAACCCCGAGCAGAGGGTGAGCTACGAAGGGGCATTCTTCAGCCAGCATTAAGTGCTGGGCGGCTGTCGTACACGGCAGCCGACAAACGCGAGTTGAGGTAGAGAATGTCAATCTCTCAAGATAATAAGCAGGCGCTGCGTAACCCATGGGTTTTGGGTTGGCTGGGCCTGCTCAGCGTTGTCGTTCTGGTCAATGTGGCGTTCATCGTCACCGCCTTTAAAACCGACCCCGGGCTGGTGGAAAAGGACTACTACGAGAAGGGGCGCTACCAGGAGGAGACCTTCACGCAGCAGCTTGAGGCGCGCAAACGCCTCGGCTGGGATATCACCCTGCAGAGCCCTGAGAAGATTGTCGCCGGCAGTAGCACCAGCTACAGCGTCAGCATCGTGGACCGCATCGGTCAGCCCCTGAAGGAGGCGCAAGTCAGCATGCAAGCCTACCGCCCCTCCGACGCCTCTGCCGACATCTACGCCGAGATGGATCGCGTTGCCCGCGGTGTCTACCAAACACGCCTGAACCTGCCGCTAAAGGGGATCTGGGATCTCAAAGTGGTGGTCAAGCGCGGCGAGGACGAGTTGGAGATCGCCCGACGCATTAACGTCGCCGCACCGTAACCGTACCAGCCATCATGGGGCGCTCTGAGACTGCCGAGACGGACAGTTGCTTTCACTGCGGCTTGCCGGTTCCTCCCGAAGAACCTTTTACCGAAGAGATCGACGGTAAGCCGAGAGCGTTCTGCTGCCTGGGTTGCCAGTCGGTCTGTCGAGTCATCTACGATGCCGGGCTGGAGGGGTTCTACCAGCGCACCCCCGACGGCACCCTACTCGGCCCTCCGCCAGAACCACCCAAGGATGTCGGTCTCTACGATCTGGACGAGGTGCAGGAGGAGTTCGTTCGCGACCTCGGCCAGGAACGTGAGATCCATCTTCTAGTCGAGGGGATCCACTGCGCCGCCTGCGTCTGGTTGATCGAACGTACCCTCAGCCGCATCCCCGGTGTGCTTCGTGCCCAGGTCAACCTCTCCGGCAAGCGGCTCCTGTTGCGTTGGGATAACCGGCAGGTTCAGCTCTCGACCATCATTCAGCGGCTCGGTGAGATCGGCTATACCTCGGTGCCTTTCGACCCGGAAGCGGCGGAGGGGGCGATAAAGAAGCAGAACCTCGCGCTGCTCTTCCGCATGGCCTTCGCCGGCTTCGCCATGATGAACCTGATGTGGATCTCCATCGCCCTCTACACCGGCGCCGATACCGCGGACGACGGCCAGTTCCTCGGTCTGTTCCAATGGCTGGGCTTTGCCCTCGCCACCCCCACCCTCTTCTACTCCGGCTGGCCCTTCTTCAAAGGCGCCTGGTCGGGCTTGCGCAACTGGCACCTGACGATGGATCTACCCATCGCCATCGGCGCCACCACCACCTACCTCTACTCGGTCTACGTGACGCTCAGCGGCACGGACGTGGGCGAGGTCTACTTCGACACGGTGGTCAATTTCATCTTCGTCATCCTGGTAGGGCGCTATCTGGAGGCCATGTCCAAGCGCCACGCCGTGGCCGCCTCCCAGCGTCTTATGGATCTGCAACCGCGTGTGGCGACCGTGCTGCTGGAGGGTGAGGAGAAGATCACCCCCATCCGCAGTGTAAAACCCGAGCAGCTGGTGCTGGTCAAGGCGGGCAACAAGATCCCGGTAGACGGGGTTGTCGTCGATGGGCGCAGCAGTGTGGACGAAGGGATGCTCAGCGGTGAATCGGAACCGGTGGCCAAGCAGGCTGGAGACACCGTCTCCGCCGGCACACACAACACCAGCAGCGCCTTGACCGTGCGCGTCACCGGCACCTTACAGAACACCTCTCTGGGCAAGATCATCGCCCTGGTGGAGGAGGCCCAGGCCTCCAAGGCACCGATTCAGTGCATGGCCGATCGCATC
The DNA here is from genome assembly GCA_051747405.1 of Pseudomonadota bacterium. GTDB lineage: Bacteria > Pseudomonadota > Gammaproteobacteria > Thiohalomonadales > Thiohalomonadaceae > JAPHTQ01. The sequence continues at coordinate 18,922 of JBNJGC010000006.1, forward strand.
GTCCCCTGGTTCGTCATGGCCACCCTGCTGCTGGCCAGTATCACCTTTGCCATCTGGATCGGGACGGAGTTCGAGCTGGCGCTGATGGCGGCCACCTCGGTGCTGATCATCACTTGCCCGTGCGCCTTTGGCCTCGCCACGCCCATGGCCATTGCGGTCGCCTCGGGACAGGGGGCGCGCCACGGCATCCTGGTCAAAAACGGTGCCGTGCTGGAGACCCTGTCGCAGATCAACCATGTGGTCTTCGACAAGACCGGCACACTGACCACCGGAGTGATGAGGCTACAGAAGATCCTACCGACAGGGCTCGTCGACGAAGCCACCCTGCTACGTCTGGCCGCGGTGGTCGAGCGTTACTCCGAACACAATATTGCCCGCGCCGTAACGGAAGAGGCTGAATCGCGCCACCTGCTGCAACCCGGCGCCACACCGGAAAGGTTCCAAAGCCTCCCGGGCCATGGGGTAAAAGGCGACGTTGAAGGGCGTGAGGTGATCATTGGCACCGCCGCATGGCTTGGCCAACACGGAATCAGTCTCGATAGCGCCCTTGAACAGCATAGCTTTAAGCTCGAAGCCGAGGCGTACAGTTGTGTGCATGTGGGGATCGACGGCAGCTACGCAGGCCTGCTGGCCATCGCCGACGAGCTCCGGTCCGACGCCAGGGCGCTGGTGGATGCCTTGCGCCGGGACGGGATCCACATGACCCTGCTCAGTGGCGATCGTCGCCGCGTTGCCGAGGCGGTGGCTGAGCAACTCGGCGGAATGGATGTCATCGCCGAGGTACTGCCACAAGACAAGGACCAGGTCATTCGTGAACTCCAGCAGAAGGGGCAGCAGGTGGCCATGGTCGGTGACGGTGTCAACGATGCTCCGGCACTGATCCGCGCCGATGTCGGCATCGCCGTCGGCTCCGGCACCGAGGTCTCGGTGGAGAGCGCCGACATCGTGCTGATGAGCGACGAGCTGCAGAAGGTTCGTCAGGCCACGGCGCTATCGCGCCGCACCCTGCGCACCATCCGCCAAAACATCGGCATCTCCTTCACCTACAACATCATCATGGTCCCGCTGGCCATGATGGCCTATATCACCCCACTGGTAGCGGCCATCTCCATGCCCATCAGCTCGCTGCTGGTGATCGGCAACGCGGCCAGAATCCGTACGCTTTTTAGGGGCTAGGGGCTAGGGGCTAGGGGCTAGGGGCTAGGGGCTAGGGGCTAGGGGCTAGGGGCTAGGGGCTAGGGGCTAGGGGCTAGCAGAGTGTACCCAGCAACAAGCAACAAGCAACAAGCAACTAGCAACCAGCAACCAGCAACCAGCAACCAGCAACAAACAGCGAACCAAATTAGTTACAATCTGTCACAGACAGCATATTCCAATCCACGCGATACGGGTTTTCCCA
>JBNJGC010000006.1:20420-31770 GCA_051747405.1 Pseudomonadota bacterium
AGCAACCAGCAACCAGCAACCAGCAACAAACAGCGAACCAAATTAGTTACAATCTGTCACAGACAGCATATTCCAATCCACGCGATACGGGTTTTCCCATGGAAGTCATCTACAAGCTTATTCCGGGTATGATCGTCCTCGGCCTCATCTTTGTCGGCATCTTGATCTGGGCGGTGAAGAAGGGGCAATACGACGACCTCGAAGGCGACGGCCAGCGAATCCTGCTGGATGAGGATGAGGAGAATCTGCCGAAAAAGGGTGGCCGTGACGTGCACGTGGGTCGAAACTTCCCCGACGCTGACGACTGACGACACCCTCCCCTAGCATCTAGCAACTAGCCAGCTACCGCGTTGACAGCTCAAGAGCTGTACTCCAAATGCTCCGGTTCAACACTGGAGTCCACCTCTCGAGGTGGCATCACACGGCTACAGTGTTGACAGCTCAAGAGCTGTACTCCATAGCAACCACTCACTCACTCCCCCTTTCCCGCAGCGGCCTGAGCAAAACCTCAAACTGGTCCGGGCGGACATACTGCAGCACCTCATCCTCTTCCGGGTTGAGCGCCACATCCAGCCCCTTCTCCGGGTAGAGCCAATGCACGGTTTTGCTGTCGGGCTCGGCGATACGCTCCGCCGGCTGGCCAAAGCGCTGCTCCACCACCGCTTCATCCAGATTACTGCGCGGAATATAGGTCATGCTGTGGATGGGCAGGGACTTGAGTAACAGTAGGTCCTCGTCTGAGAGGGTCACCTTGCGTCGTCCCCCGCCCATGTTCGCCAGTCGCACCCCCCGTTCGTACATCGCCTCCAGTTGGGTCTCGTCCAAGCCCATCACGACGACGATGCGGGCGCGGATCCCGCTGACGTCCACATTGTCGAAATAGGCCTCCACCACCTTCTCTCCACTCTCCTGGACGAATAGGCTGACCTCGGCGGGCTCGCCGAAGGCCACCTCCGCCTCACCCAGACTACTGCGACCTAACTCGACCCCGAGCACGCGCGAGCCGCCATCCTCGGTCGTCGTGATCTGCCAGGGAAAGTGGCGCGGACCCGGCTCTTTGCCCGGGATCACGAAAACACCGAGAACCACAGCGACCAGGGTGACCCCCAGAACGCTTAAAAAGACGTGTCGACCCATAATGCGACTCCTAAAATAGAAACGACCGGACAGTTGCCGGTCGTGAAACGGGGAAGGGAGACGGCTACTGCTCCAGCGGCTGGTAGCGGCCCTCGGGCTCGGGGTAGCGCTCAACGACACTGTCCGGCACACGTCCTTTGCGCGCATCATCCAGCGACTCGGTCTCCAGGATGATGAGCACCAGCACCATCACCATGGTAGGCAGAATGACGGCACCGGCAGGTGCGATCTGCATCGGTGTGGGGTTGCCGCCGGAGATCACCATCACACCGATAATCGCCAGCAACATCAGCACAATCATACCGATGAACATCTTGCTGCGGCGGTAGCAGATCTGCCAGTGGCACATCACATACCAGCTATCCACCCGCTGCGCCTTGCGTGCCCGCCAGATGGTATAGAGGAGGATCAGCAACGAGGCGCTGGGCACAAGTATCACCCACTCCCACAGCGAGCTGGCCGAAAGAAAGGCGGCAAACATCAGGATGTGGTTGAAGATCAGGTTGATCAGGAACAGGTCGTGAGGCCACTTTGCGTGGCGGATGTCCTCGTCACTAACATTGAATTGCATGGTACGGATCGCTCTGCTGGCTGGGTTTTCTGAGCGGTGAAATTATCACTAAGCCCGCAACAGGTCCAGCACAGACAATAATAGTAAGTACCTACTTCGGCTGAACCTGTAACCAAAAGGTCACCGGTCCGTCATTGATCAGGGAGACCTGCATATCCGCGCCAAAGCGGCCCGAGGCGACAGTGTGATGCGCCTGTTGCGCCTGCGCCAGAATGTGGTTGAACAGCCGTTCACCCTCATCGGCGGGGGCTGCCGGGGTAAAACTGGGACGACTGCCTTTGCGGGTGTCGGCAGGCAGGGTGAATTGGGGCACCAACAGCAGGCCTCCGCCGGTATCGAGCAGGCTGAGATTCATCTTGCCCTCGGCATCGGCAAAGACGCGGTAGCCCAGCAGACGCTCCAGCAGACGCTCCGCCAATGCCTCAGTGTCGCCCCTCTCCACCCCGACCAGCACCAGCAGGCCGGGGCCTATCTCACCCACTACCTCACCGCCGACACGCACGCTCGCCTCGGTCACCCGCTGCAGCAGTCCGATCACGCCAGACGCTCGGCAAAGTCGATGGTCGCCTGCACCAGGGCATCCACCGTGCCCGGCTCCGAGGCGGAGTGGCCGGCATCGGGGATGATCTTAAGTTCCGCCTCGGGCCAGCGCTGGTGCAACTGCCAGGCGTTCTCCACCGGGCAGACCACATCGTAGCGACCGTGGACGATGACCCCGGGGATCCCTTTCAACCTAGCGGCATCGCGCAGGATCTGGTTCGGCTCGAGAAAGGTGTCGTGCTTGAAGTAGTGGCACTCGATACGCGCCAGGGAGAGGGCGGTATAGGGGTTGCCGAAGTGCTCCACCACCGCCTCGCTGGGCCGCAGGGTGGAGCTCTTGCCCTCCCACAGCGACCACGCCTTGGCGGCTGCCATCCGCTCCATCTCGTTATCGCTGTTCAGGCGCTGATAGTAAGCGCTCACCATGTCGCCTCGCTCCGCCTCCGGGATCGGTGCCAGGTACTCTTGCCAATACTCGGGGAAGAGGCGGCTGGCTCCCTGTTGGTAGAACCACTGGATCTCGTGCGGACGGCAGAGAAAGATCCCGCGCAGAATCAGGCCCGACACCCGCTCGGGATGGGTCTCGGCGTAGACCAGGCTGAGGGTGGAGCCCCAGGAGCCGCCGAAGAGCAGCCACTTGTCGATCCCCAGATGCTCACGGATCACCTCCAGATCGGCGACCAGCGCCTGGGTGGTGTTGTTCTCCAGCGAGGCGTGGGGCGAGGAGCGACCGCAACCGCGCTGGTCGAAGAGGATGATGCGGTAGTGGTCCGGGTCGAAGAAGCGGCGGTGGTAGTCCTCACAGCCGGCGCCGGGGCCCCCATGGACGAACACCACCGGAATACCGTGGGGATTGCCGCACTCCTCCACATGGAGCTTGTGCGGCGGCTCCACCGCGATGGTGTGGCTGACATAGGGATGGATTTCGGGGTAGAGACTAAGCATGGTGTATAGATCCATCGGTTGACTGGTCAGGCGATCATAGGCCGGACCCTGTCCGACGACAACCGCTGCCGTGAAGACAAAAAAGGCGCCCACTGGGGCGCCTTGTGTCACCGAGTACGGAAGAAAAGATCAGGTCTGCTGTAGATAGATCTCCACGCGGCGGTTCTGTGCGCGGCCCGCTTCGGTCATATTGCTGGCCCGGGGCTCGGCCTCACCCAGCCCTTCGGTAAGGATCTGGCTGCGCGCGACCCCGCGGCTGACCAGGTAGTCGGCGGTGGCATCGGCCCGGCGCTGGGAGAGGCGCAGGTTGTAGCTCTCGCTGCCGATGCTGTCGGTAAAGCCGATCACCGTGATGCGCAATCCGGGGTCGTCGCGCAGCACCCGCGCCACCTTATCCAGCGTGGGGCGGAACTGCGGCTTAATCTCGGCCCGGTCGAAGTCGAACGACGCCTCGGAGGAGACACTCACCCTGAGCAGGTCCTCGCGCAGACGCTCCACCTCCATCGCCTTGGCGTCACGCTCGTTGGCGATATCGCGGATCTTGCGCTCCTTCTCATCCATGGCGTTACCGATGGCACCGCCGGCGGTGGCCCCGGCGATGACACCCACCGCGGTCTTGCTGCGGGAGCGGCTGCCGGTGTTGTTGGCGATCACCCCGCCGATCAGACCACCGATGATGGCGCCGGCCACGGTCTTGTCGCTCTGTTCGGCGGTGCCGCTGTCGCCGGTGGAGGCGCAGCCGCTCAGGCCGAGTGCCGCCACCAACGGAAGGATAATGGCTCTTTTCATTCTGCTCTCTCCCTAAAGGTCACTGTTCTCAATGCTGAGATTGTGGCCGGGACAAAAGGTTCAAGGTGCCCTAGTCCTTTTTCCGCGCCGCTTTCTTGCGCTCATGCTCCACCAGCAGCTTCTTGCGCAGGCGGATATGGTTGGGAGTCACCTCCACCAGCTCATCGTCGTCGATAAACTCCAGCGCCTGCTCCAGGGTGTGGGTCACCGGCGGGGTGAGGTTCTGCGCCTCGTCGGTGCCGGAGGCGCGCACGTTGGTCAGCTGCTTACCCTTCAGGGCATTAACCACCAGGTCGTTATCGCGTGAGTGCAGGCCGATGATCATCCCCTCGTAAACCTCCTCGCCGTGGCCGATAAACATCTTGCCACGCTCCTGCAGGTTGAAAAGGGCGTTGGTCAGCGCCTTGCCCGGCGCATTGGCGATCATTACACCATTGGTACGATTGCCGTAGTCACCCTTCTTGAACGGACCGTAGTGGTCGAAGACGCTATAGATCAGGCCGGAGCCCTGGGTAGCGGTGAGGAACTCGGTACGGAAGCCGATCAGTCCGCGCGCCGGCATCATGTAGTCGAGGCGTACCCGGCCCTGGCCGTCCGGCTCCATATTCTTGAGCTCGCCGCCGCGGTTGCCCAGGCGCTCCATCACCGCACCCTGGTGCTGCTCCTCCACATCCACGGTGACCTGCTCGTAGGGCTCCTGCGGCTCGCCATCGATCTCGCGGATGATGACCTCGGGGCGGGAGACGCCCAGCTCAAAGCCCTCGCGACGCATGGTCTCGATCAATACCGACAGATGAAGCTCGCCGCGACCGGAGACGCGGAACTTGTCCGGATCGGAGCCCTGTTCGACGCGCAGCGCCACATTGTGTACCAGCTCCTGCTCCAGACGCTCCTTAATCTGGCGGCTGGTGACAAACTTGCCATCCTTGCCGGCAAAGGGCGAGGTGTTGACCTGGAAGGTCATGCTCACGGTAGGCTCGTCGACAGTCAGCGGCGACAGCGCCTCAACGGCGTTGGGGTCGCAGAGGGTGTCGGAGATGTTGAGCGGGTCGAGACCGGTGAAACAGACGATATCACCGGCCTGTGCGTTATCCACCTCGACCCGCTCCAGGCCGAGAAAACCGAACAGCTGCAACACGCGACCGTTACGGCGCTCACCGTCCTTGTCCACCACGGTCACGGCGGTGTTGGCTTTGATGCGACCGCGGCTGATACGACCGATACCGATGACACCGACGTAGCTGTTGTAGTCGAGCTGGGAGACCTGCAGCTGGAAGGGGTCCTCCGGCTCCACCTGCGGCGGGTGGACGTGATCGACGATCGCCTGCAGCAGCGGCGTCATGTCCCCTTCGCGCACATCCGGGTCGAGGCCGGCGAACCCCCCCAGGCCGGAGGCGTAGATGGTGGGGAAGTCGAGCTGCTCGTCGGTGGCGCCGAGGCGGTCGAACAGATCGAAGGTCTGGTCCAGCGCCCAGTCGGGGCGGGCCGCAGGACGGTCGACCTTGTTGACCACCACGATCGGCTTGAGGCCGCGCGCCAGCGCCTTTTCGGTGACGAAGCGGGTCTGCGGCATCGGCCCCTCGACGGCATCCACCAGCAGCAGCACCGAGTCGACCATGGAGAGCACGCGCTCGACCTCGCCGCCGAAGTCGGCGTGGCCGGGGGTATCGACGATGTTGATGCGGTAGTCGCCCCACTTGATGGCGGTGGGCTTGGCGAGAATAGTGATGCCGCGCTCACGCTCCTGGTCGTTGGAGTCCATGGCGCGCTCTTCAAGCTGTGTGCGCTCATCGAGGGTATCGGACTGTTTCAGGAGCTGATCGACAAGGGTGGTCTTGCCATGATCGACGTGGGCGATAATGGCGATATTGCGGAGATTTTCTATCACAGGGAGTCTTTCCAAAGGTGCGGGTGTAAAGTGGGCGCGATTATACCGGTTTAGGGCCACAGAAACACGGAATTTATCCCGTAGCCGGCTGCGGGCGGCTTTACCGCCCCGAATAGCGCTCCCGCAGGAATGCTGCCGCATCGTCCTGGCCCTGTGCCTCGGCCCTCTCCAGCCAGTGAACCGCCTTGGCGTCATCCGCCGCCACGCCGATCCCTTCGGCGTAGATCACCCCCATCAGAAACTGGGCATCGGCCATACCCTGTTTGGCGGCCTTGAGCATCCATTCGGCCGCGGCGACCGGGCTGATCTCCTCGCTCACCAGCAGGTGGGCCAGATTGAACTGCGCCTTGGCCAACCCCTGCTCAGCCGCCTTCTGGTACCAGTGCAGAGCCCTGTCGACGTCACGCTCGACGCCCATACCGTTGTCGTAGGCCGCCCCCAGATTGAGCTGCGCCCAGGCATCCCCCTGCCCCGCCTGCCGCCGCAGCTGCGACAGATCGGGTGCCGCCACCACCTCCAGCGCAAACAGCAGTGCCGCCGCCAATAGCATAGTTCCGATCTTCACTTCACCTCCCCCTTCACTCTCTGTACCCGGTTTTCACCACGTCTCGTCTCCCCTCGGTGACGCCCGAAGAGCCACACATCCCGCCGCTCCCCGTCCAGATTGGGGCAGGCGAAGTAGCGCCGCAACACCCCCTCGGAGCGGAAACCGCACTTCTCCAGCACCCGCGTCGAGGCGGCATTCTCAGGCAGACAAAAGGCCCACTGGGAGCGCAGCGGTGTATACGCGAATAACCTATCGCTCAGCGCCGCCAACGCCTCAGTGGCGTACCCCCGCCCCCAACGGCGACGCGAAAAGGCATAACCGATCCCCGCGCCATCTCGCCCCAGCTCGGCGGCCAGCGTCCCCACGACACCGCCGGCATCCTCCACCACCCAGCAGAGCCAGTCGCCGCGCTCCCAACCGGCGCGGGCCACGGCGACGAAGGCCTGGGCATCGGCCAGTGAACGGTGACAGCGCCAGGCGAGAAAACGGCACACCTGTGGATCCCGCGCGTAGTCGAAGATGGCCAAGGCATCCTCCACCTGCGGCGGCCGCAGCAACAACCGCGGCGTCTCACACCGCTGCAGTTGCGCCCACTCCACCTCACCCTGCCCGGCCATCTCCCCCCCCTTGCTTCGCCAACTCTGGCCTACTGCCGAGAGAATCGGTGTTAAAATCGACCGACACCTCAACTTACCGATACAATCCATGCCCGACCACCACTGGTACGTCTACATCGTACGCTGCCGCGACAACAGCCTCTATACCGGCATCGCCCGCAACCTGCAACAGCGCATCGACGAGCACAACCACAGCCCCAAAGGGGCGCGCTATACCCGAGGGCGCCGTCCGGTAGAGCTGGTCTATCACGAAACCGCATTCGACCGCTCAAGCGCCCAGCGCCGCGAGTACCAGATCAAGCAGCTACCCCCGAGCGCCAAACGGCGACTCATCGCCACCCAAAGGTCAACTCAGACTCACACCTAGGCCGGAACGGACCTGATCCCCCCCCGATCACCAGCCAACAAGAACCGCCCCAACGCTTGACCTGAGGCCAAAAAATACCGACTATCGGCAACTATGGACAGACCCCGGAGCGCAGCGCCGAGATCCGCCAGCCAGGGTGAGCCGCGGCAGCGCCCCGGCGGCTTCAGCCTCGCTCGATGGCGGGCGCGACAATGCCAATAAAACAAAACCTTTCAGGAGGGGGTATGGGAGCGGAAAGACGGCGCCACATACGTATCGAAGTTCCCATGCCGGTAACGCTCACCCACGAAAAGCTGGGCACCCTCGAGCTTATCACCGCCGACATCTGCGAAGGCGGGGTCTTTCTCAAGGCCGACCCGGCACAGTGCCCCGGCGAGGGCGAAGAGGTCACGCTGCAGGTCAAGGGCGGCATACTCGGCGGAGATGAGGCGCCACCGCAGGTCAAGGCGCGCGTTGTACGCCAGACCCCCAACGGCATAGGCGTTGAGTTTCTTTAAAACGCCGTACCACAACAGGAGTTGCACACTATGGCCGATGAACCGAACAAACCCGACGAAGAGACGCAGCCCGACGGCCCCGATGTAGCAAAAGAGGAAAGCAAACAGGCCGCGGTCAAAAAAAAATCCAGCGTAAAGAGGGCTGCGCCCAAAAAGTCCACCGCCAAGAAAAAAGCGACGACCAAAAAGCGCGCCACTGCGAAAAAGAAGACCGTAAAAAAGCGCGCCGCACCGAAAAAGCGGGCCACCGCATCGAGCGCAGCCCCTGTCGCGGCAGCCGCCAGCCGGAGCGACACACCGCCCGAGGCGGTCGAAAAGACCCCATCGGCGACAGCAGCGGAGCAGCCTCCAACCACACCGCACACCAGCGAAAAACCGACCACCACTCACCCGGCGGAAACATCCCCACCGGTCGACAGCCCCACCAGCAAGGGGCACCCGGCAGATGAGTCATCGGCCAAACCCGATACCCAAACCGCCACAACCACAGCGACTGATACGATGGAACAGAGCACACAGACAGGCCGCAACCCGATACCGCAAGAACCCACCAAGCGCATCTTCCTGCGCTCAGCCACCGTCGCCATCCTGGCGATCCTCATCTTCCTCTACATCCGGGAGATGTCCCAGGAGCCCGCGAAGGAGGCCGCTACACCGCCCGCCGGTGAGGCCGTCAGCAGCGAACAGGTAGCGCACGAAGCCGAGCCCAAAGCGGCAGAGACCGCTGCCAAGCAGGAGCCCCAAACCGCGGCCAGCGACGAGGGCACTGCGGACACCCGCTCACAGCCCCGGGCCGACCAGCAGCAAGCAACCGCCAGCGAACGCAGCCAGAACGGTCAGCACGAACAGGGGCAAACCGGCGACACCGACGCCACAGCGCAAGCCCCCCAAGAGATGGCCGACCGCGACAGCAGCGCAACCCCCTCCCTGAGCGTTCCACCGGCCAGCCGGCACGACTCGCAGCCCCCCAGCAGTGGGCAGCCCTACGATAACCAACAGCCCTGGCAGCCCCCCCAACACAGCGGAGCGCCACAGGCACAACAGCAACAGCCCTACTACCCGGCACCGCAACAACCCTACTACCCTGCTCCCCAGCAGGACTACTACCCACCCCGGGGAGGCTACTACGGCTACCCACAACCCTGGCAGTGGCAGCCACCGGCCTACCCGCCCCACGGCGGCGGCTATAACGATCCTGGCCCCTACTATCCGCCACAATACTGAAACTTGCCAAAGCCGCTCTACTGAGCGGCTATCACGATGACACTGCAGAGGAGCCACAACCAGCTTTATGGCTGGCGTATCCCTGCTTTTACATTCGGCTTTTGTATTGGAGCGGCACTTGAACCCCGGTGTGTGACGAAAACCATCGAGCTACACCATTTACACTCCGGGGCTGGGATGAGTATTTGTTCACCTGACATACGATTAAAAGCCCGGCCCCAGCCGTATGTAAAGAGGTCACATCTACTGATAAACTGTGCGTAATTGGTTTAAAGCTCAGAAAAAACGCTCAAGGAAAACAAAATGGCTTATGAACATGGCTCGTTAGATCTTGGCATCCCCAACCCCTTTAAGTTTGAAGGTGCGATTCGCTCCGTTCGTGGACTTCTTACCGCTTTACTCGGTCTCTACTTATTATTGAAAGTCCCCACAATCGTTGATACTGACCCAGTAAGAGCCTGGGTCTTCCTGGGTGTGGGTGTCGTAATCCTAGGTTACGGACTTGCAGTCATGGGTCGGGGCATCATGCAGTTGATGCGCTTTTTCGTCGGTCGTAGTGTTCCGACCTCACTGGCAGCCAACATTAACCCGACAGAGAGTAACATTGCACAGCGGGAACTAGCCGACACCCAATACTCTGATCGCGCCCTAGTACAGATGCTTGATGGGCAAAAAAATGCCACTTTCGTTGAGCCGCAGGGTTGGATCGCCCGTCTTATTCACAGCATTTTCCCCAAATTGACCTTTTTGCCCTTCCCTATTCGAAACCTTGCACAACGGTTAGCTGCCGGCATCGTCAAAACCCTCATTGCACTGACTTGCTTTACGCTAGCTTGGTTCGTAAGTAGCTCAGGCCTTATTGGGGATGCTGGCAACTTTGTTATACAAACATTCTCACTGCTCCTGCTGATCTACCTGATTGCTGTATGGAGGAAAGTGGGCGCCCCTGTTAGCCGCAATGTCGCCCGCCATATGGAAAGTGTCGGTAGCAAAGGTCTCGCTTGGGTAATAATGATGTCCATTCTCGCACCGGTACTTATCGGCTTGGGCTATTCTCGCATAATCCGACCCTCTCTAAACCAGAACCAGGCTGACATGGCGTACCTGTCTGAACAGTTAGGAGCTTTCTCGCTGGGTGCTCACTTATGGATCAGCCTCTCAGTGATGATCATCGCCGCAGGGCTACTACTCTTTCAGATTCGCCTTCGATCAACGATGGCTAACCCAAGAACCGATGTCTCTTACGAACGCGGCGACAATTGGCAAAAAAGCGTCAATGCAGCAAAAGAAATATTCAACCAAATAAAGAATGGTGTACTGGTAAAGCGTCGTGTGCTTGAAACACCTAACCGTCACTATCGCCATGAGTACACTGAAGACCCAGACAGCAAAGAGTTTAGTTTCGAGGTCCTTGAAGAAACTCAACCAACCTATGAACCTCTTCAGTACCCAAAGCAGTTTCAGCTTTGGCGCATAACTACGACAGTCCTTGGGCAAGTACTTTTGCTTTCATCAAGTGTCCTTTTCGTACTCCTTGTGCTCGATGCCCTAGAACTGCATTCGCTGTACAGCACCCTTGATAAAAATAGCACAGCAGCGATGTCGGGGTTCGTTGAAAATACTCAAGGCCTATGGTCGCAACTGTTCACCCTGCTCATCATCCAAACATTTGGGCGTCTACTGTCCAACCTAGGGCACCTGTTTTGGGCAGAGATCCCCTTCCAATCTTTGTTAATCTACTGTCGTGGCGATGGGACCTACAACCGATTGACCTCTCGTACCGGCAAAGCCATACATGATTCCAAAGAGAGCGAAGGGGAGATCACTCGTGTAAGTGTCAACCCCGTCGTTCTGGTCTCTCGCCTTTTCAGTGTCACATATGCCGGCGTAGGTTCCCGCAATCTAGAATATCCTCGCCACGTCCTTGAAATGCATAAGGATGACTCCGAGTTAGAGGCGATTGTCGACGAGTTGCATGGTTTTTTTGACAGCCGAAGTGCCCATGACGGGATAACAAATACCAAAATGGCTGAACAAGTACACACTCAGGGCTCCTACGTAGAGAGAATGCCGAAACCGGTCAACCAGGACATTTTACCGGATGCCTCACAGCAAGATGAGGACAACACCCCTAACTTACCATTGGGTGATGAGCCAGCCTAAGCGTACCAGGAAGAACCGCATCACAGGCCCGCCACAGCGCGGGCCTGTTCCGTTTTGGCCGCTCA
>JBNJGC010000007.1:0-1999 GCA_051747405.1 Pseudomonadota bacterium
GTTTATGTGGTTAACTCCCGCAGGTAGCGGAACAGCTCGCGTGAGGATTTCGGTGGTTTGTTCTGTTTTTGCTCGCGCTGGGCGTTGCGGATCAGTTGGCGCAGGTGTTGCCGGTCGGCGTAGGGGTATTCATCCAGCAGCGGGGCCAGGGCGGTGTCGCCTTCGGCGATGAGGCGGTCGCGCCACTGCTCCAGGCGGTGGAGTTTGGCGGTCTCTTTGTGCGCCTCGTTTTTCAGTCCGGCCATCGCCTGTTGGATGGGTTCGGGGTCGATCTTGCGCATGATCTTGCCGATGTATTGCAGCTGGCGTTTGCGCCCGCCGCGCGCCTTGATCCGGCGGGCCAGCGCCACGGCGTCGGCCAGCTGTTCGGGCATGGGGATGGTGGCGAGTTGGGCATCGGGGAGTTTTACCAGCTCTTCGCCCAGCGCTTGCAGGGCGTGGCTTTCGCGCTTCATCTCGCTTTTGCTGACGTAGATGATCTCGTCGTCGTCGTGCTCTTGTTGCATTGTCGCTATACCAGGAACAGGGCCGCCAGGCCGAGGAAGGCGGAGAAGCCGATCACATCGGTGACGGTGGTGAGGACCACGCTGCCGGCCAGCGCCGGGTCGGCGCCGAGTTTGCGCAGCAGCAGGGGAATGGTGGCGCCGCTCAGGGCGGCGACCAGGAGGTTGATGATGATGGCCGAGCCCATCACCAGCGCCAGGGCGGTGCTGTTGAACCACATGCCGGCCACTAGGGCAAGCACCAGCGACCAGATGATGCCGTTGAGTAGCCCTACGGTGAGCTCTTTGTTGAGCAGGCGGCGGGCGTTGCTGCTGCTGATCTGGCCCAGCGCCATGGCGCGAATCACCAGGGTCAGGGTCTGGCTGCCGGCGATGCCGCCCATGCTGGCGACCACCGGCATGAGGACGGCCAGGGCGACCAGCTGCTCGATGGTCGCTTCGAACAGGCCGATCACCCAGGAGGCGAGCAGGGCGGTGAGCAGGTTCAGCCCGAGCCAGACCGAGCGGCGGCGGCTGCTGGCGATGACCGGGGCGAAGATGTCCTCTTCCTCGGTCAGACCGGCCATACCCATGAAGTCGTGATCGGCCTTGTCGCGGATGACGTCGACCACGTCGTCGATGGTGATCCGACCGAGCAGTTTGCCCGCTTCGTCCACCACCGGGGCGGTGACCAGGTCGCGGTGTTCGAACAGGGTGGCGACCTCTTGCGCCGGGGTGTCGGCGCCGATGCCGTCGATGTCGCGGATCATCACCTTGCCTACTCGTGCGGCGGGGTTTTCTGTCAGCAGGGTGGTCAGCGGCAGCAGGCCGAGGTATTTGCCCTCGCGGTCGACCACCATGAGGCTGTCGGTGGTCTCGGGCAGGGTGCCGATAAAGCGCAGGTAGCGCAGCACCACCTCCAGGCTGATGTCGGCCCGGATGGTGATGGTGTCGACGTTCATCAGGCCGCCGGCGGTGTCTTCCGGGTAGGGCAGTACCGCTTCGAGCCGTTCGCGGTGTTGCTCGTCCAGGTTCAGCAGGATCTGCTGAATGACATCCTCGGGCATCTCCGGCAGCAGGTCGGCCAGGTCGTCCGGGGCGAGGGTCTCGGCGGCGGCGACCAGCTCGTGCGACTCCATGTCGCGGATGAGGCTGGCGCGCAGGCTGTCGTTGACGTAGAGGAGGATATCGCCGTCGAAGGTGGGGTCGACCTGCTCCCAGACGACGGTGCGCTGCTCGTGGGGCAGGGACTCTAGCAGCAGGGCGATCTCGGCCGGGTGCAGCTCGTGGAGGATGAGGCGTACCTGAGCCAGATCGTCCCGCTGCAGCGCTGTCTGCAGGTTATCCAGACGCTCGTGTACGGTATCTTTTTCCGCCGCTTCGGCCATGTTCACCCCTCGTTGCCCTGGCCCGCAGTGTAGCAGGCGGTGTGGGGGCTGGGAATATGAAGTTTGGGCTTTATGTTGAAAGTTCGTGGAGGGTTTTGGCCAGCGCGGTGCTGTCTGCGCTGTAGAGGG
>JBNJGC010000007.1:2099-29249 GCA_051747405.1 Pseudomonadota bacterium
TAGCAGGCGGTGTGGGGGCTGGGAATATGAAGTTTGGGCTTTATGTTGAAAGTTCGTGGAGGGTTTTGGCCAGCGCGGTGCTGTCTGCGCTGTAGAGGGCATTGCCGAGGTGGTGGCGCAGGGTGTCGATCTCGCAGCCACGGATCACCTGTTTGACCTCGGGGAGCCTGGCCGGCGGGGCGCTGAACTGGGTCAAGCCCAGTGCCAGCAAGAGTGGGGTGAGGGCCGGGTCGCCGGCCATCTCGCCGCACATCGCCACCGGTACCCCTGCTTGGCGACCGGCGCGCAGGACGCTGTCGATCAGCCGTAACACGCCGGGATTGAGGGGGTCGAAGAGGTGGCTGACCGCCTCGTCGGTGCGATCGGTGGCGAGGGTGTACTGCATCAGGTCGTTGGTGCCGATGGAGAGAAAGTCGAGCCGTCGGGCAAAGAGATCCGTACTTAGGGCGGCGGCGGGCACCTCGATCATGCCGCCCACCGGTAGCTGTGCATCGAAGGCGACCCCCTGCCGGCTCAGTGCCTGCTTCTGCTCCTGGATAAGCTGTAGGGTCTGTTCCAGCTCCTGTACGGTGGTGAGCATGGGAATGAGCAGGCGCAGCGGTCCATGGGCGGAGGCGCGCAGGATGGCGCGTAGTTGGGTGCGGAACAGCTCGGGCTCTTTGAGGCAGAGACGGACCGCACGCAGCCCCAGGGCCGGGTTGGGGCCGGGGCTGTCGCCGGGCAGCAACCCCTTGTCGGCGCCCAGGTCGAGGGTGCGGATGGTCAACGGGGCGCCCTGGAGCCGTTCGATGGTGTCGCGGTAGGCTTGCAGCTGCTCCTCTTCGTCGGGGGGACGGCGACGGTTCATGTAGAGAAACTCTGTGCGGTAGAGGCCGACGCCGTCAGCGCCGACATGGTGCATGGCGTCGATATCCTCGGGCAGCTCGATGTTGGCCTGGAGGGTGATGTCGGTGCCGTCGCGGCTGCGGGCCGGTTGGGTGCGCAGCTGTTCCAGCTGTTGGTGTGCCTCGAGCCGGCGCTGCCGTCGCCGGTGGTAATCGGCCAGGGCGTCGTCGTCGAGCTGGCACAGCAGGGCGCCGTGGTCGGCGTCCACCACCACGGTCTCGCCGTTGTGCAGGTAACGCTGGATACGGTTAACGCCGACCAGGGCGGGGATACCCAGGCTGCGGGCCATGATGGCGGTGTGCGAGAGCGGTCCGCCACGTTCGGTGATGATGGCGGCAATGCCTCGGTGGTGAAGCTGGAGCATGTCGCTGGGGGAGAGATCGTGGGCGACCACCACCGCCGGCTCGTCGTGCAGGGGCGCTGCGCTGCTGGGCGGCTCCTGTTGCAGGAGGATCTGTTGGATGCGTTGGACCACATGGTCGACATCGTCACGACGGGTCTTGAGGTAGGGGTCGTCCATGGTGTCGAAGACCTGGACCAGGGCATCGCGTTGAAGTTTGAGCGCCCATTCGGCGTTGCAGCGGTGTCGGTGAATAAGCTCCACGGGGATGGCGGAGAGGGTGCTGTCCTCAAGCATCAGCAGGTGGGTGTCGATAAAGGCGGCGATGTCCTGTGGGGTGTCGTGGGGGATGCGTGAGCGCAGGGCATGGAGCTGCTGGCGGGCGCTCTCCAGGGCGTGACGAAAACGCGCCACTTCACCCTCGAGCTGATCGTGGGGGAGTTGCTGGCGTACCAGCTCCACCTCACCGTGGTGTTGCAGGCGGACCCTGCCGATGGCAATGCCGCGGGAGACGGCCTGGCCGGGAAATGAAAGTGGCATCTCTCCACCTCCTCTTCAGCCTCTGGGGTGAGCGGCCCTCAGGCCTCTTCGCCAAACCGCTCCTGGATCAACTGTTCAAGCTGCTGCATCGCCTCCTGCTCATCGCTGCCGTCGATGCTCAGCTCGATCTCCGAGCCACAGCCTGCGGCCAGCATCATCACTCCCATTATACTCTTACCGTTGACGGTGCGCCCGTTGCGAGTGACGTTCACCTCGCTTTGGAAGCTGGAGGCGAGGTTGACGAACTTGGCGGCGGCGCGGGCGTGCAGTCCGAGCTTGTTGATAATGGTGATGGTTTTATTGAGCACGGCGGCAGTGAACTCCGTCGATGTTGGGGTCGTGCAGCATGATACCGTCGTGTCCGCCGCTGAGCGCCTTTTGCGCGAGTGCGTCGAGATCGAGGTTGGCGTAGTTCATGATACGAAAGAGCATCGGCAGGTTTACGCCGGTGACGATGCGCACATTCTCCCGCTCCAGCAGTGAGCAGGCGATGTTGCTGGGGGTGGAGCCGTAGATGTCGGTCAGGACCAGCACGCCGTCGCCGTCGTCGAGCTCTTCGTAGAGCCGAAGGGCCTGGATGCGGGTGATCTCCAGCTCGCTGTCGCGGACGATATCGAGCAGGCGGGTTCTGATGGGGTTGCGTCCCAGGGTGCCGCTGGCCACATCGAGCAGAGACTGTCCCAGCGGGGCGTGGGCGACGATTAACAGGGCGGTGCTCATGTCAGCTCCCGGTGCCGGGTCAGCACCTGTTCATAGCGGCTGCCGAAGTGGCGGGCGAGGCGCTCGACGAAGTAGACCGAGCGGTGCTGGCCGCCGGTGCAACCGATGGCGATGGTGAGGTAGCTCCGGTTGTCGGCGGCGAACTGCGGTAGCCAGGATTCGAGAAAGCCTGACACATCAGCAAACATGCGGTTGACCTCGATGTGGTTCTCCAGGTAGTGGGTGACCTCCATATCCTGGCCGGTGAGGGCTCGCAGGGAGGGTTCCCAGTGCGGATTGGGCAGGCAGCGTACATCAAAAACGAAATCCGCCTCAACTGGAACGCCGTGTTTGAAGCCGAACGACTGAAACAGGATGGAGAGGGTGGCGCCGCGGCGCTGGTGGATCCGCTTCTGCACCAGCTCGCGCAGTTGGTGGACGTTGGTCCGGCTGGTGTCGAGCCTGAGGTCGGCATGGCCGAGCAGGGGCTGGAGCATGCCGCGCTCCTGCAGAATCGCCTCCTCCAGCGGCACCTCGTTGTCGGTGAGCGGGTGGCGGCGGCGGGTTTCGCTAAAGCGTTTGATCAGGGTCTCATCGCTGGCATCGACGAAGACCACCTCATACGCCAGGCCGTTGGCGGCGATCTCTTCGAGCAGTCGGGGGAAGGCCTCGAAGTCGTTATTGAGATTGCGCGCATCGATGCCCACGGCGATGCTGTCGTAGTGGTGGCCGGGGTGGAGCTGGTTCATTTCGCGGGCGAAGGCGGGCAGCAGTGCCATGGGCAGGTTGTCGATGCAGTAGCTGCCGCTGTCTTCCAGGGCGTTGAGAACCACGCTCTTGCCGGCACCGGAGGTGCCACTGATGATGAGGAGTTTCATGCCGGATTGCTGTGCATTAGTTGTTGTTGCCGCTGGGTGAAGTCCTGCGCGGCATCGTAGCCGTTTGTGTAGAGAATCTGGTTGCGCGCGGCCGCCTCCACCAGCACCGCCAGGTTGCGCCCCGGCGCCACCGGCAGCTCCACCTCGTCGACGGGGGTGTGCAGGATCTGGCGTATACGGCGGGTACCGTTGAGGCGGTCGAGTTGTTGGAGCTGCTCCAGCTCCACCGGTACCAGGTGGACGATGAGGTGCAGTGCCATGCGCCGGCGCATCGCCACGTCACCGAACATGGCGCGGATGTTGAGTACGCCCAGGCCGCGTACCTCCAGGAAGTTCTCCAGCACCGCGGGGCAGTGGCCGTAGAGTCGACCGGGGCGTGAGGACTGGCTGAATACGGGGGCATCGTCGGCGATCAGGCGGTGGCCGCGGGTGAGTAGCTCCAGGGCCAGCTCGCTTTTGCCGATGGCGCTCTTGCCGGTGAGCAATACACCCATGCCGAGCACCTCCATGAATACGCCGTGTACCACCGCGCTCTGTGCCAGCTGCTGGCGCAGGTAGTCGCCGATGTCGCGGACCACTCGGGTGCTGCCCAGGGGGGAGCCGAGTATCGCTGTGCCGCTGTGGCGGGCGTGTGTCTGCATCGACTCGGGGAGGGTCAGCCCGTCGGCCAGGATCACCAGCGCACTGGGGGGGGAGAAAAGTTGCTTGAGGGCGTCGCTGCGGGAGTTCTTCCCCAGTGTCTCGAGATAGCTCAGTTCACGCCGTCCCAGCACCTGTATGCGGTGGGGGTGGATGAAGTTGAGGTGGCCGACCAGGGAGCGCTCCGGGGTGTCCGCGGGATCTGCGGCAACGGTGATGGTCTGATCCGGACGCTGCAGCCAGCTCAGCTGCAGGCTTTCGTGGCAGGCCTCAACGAGCTGTTCTGCAGTGACGGCGGGTTCCATCAGGGTTCGCTGTGCCAGCTTTTCAGGGTTTTGAGTAGGCCCTCGGCGCTGTCGGTATCGCGCAGCTGTTGCACAAAATCGCTGTCGCTGAGCATTTGGGCCAGTTGTGAGAGCAGTTGCAGGTGCTCGTCGGTGGAGTGCTCCGGTACCAGCAGGGCGAAAAAGAGATCCACCGGCTGGTTGTCGACGGCGTCGTAGTCGACACCGTCCTGGAGCTTGAGCACGGCAGCGAGGGTCTGATCGCTGTCCTTGATGCGACCGTGGGGGATGGCTACCCCACGGCCGAGTCCGGTGCTGCCCAGGCGTTCGCGCGAGATCAGGCTGTCGAAGACCTGGGTTTGCGACAGCTCGGCCTGATCGTCGGCGATCAGGTGGCTGAGCTGTTCGAGCACACGTTTTTTGCTTGCGGCCTGGTGGTCGCAGCTGATGCGGTTGGGTTCGAGTAGTTCGGTAACCTGCATGGGTGCTATCTGTCTATCTGCTTGTGGCTTCAGTCGAAGGGCTGGTCTTTGAGGCCGCCTTCGTTGCGGTGGTGGTCGGTCATCTTCTCTTTGTGCTTGCGCACCTGGCGGTCGAGTTTATCGATGAGACCGTCGATGGCGGCGTACATGTTCTCATCCTCGCAGTCGGCAAAGATGTTGTTACCTTTCATGTTGATGGTGGCCTCGGCCTTTTGCCGCACCTTCTCGACGCTGAGAATGACGTGGACGTTGGTTACGTTGTCGAAGTGGCGCTCCAACCGTTCGAGCTTGCTGTTGACGTAGTCGCGCAGGGCGTCGGTGATGTCCACATGGTGGCCGGTCAGGTTGAGTTGCATAGTTGGCTCCTTTTTATGGTTGCCTGGGGTCAGCCCAGGCGTTTTCTTTCATTGGAGGGCGGGATCGCCATCGCCTCGCGGTACTTGGCGACCGTTCGGCGGGCGATGTTGATGCCCTCTTCGGAAAGGATGTTGGCAATCTTGCTGTCGCTCAAGGGTTTGGCGGCAGGCTCATCGGCGATAAGCTTCTTGATCATGGCGCGGATGGCGGTGGAGGAGCACTCCCCGCCGGCGGCGGTGCCCACGTGGCTGGAGAAGAAGTATTTGAGCTCGAAGATACCGCGTGGGGTGTGCATGTATTTGCGCGTGGTGGTGCGGGAGATGGTCGACTCATGCATTCCGAGCTCCTCGGCAATGTCGTGCAGCACCATCGGCTTCATGGCCACCTCGCCCTTTTCCAGGAATTCGCGCTGGTGTTCGACGATGCTGGTCGCCACCCGTAGCAGGGTCTCGTTGCGGCTTTGCAGGCTCTTGATGAACCAGCGCGCCTCCTGCATGTGGTTTTTCAGTGTAGCCGAGTCGCTGCTGTTCATCTGTTTGATCAGCCCGGCGTAGTGGCTGTTGATGCGCAGTCGCGGGGCGGCGTCCGGATTGAGCTCCACCCGCCAGCTGCCTTTGACCTTTTTCACCACCACGTCGGGTACGATGTACTCGGGCTGGCTGTTACTCACCTGGCCGCCGGGGCGGGGGTTCATGCTCTGGATCAGCCGGGTGATGCCGGTGAGGGCCTCGTCGTCGACCTTCATCACGCGTTTAAGTTGAGTGTAGTCGCGGCGGGCAAGCAGTTCAAAATGTTTCTCCAGCAGGGTAACCGCCTGCTCCAACCACTGCGTTTCGGGCGGCAGGGTCTGCAGTTGCAGCAGCAGGCTCTCGCGCAGGTCGCGACCGGCTACGCCGGGCGGATCGAAGTGCTGGACCACATGCAGCACCGCCTCGACTTCGTCGAGTTCGAGATCGGGGTAGTGGGGCAGGAGCGCTTGGCGCAGGTCTTCGAGCTCGCTGCTGAGCAGACCGTCGTCGTTGACCGAGTCGATGATCGCCTCTCCCACCGCCAGGTCGGTCTCGGAGAGCTGGGTCATCTGTAGCTGCCAGAGCAGGTGCTCGCGCAGGCTCTCGCCGCGGGTATCGCCGTAGTCGTAGTCGCGATCCCCGTCGTCGGCGGGGGCGCTGCTTACCGTGGTGGCCGGTTCGTAGATGTCGTCCCAGGCGCTGTCCACCGGTAGTTCGTCCGGGATGGAGTCGCTCTCCATGCTCTGCGCCGGTTCGCTGAACTCCTGTGCGAGCTCTTCGTCCTGGCTGGTGCCGGCGGCCTCATCTTCGCGCTGCTGCGCCTCTTCCCGCTCGCTCTCCTGCTGTTCGTACTCCTCCTGCTCTTCAGCCTCTTCGGCCACCTCGAGCATGAGGTTGGAGTCGAGGGCCTGCTGGATCTCCATCTGCAGTTCCAGCGTCGACAACTGCAGCATGCGGATCGCCTGCTGCAGTTGCGGCGTCATGGTCAGTTGTTGGCCGAGGCGTAGCTGTAGTGACTGCTTCATAGGTCCGAATGGTGACACCGCAGGGAGACGGGTAACAAGATTTTAACGTAATTCACCGCAAAATGGCACAGATTTTGGATAACGAATGGTCCATTTGGGGAATCATTTTAGAGCCGGAAGTGCTGGCCGAGGTAGACGTCCCGTACTCGCTGGTCACTGAGCAGGTGGTCGGGTTCGCCTTCGGCGATCACCTCGCCCTCACCGATGATGTAACCGCGTTCGCAGATGCCGAGGGTTTCGCGCACGTTGTGGTCGGTGATGAGGACGCCGATGCCGCGCCCTTTGAGGTGCTGGATGATGCCCTGGATATCGACCACCGAGATGGGGTCGACACCGGCGAAGGGTTCATCGAGCAGGATGAAGCGCGGCTCGGTGGCCAGGGCGCGGGCGATCTCTACCCGCCGACGCTCACCACCCGAGAGGCTCATGCCGATGCTCTCGCGGATGTGGGTGATGTGGAACTCCTCCAGCAGTGACTCGAGGATCTCATGGCGCTGGTCGCGGTCGAGCTCGCTGCGGGTCTCGAGGATGGCCAGGATGTTGTCCGCCACACTCAGCTTGCGAAATACCGAGGCCTCTTGGGGCAGGTAGCCGATGCCGTGACGGGCACGTTCGTGTATCGGCAGGCGGGTCAGGTCGTGCCCGCCCAGTTCGATGCTGCCGCGGTCGCAGGGGATGAGGCCGACGATCATGTAGAAACAGGTGGTTTTGCCCGCGCCGTTGGGGCCGAGCAGTCCGACCACCTCGCCGCTGCGCACCTCCATGGAGACGTCTTTGACCACGCTGCGTTTTTTATAGCTTTTGGCCAGATGGCGGGCGGCGAGGTGGTCACTCATTGTCGTCTCCCGCCGTCGCGGGTTGCAGAATCACCCGGACCCGCCCCTCTTCGTTGCGCTGGGCATCGCCGAAGGCCTTAACCGTGCGTGCCTGGCTGTCGTAGATCAGGTGCTCGCCGCTGAACTGGTCGCCGCCGCGCCAGAGTTGGGCGTCGCCCTGGAATTCGATGGTACCGTCGGCGAAGTGGTACTCCATGTGTAGGGCGCGGGCGCGTATCAGTTGGCCGTTGTCGCTCTCCTGCTGCTGCATCTCCACGGGTGAGCCGTCGGCGTAGGCCGCCTGGAGGCGCCCGTCCTGGCTGTGCAGCTCCAGGCGGTCGGCCTTGAGCTCGAGGCCCTGCTGCTGCAATAGGACATTGCCAAGGTAGAGGCTGACGCCGCTCTGCTGGTCCATCTCCAGCTGATCCGCCTCCACGGTGATGGGGGCGGTGCCGGGCGTGGCGGCGCCGGCGCTAAGAGTCAGCCCCAGTAGTAGGGCGAGCAGGGGGAGGTTACGGCGCTGCATAGTCCCCCCTCACTTGGCTAAGCAGTCGCAGCCGTTGCGGTTCGGCAAAGGCCTCCAGGCCGATACCCTGCAGACGGAAGCTGTCACCCTGCAGGGTGACCGCGGCGCTGCTCTCGGCATAGCGGCGTTCGGTATCGATAAGTAGTTGTTCGGTGAGCAGCGTCATCCCCTCGTCGCGCTGCTGCTGCAGTGTCACCGTTCCCTGTAGCAGCAGCTGCTGGCCGGCATCGCCGGTGGCGTGGTCGGCGATGAGGTGCCAGTGTGGTTGGCGCTCGGTGTAGACGGTCAGTTCAAGCTGCTCCAGCTCGGTGGTGTCGTCGGCGGGGTAGTGGGTGAGGGAGGCGGCGCTAAGGCGGTGGCTGGGGTGGCCCGTGGCGTCGGTGACGGTCGCCTCCAGACCGCGGATGAAGTAGTCGGGCAGGCGCGCATCGCTCGCCTCAGGGGAGGATTGGGGGGCCTGCTCACGCTGGGTCAGCCAGCTGGAGAGCAGCAGCAGGGTGGCGGCAATGGCGAGCAGGATAAGCATGCGGCGGTTCATTGCAGGTAGTGGTTGAGCTGCTGTTCCAGGGTCCCTCGGGCC
This sequence comes from Pseudomonadota bacterium, assembly GCA_051747405.1. Taxonomy (GTDB): domain Bacteria; phylum Pseudomonadota; class Gammaproteobacteria; order Thiohalomonadales; family Thiohalomonadaceae; genus JAPHTQ01. The sequence goes on from JBNJGC010000007.1 coordinate 10,659, forward strand.
TGCATGATCATCTCGCAGACGTCACGCGCCGCAGCGCGCCCGCCGGGGCTGGGGGTGGTCCAGTGGCTGTGCTGTTTGACCAGGGTGTGGGCGTCCTGCACGGCGATGGCCAGGCCGGCCCGGATGAGGATCGGTAGGTCCACCACATCGTCGCCGACGTAGGCCACCTGCTCGGGGGAGAGGGAGAGCTTCTGCAGCAGCCCCTCGAAGGCGGGCAGCTTGTCCGCCTGGCCTTGATAGACATGTTTGATGCCCAGGCTCTCCATGCGGTGCTCCACCACTTTGGAGGTGCGACCGGTGATGATGCCGATTGCCACGCCGCTGGCCTGGAGCATCTTCATGCCGTGGCCGTCGCGGGAGTTGAAGGCCTTGTACTCCTGGCCGTCGTCTCCGAGAAAGAGGCTGCCGTCGGTGAGTACGCCGTCCACATCGAAGATCACCAGCTCTATCCCGACCGCTCGTTGCATGATGTCCTGCATGGTTCTCCCGCCTCGCTCGTTGGGTTGTTCTTCTCAGGGGCTATGGTAAAGCACCACGGTGCCTCAGACCACGCCGGCGCGTAACAGATCGTGCATATTCAGTGCTCCCACCAGCTGCTGCGCACTGTCCACCACCGGTAGGGCGTTGACCCGTTTGCTGTCCATGATACGCAGCGCCTCGGCCGCCAGCTGGTGGGGCGCGGCGGTGAGGCAGTCGCGGTGCATGACCTCCGCCACACGGATCTGGCCGATGCTGATCTCGCCGTGGTCGAGCAGGCGGCGCAGATCGCCGTCGGTGAAGATGCCGGCGAGACATCCGTCGGCGTCGATCACGGTGGTCATGCCCAGGCCCTTGCGGCTCATCTCCAGCAGCGCTTCGCTGAGGCTGGCCGTGGTGTCGACGCGGGGGACGCTCTGCCCGGTGTGCATCAGGTCCTCGATGCGCAACAGCAGCCGTCGTCCGAGGCTGCCTGCCGGATGGGAGCGGGCGAAGTCCTCTTCGGTGAAGCCGCGCGATTCGAGCAGCGCCACCGCCAGGGCATCCCCCATCGCCAGGGCGGCGGTGGTGCTGGCGGTGGGGGCGAGTCCCAGCGGGCAGGCCTCTTTCTCCACGCTGACGTCGATATTGGCGCTGGCGGCGCGGGAGAGGCGCGAGTCGGGGTTGCCGGTGAGGGTGATGAGCGGCACGCCGAGTCGTTTGATGATAGGCAGGATGGTGAGGATCTCCTCGGTCTCGCCGGAGTTGGAGAGCGCCAGTACCACATCCTTGGGGGTGATCATGCCCAGATCGCCGTGGCTCGCCTCGCCAGGGTGGACGAAGAAGGCGGGGGTGCCGGTGCTGGCGAGGGTGGCGGCGATCTTGTCGCCGATGTGGCCCGATTTTCCCATACCGGTGACCACGATGCGCCCTTCGCAGTGCAGCATATGTTCGCAGGCGGCGATGAAGGCATCGTCGATGCGCGGTTTGAGCGCCTCGATGGCCGCCGCCTCGGTCTCCAGGACGGCGCGAGCGAGCTGCTGCATACGGGCGTTGTCGATGGGGCGGGACATCCGGCGGCTACGCCTCGGGGTAACCCAGCTGCTCGAGCTTTTCGCTGAGTTGCTCGCGGGAGAGTCCGTCACCGCTGACCGTTACCGCGCCGCTGTCGATGCTCACCTCGACGTTTGTTACGCCGGGCAGTGTCTTGAGCCCGTCCTCAATGGCGCTGACGCAGCCGCCGCACTTGACGTTTTTGACCGTAAACTGTTCTGACATGGTATCGCCTCCGCAGGTTTTGGGGTTAGCCGTTGAGAGAATGGTACAACAGACCGAGGTAGCCCAGGTAGCAGAGCAGCAACAACGCCCCCTCGCCGCGGCTGATACGTCCGGGCTTGAGGAAGCCGTAGCTCATGATGAATAGCAGAATAGTCAGGCCGATCATCACCGGAAAGTCGCGGCTCATCAGCTCTGTCGGCGTAACGCCCGGGTGGATCAGCCCGGGCATGCCCAGCACCGCCAGCAGGTTGAACATGTTGGAGCCGAGTACGTTGCCCACGGCGATGTCGTGCTCGCCCTTGAGGGCGCTCATCACCGAGGCGGCCAGCTCGGGCAGGCTGGTGCCGATGGCGACGATGGTCAGGCCGATGATCAGATCGCTGACACCGAGCCACTGTGCCACGTTGACCGAGCCCCAGACCAGCAGGCGCGAGCTGCCAAGCAGGATCGCCATACCCACGATCAGCCAGAGGATAGCCAACTTCATCGGCATGTTGTCGGGGATCTCGTCGCTGTACTCATTGACCATGGGATCGGCGTTACGCCGTTCGCGTAGCCCCAGCGCGACCATCCAGTAGATGAGGCTCGCCATGCCGATGAGTAGGAGGATGCCGTCGTAGCGGTTCATCTCGCCATCGAGCAGCAGCGCCAGGGCGATGAGCATGACGGCAAACAGAAGCGGGAACTCTCGTTTGAGGGTATCGGAGTGGACACTCAACGGCGTCACCAGCGCGGTGACACCCAGCACCAGTCCCACATTGGTGATGTTGGAGCCGAGGGCGTTGCCGATGCCCATGTCCGGGTTACCGGCCCAGGCGGCCATAGCGGAGACCAGTATCTCGGGGGCCGAGGTGCCGAAACCGACGATGGTCAGGCCGATGATCAGCGGACTGACCCCCAGGTTGCGGGCGGTGGCGGAGGCGCCGATGACGAAACGATCAGCGCCCCAGACCAGCAGGGCGAAACCGGCGATGATGGCGAAAAAGGATGTCCAGAGCATGGTCAGCGTCCGTCAGTCTGTGGTGGCGAGCGGGGTCGGGCATTTAAGCCCCTGTGGGCGGCGCATGCAAGGGTTTCCTCTCGGCATAGGGGTGGCTCCGGGGCGGGCGTCAGGGGGTTTGGGGTGGTGGGTCGTCGGCGAAGGGGTCGAAGTCATCATCGTCAAAGGGGTCGAAGCTCTCCTCCGCCTGGGGCGGATTGCCGTCATGGACCAGATTCTCCCGCCGCTGGAGGTAGGCGCTGCGCATGAAGGCGTAGGGGTCCAGTGCGGCGCTATCCATCATGCGGCTGGCCTGGAGGAGTCCGGCACGGGTATCCACCGCGTTGGTCAGCCCCAGTGCCCAGCGATCGCGCTCACTGTCGTGGTATTTCAGCGGCGCGGTCTGCCAGTCGACTACCCGTGCGCTGCCGTCGCGTACCGAGGAGGGGCCGAGAAACGGCAGCACCAGATAGGGGCCGCTGTCCATCCCCCAGTAGCCGAGGGTTTGGCCGAAATCCTCATTGTGTTTCGGCAGTCCCATGTGGCTGGCCACATCGATGAAGCCGAACAGCCCCACGGTGGTGTTCCAGGTGAGACGCCCGAGGTCGGAGAGCCCCTGTTCGAACTTCAGTTGTAGCAGGTCGTTCACCACGACCCCCACATCGCCCAGGTTGCTGAAAAAGTTTGAGATACCGTTGTTGAGCGGTGTCGGCATGACCTTGTCGTAGCCCTCTGCCGTCGGTTTGAACAGCGCACGGTCGAAGTCGTCGTTGAAGGCGTACATGGCGCGGTTGTAGCCCTCGAAGGGGTCGTCGGGGTGCTTCTCCCCCTCAACCGTCGCACAGCCGGCGGTGAGCAGGGCGGGCAGAATGATCAGCAACAGGTGTAGCTTGCGGGGCACAATGTCGTCCTTTGGGATATGGGCGCGGGAAAAAGTGGCGTCGATTATGGGCAGCGGCGAGGGTGGAATCAAGTCACCCGACCAGGGGAGAGGGTGAGTGCATACTTACATAACACCAGCGATGACAAAGTATGCGGTTGCCCTTGACCACCTCCCATTTGTGGAAGCCGCTCTTGCACAGGGTTTTGCCTTGTTGCAGGCTGGGGCGTTTGAAGCGGACCACATCACCCATGGTGTGCTATCTCCCTCTGTTCGCTGTGGGGTTGGGGCGGATATACTGGGGGAATGAGTATAACGCGATTGAATTGGGTTGTGTCGTCATGAAGCTGAGTGTGGCCGCCTGGGGTTGGCGCGATGCGGGCTGGGAGGGGTTCTACCCCGAGGACCTGCCCGCGGAGTGGCGTCTGGACTACTACGCCAATCAGTACGAGGCGATGGTACTCCCCTGTGCCGAGTGGCAGCGGGAGGGGGATGAGACGCTGCGGGAGTGGCTGGAGGAGGCGCCGGAGGGGTTTCGCTTTTATTGGGAGCTACGCCGGCAGGAGGATGCGGCACGGCTGCTGGCGCTCTACCGCGGTGACTCGGCGCTGCCGCCACCGGGCGGCTGGCTGGCGTCTCAGGAGGGGGGGTGGCCGCAGGAGGAGCTTGCTGCCTTGGCGCCGTTTGGCCGCTGTGAGCAGGTCGGGTTATGTCGCGGTAGGGGGCTGGCGACACTGCCGGTGGCCGAGACACTGGCGTTGCGGTCGCTTCGCGCTGAGATTGATGCATTGACCGCTGAGGGTTGTGAGCACCTGCTGCTGGTGGTCTTTCCCTCGCCGGGGGCGGCGGCCAATCTGGAGCGTCTGCATACGCTCTGCCAGCTCTATGGGTAGGTCGGCTCTGCCGACAGCTTCCTCGTCCGACGCTCCCAATCAAGGGCTTACACTAGCTGTACGCGGGGTGTCATGTAAGTATGAGCTCACCCTGCTGCGGCCCTGTAGGCGGTTGACCTGCGGGGGCGATTGGATGACACTTGCGCCACCACAGCCCCCGTCATGGTGCCTTTGGCCATTTAGTGCGTCTTTAAAGAGGGGAGCACAATGAGAAGGATGTTTGATGTCCCAGAGTGACGATACGCCGCTGGTGGAGATTCGCGGCCTGCGCTTTGCGCGCGGCTCGCGCATGATCTTCGACGGTGTCGACATGGATATCCCGCGCGGCAAGGTGACCGCCATCATGGGGCCGAGCGGCACCGGTAAGACCACGCTGCTCAAGCTCATCGGCGGCCAGCTCAGACCGCTTGAGGGGACGATTCGCGTCGATGGCGAAGAGGTGCATAAACTCTCCCGTGACAGGCTCTATGAGCTGCGTAAGCGAATGGGGCTCTTGTTCCAGAGCGGGGCGCTGCTGACCGACCTGGATGTTTACGAAAATGTCGCCTTTCCGCTGCGCGAACACACCGATCTGCCCGAACCGATGCTGCGCGATCTGGTGCTGATGAAGCTCCAGGCGGTGGGGCTGCGCGGGGCGCGGCGTCTGGCGCCCAGTGAGCTCTCCGGCGGCATGGCTCGGCGTGTAGCGCTGGCGCGGGCTATCGCCCTGGACCCGATGATGATTATGTATGACGAGCCCTTCACCGGGCAGGATCCCATCTCCATGGGGGTGTTGGTGAAGTTGATCCGTCAGCTCAACGATGCGCTCAAGCTCAGTAGTATCGTGGTCTCCCACGATGTGGAGGAGACGGTGGCCATCTCCGACTACATCTATCTGCTCTCCGGGGGCAAGGTGGTGGCTCACGGCAGCCCCGACGAGCTGGGCGGGGATGAGTCGGAGTGGGCACGGCAGTTCCTCGAAGGGCTACCCGACGGGCCGGTACCGTTCCACTATCCGGCGGAGGCCTTCGCCGACGATCTCATGAGCGGCATTGAGGGAGGGCTGCGCTGATGTTGGACTGGTTACAGCGGTTGGGGCAGAGCGGGCTGGGCTTTTTCGAGCGCCTCGGTCGCGGGCATATCCTCTTTTACTACATCCTGGCCGGCATCCCCAGCGTCCTGTTGCGCCCGCGCCTGCTGGTGCAGCAGATCTACTCTGTAGGGGTGCTGTCGCTGCTGATTATCCTGGTCTCCGGGCTGTTTGTGGGGATGGTGTTGGGCCTGCAGGGCTACAATACCCTGGTCGGCTTCGGTGCCGAGGAGTCGCTGGGGACGGTGGTGGCGCTGAGTCTGGTGCGCGAGCTGGGGCCGGTGGTCAGTGCACTGCTCTTTGCCGGGCGGGCCGGTTCCGCGCTGACCGCCGAGATCGGCCTGATGAGGGCCACCGAACAGCTCTCCGGCATGGAGATGATGGCGGTGGACCCGGTAAAGCGGGTGCTCTCACCGCGCTTTCTCGCCAGCTTCCTCTCCATGCCGCTGTTGGCGGCGATCTTCAGCGCCGTGGGCGTAATGGGGGGATATTTTGTCGGCGTCGGGCTGTTGGGTGTGGATGAGGGGGCCTACTGGTCGCAGATCCAGTCCAGCGTCGAGTTCAGTGACGATGTGGTCAACGGCGTTATAAAGAGCGTGGTATTCGGCGTGGTGGCCGGCTGGATCGCCATCTTCGAGGGCTACGATGCCACCCCGACCTCCGAGGGGGTGAGCCGTGCCACTACCCGGACTGTGGTCCATACCTCCCTGGCGGTGCTGGGGCTGGACTTTATCCTCACCGCACTGATGTTTGGAGAGAATTGATATGTTGCAATCAAGGACAGTCGAGATTTGGGTCGGTCTGTTTATCGCCGCGGGTATGGCGGCGCTATTCATGTTGGCCATGAAGGTGAGCAATCTCACCGTGGTGAGCGATGATGAGGGCTATGTCATCAGCGCACGGTTCGAGAACATCGGTGGCCTCAAAGTGCGTTCGCCGGTCTCGGTGGCGGGGGTTCGTGTGGGCAGGGTCAGTGAGATCAGCTACGACCCCAATACCTTTCAGGCGGTAGTGACGATGCGCATCAACAGCGAATACGACCAGCTGCCGTTGGATACCAGCGCCGCCATCTACACAGCGGGTCTGCTGGGTGAGCAGTATGTGGGGCTGGAGCCCGGCGGCGATTTCGAGGCGCTCAAGGAGGGCGATGAGATCATGCTGACCCAATCGGCGGTGGTACTGGAGCAGCTCATCGGCCAGCTGTTGTTCAGCCAGGGGTCGGAGGAGGAGAGCCAGTAGTGGCAGAGCAGGAGAAGCCTGAGGCGGTGATGCGTGCCGGCGATGAGCCGGGTGTGGTACGGGTCAGCGGTTCGTTGAGCTTTACCACCGTCACCGGGTTGCTGGAGCAGAGCCGCCCCTTTCTGGCCGAGGCCCAGGGCTGGTTGGTGATGGAGTTGGCTGAGGTGGAGCGGGTCGACAGCGCCGGGCTGGCGCTGCTGATCCAGTGGATGCGTATGGCCCGTGAAGGGGAGGTGGATATCCTCTTTCGCCATATCCCCGAGCAGCTGCTGGCCATCGCCCGCGCCAGTGATTTGGAGCAGATCCTGCCGTTGGAGGGGTGAGGGGCGCCGTGTCTCCCCCCGCCGAGGGTGGCAAAAAACCTTCCCAGACGGTATGATTTCCGACCCATTGTTACCCTCAGGACACATTGCAATGCAGCCTGAAGACGTTAAAGCGATGCTCGAAGCGGGCATACCCGGTGCCGAAGTGAAGGTCTCCGGTGATGGCAGCCACTTCGATGTCACCATCGTCAGCCCCGAATTCGAGGGCAAAACCATGGTGCAAGAGCAGCAGATGGTGAATACCATCCTCTATGACAAGATCACCTCCGGTGAGATTCACGCAATCAACATTAAGGCCTACACCCCGGAAGAGTGGAAGAGCGCCAGTAAGCTGCAGCTCTCCTGAATCGCGCCGGTCGTCGCCGTAGTTCGGCGAGCTATCCAACCTTTCTGCGAGGAACATGGACAAACTAATCATAACCGGCGGGGGCAGCCTCAACGGCGAGATCCGCATCTCCGGTGCCAAGAACTCCGCGCTGCCGATCCTGGCGGCGACGCTGTTGGCCGACGAGCCGGTGACCATCTGCAATGTGCCGCACCTGCACGATATTACCACCACCATGGAGCTGCTCGGCAACATGGGGGTAGAGCTGGTGATCGACGAAAAACTGAATATCGAGGTGCACGCCTCGACCATCAAGGAGCTCTACGCCCCCTATGAGCTGGTACGCACCATGCGCGCCTCCATCTTGGTGCTGGGCCCCCTGCTGGCGCGCCATGGCCGGGCCGAGGTGTCGCTGCCTGGTGGTTGTGCCATCGGCTCGCGACCGGTGAATATCCACATCGAAGGGCTGCGCGCCATGGGGGCGGAGATCAAGGTTGAGAGCGGCTATATCAAGGCCAGCACCCCCAGCGGTCGCCTCAAGGGGGCGGAGCTGGACCTGGATCTGGTCACCGTCACCGGCACCGAGAACCTGATGATCGCCGCCACCCTCGCCGAGGGCACTACGGTGATCCGCAATGCCGCGCGCGAGCCCGAGGTGGTGGACCTGGCCAACTTCCTCAATAGCATCGGCGCCAAGGTCGGGGGCGCCGGTACCGGTACCCTCACCATTGAGGGGGTGGAGCGGCTCCACGGCGGTACTTACTGCGTGCTGCCCGACCGTATCGAGACCGGCACCTACCTGGTGGCCGCCGCCATCTCCGGCGGCCGGGTCAAACTCAAGGATACCCGCCCAGAACTGCTGGATGCGGTGCTGGATAAGCTGCGCGAGGCGGGGGCCGATATCGAGTGCGGGCCCGACTGGATCAGCCTCGATATGCACGGTAGGCGTCCGCGTGCGGTCGATATCGAGACCGCCCCCTACCCGGATTTCCCCACCGATATGCAGGCGCAGTTCACTGCGCTCAACAGTATCGCCGAGGGGCGTGGCCGTATCACCGAGACGGTATTCGAGAACCGCTTCATGCATGTGCAGGAGATGCAGCGCATGGGGGCCGATATCCAGATCGAGGGCAATAGCGCCATTACCACCGGCGTCGAGCGTCTGACCGGCGCCCCGGTCATGGCCACCGACCTGCGCGCCTCGGCCAGTCTGGTGCTGGCCGGCCTGGTGGCGGAGGGCGAGACCGTGGTGGATCGCATCTACCACATCGACCGCGGCTACGAATGTATTGAGGAGAAGTTGGCGCAGTTGGGGGCGCGCATCCGTCGCGTGCCCGAGAACCACTTCGACGAAAGCTCAGTGATGATGGATGTTATGCCATGAGTGATACCCTGACCATCGCCCTGTCCAAGGGGCGCATCTTCAAGGAGACCCTGCCGCTGCTGGCCTACGCCGGTATCGAGCCCAAGGATGACCCGGAGACCAGCCGTAAGCTTATCCTGGATACCAACCATGATGATGTGAAGCTGGTGATCATCCGCGCCTCCGATGTGCCCACCTATGTCGAGTACGGCGCCGCCGACCTGGGCGTCGCCGGCAAGGATGTCTTGCTGGAGCATGGCGGCGAGGGGCTCTATGAGCCGCTCGATCTGAACATCGCCCGCTGTAAGCTGATGGTGGCTGGGCCCACCGGCGGTGTCGAGCCGAGCGGACGGATGAAGATCGCCACCAAGTTCGTCAACTCGACCCGTCGCTACTATGCCGAATTGGGTCAGCAGGTAGAGATCATCAAACTCTACGGTTCGATGGAGCTGGCGCCGCTGGTGGGGCTGGCCGATCGCATCGTCGACCTGGTGGATACCGGCAATACCCTCAAGGCCAACGGTCTGGCCCCGATGGAGCATATCGCCGACATCAGCTCACGACTGGTAGTCAACAAGGCGTCGATGAAGATGAAGCACGACACCGTGCAGGGCTTTGTCGATCGCATCGCTGAGGCGGTGCAAAAGCGCGGCTGATATTCGGGTAAAGGCGCAACTTCATTTTTCCGCCACAGAGAGCACAGAGGGTACTGTGGACGGAAAAGGGCTGCCGGAGCTGTTATGTGACACATCCGGCTGTCACCGCTCCAAACATTTTGCTGCAGTAAACCGCTCCTCTGTGATCTCTGTGCCCTCTGTGGCAATGAGTTTTACTTTGCGTTCTCCGCGCCTTTGCGGTGAAATTGTCTTCTGAATGAATTCTGACGGGACTAGATGACCATGGTTGATATCACCCGACTCGATACGAGTAGTAACGATTTTTGGTCTGCGCTGGAGGGCTCCCTCGCTTGGGAGGGTGTGTCCGACGACAAGATCAACACCATCGTGCGCGATATCCTCGCCGATGTGCGCAAGCGCGGTGATGCGGCACTGGTGGAGTATACCAACCGCCTGGATCGGATGGACGTTCAGTCGATGGCGGAGCTTGTCATTCCCCGGGAGCGGTTGCAGCAGGCCCTGGACGCCATCGCTCCCGAGCAGCGCGAAGCGCTGGAGCACTCCGCCGAGCGAGTGCGTATCTACCACGAGAAGCAGAAGCAGGAGTCCTGGTCCTACACCGAGGCCGATGGCACGCTGCTGGGCCAGCAGGTCTCCCCGCTGGACCGGGCCGGTCTCTATGTGCCCGGCGGCAAGGCAGCCTACCCCTCCTCGGTGCTGATGAACGCGATCCCAGCCAAGGTGGCCGGTGTCGGTGAGTTGGTGATGGTAGTGCCCACCCCCGATGGAGAGCTCAACGAGCTGGTGCTGGCTGCGGCGGCGGTATCGGGCGTGGACAAGGTCTTCGCCCTGGGCGGTGCCCAGGCGGTCGCCGCCCTGGCCTACGGTACTGAGACCGTGCCGGCGGTGGACAAGATCGTCGGGCCGGGGAATATCTTCGTCGCCACGGCCAAGGGGATGGTCTTCGGCACCGTCGGTATCGACATGATCGCCGGTCCCTCCGAGATCCTGGTCGTCTGCGACGGCAAGACCGACCCGGACTGGATCGCCATGGACCTCTTCTCCCAGGCCGAGCACGACGAGGATGCCCAGTCGATCCTGGTCTGCCCGGATCAGAGGTTTCTCGACAAGGTCGCCGCCAGTATCGACAAATTGCTGCCCACCATGGAGCGGGCGGAGATCATCGCCACCTCACTCAAAGAGCGCGGCGCGTTGATCAAGGTGGTGGATATGGAGGAGGCGGTCGAGGTGGCCAACTTCATCGCCCCCGAACACCTTGAGCTTTCGGTGGAAGACCCGCTGGAGATGGCCCCGAAGATCCGCCACGCCGGCGCCATCTTCATGGGTCGCTACACCGCCGAGGCGCTGGGCGACTACTGCGCCGGGCCCAACCACGTGCTGCCCACCTCGCGCACCGCACGTTTCAGCTCACCGCTGGGGGTCTACGACTTCCAGAAGCGCTCCAGCCTGATTATGTGCTCCGCCGACGGCGCCTCCGAACTGGGCAAGACCGCCTCCAAAATGGCCCGCGGCGAAGGGCTGACCGCCCACGCCCGCTCCGCCGAGTACCGTATTAAGGATTAAACGATCTCAACGCAAAGGCGCCAAGACGCAAAGGACGCAAAGAAAAAGTAAGGCTGGATAGCGTTTTCAGTCATCTTTGCGACCTTTGCGTCATAGCGCCTTTGCGTTAAAGGTTTTTGTTATGAGTATTACCGATCGAGTCTCTCAGTGGGTGCGGCCTGAAATTCAGGCGATTAACGCCTATCATGTGCCCAATCCGGGCAACCTTATCAAGCTGGACGCGATGGAGAACCCCTACCACTGGCCGCCGGAGATGGTGGAGGAGTGGTTGGCGCTGCTGCGCCAGACCCACGTCAACCGTTATCCCGACCCGAGCGCACGGGAGCTGGCCGCTGAGCTGCGCCGCAGCATGGATATCCCCGAGGGGATGGCCTTGATGCTGGGCAACGGTTCGGACGAGATCATCCAGATCCTCGCCATGGCCCTGGGGGGCGGGGGACGCACGGTGTTGGCGCCGGAGCCGGGCTTTGTCATGTACCGTATGATCGCCACCTTCTGCGGACTGGAGTATGTCGGCGTGCCGTTGCTGGAGGATTTCTCCCTCGACCTGCCGGCGATGCTCGAAGCGATCGAAAAACACGACCCGGCGGTGATCTACCTGGCCTACCCCAACAACCCCACCGGCAATCTCTTCGATGAGGGTGAGATGGAACAGATCATCCGCGCCGCGAGCGGTCTGGTGGTGGTGGATGAGGCCTACCACGCCTTCGCCGACAAGAGCTTTATGCCGCGCCTGGGCCAGTTCGACAACCTGTTGGTGATGCGTACCGTCTCCAAGCTGGGCCTGGCCGGCCTGCGGTTGGGGCTGCTCGCCGGACCGTCGGCCTGGCTGGAGCAGTTCGATAAGGTGCGCCTGCCCTACAATATCAACGTCCTCACCCAGGCCAGCGCCACCTTTGCCCTGAAACATCTCGATACTTTTGAGCGGCAGACCGCCGCCATCCGCCAGGAACGCAGCCGTCTGTATGAGGCGCTGGTCCGGCACGAAGCGCTGACAGTCTACCCCAGCGACGCCAACTTCCTCCTCTTCCGCGTCCCGACCGGCGAGGCGGAGCGGATCTTCGAAGCGATTAAGGCGGATGGGGTGTTGATCAAGAATATGAAGGCCGACAGCGGCCCACTGGCCCACTGCCTGCGGGTGACCGTCGGTACCCCCGAGGAGAACAACGCCTTCCTGGCTGCACTGGAAAAGGCGCTGTAAATTCGGTTCAAGGTTCAAGGTTTAAGGTTTAAAGTTTGAACTTCAAACTTCAAACTTCAAACTTCAAACTTCAAATCTCCCCTACCCATCACCGCTGCTGCGGTCGCTCGGCGACGACCGCCTCACGCTCGAAAGATTCACCGTCGCGTACCCCTTCAAGGGTGATGGGCTCTCCCGGCGGTGTCTGGGCGATGGCGTTGAGGGCATCGTGAATGCCCGCAATCGGCCTGCCGTTGATGGCCAGGACGATATCGCCGGGTGCGATCCCGGCCTGCTCGGCGGGGCCGTCCTGCAGTACCCCGGCGATAATGACGCCTCGCTGCCCCTCGATGCCGAACGATTCGGCCAATACCGGTGTCAGCTCCTGGATCTCCACGCCCAGCCAGCCGCGGCTGACATAGCCCTGTTCGATAATCTGCGCCATGCTGATCTTGGCCAGGCTGACCGGGATGGCAAAACCGATCCCCTCGGAGCCGCCCGACTGGCTGAAGATGGCGGTGTTGATGCCGATGAGCTCGCCGCGGGCGCTGATGAGGGCGCCGCCGGAGTTGCCCGGGTTGATCGCCGCATCGGTCTGGATGAAGTTCTCGAAGGTGTTGATACCCAGTTCACTGCGTCCGGTGGCACTGACGATCCCTTGGGTCACCGTCTGGCCCACCCCGAAGGGGTTACCGATAGCCAGTACCACATCGCCGACGCGCAGGTTCTCGGAGTTGCCGAGGGTGATCGCCGGCAGGTTCTCCAGCTTCACCTTGAGCACCGCCAGATCGGCCTCGGCATCACTGCCCACCACCTCGGCGCTGATTGTGCGGCCATCACGCAGGGTGACCTGGATCGCCTCGGCACCGTCGATAACGTGGTTATTGGTGAGGATGTACCCTTTTTCGTTGACGATCACGCCCGAACCGAGGGAGGTCTCTTCGCGTTCACGCGGGCCGAGGCCGAACTGCTCGCCAAAAAAGCGGCGGAAGAAGGGGTCATCGAATAGCGGGCTGGCCTGTACCACCGTCTTGCGACTGTGGATGTTGACCACCGCCGGGGCTGCAATATCGACCGCGTCGGCGTAGGATACCGGGCCGGCGTGTCGCGGCGGTTGAGCGGCGGGCTCGCTGCGATTCTCGACAATGGAGACCACGTTTTTGCCACTGTCCAGCAGGTCCGGAAAACCGACCAGGACCAAGAAGGCGAGCGCCAAGCCGACGGTGATCGACTGGAAGAGAAAGACAATTGTTTTGCGCATTTTCATGGGCTCAGCTCTCCGCGTTGCGGCGGTTAAAGGGCAAATCTTACCTGATGGGGAGAGATAACGCATGGTTAACCTGAGAGACTTGACCAACTATTGTGATCGCCTGCTCGACACGGCGGCCTACCAGGACTACTGCCCCAACGGGCTGCAGGTCGAGGGGCGGCGCGGGGTCGCGCGCATCGTCACCGGCGTCACCGCCTGTCAGGCGCTCATCGACCAGGCGGTGGCGCTGGAGGCGGATCTGCTGCTGGTTCACCACGGTTACTTCTGGAAGGGGGAGCCGGCCCCGATCACCGGCATCAAGCAGCGGCGCATCAAGACCCTGCTCGAGCAGGGTATCTCGTTGCTGGCCTACCATCTGCCGCTGGACGGGCATGAGCACCTGGGTAACAACGCCCAACTGGCCCGGCGGTGGGGGTTTGAGCCGAGCGGACGTTTCGGCAAGGGACCCGATGGGGGGCTGGCCATGTATGCCACGCTGGAGTCCCCCATGGTACTGTCGGATCTGGCCGCTCGTATCGCTGCCCCGCTACAGCGTGAAGCGCTGGTTATCACCGGCGGCGACCACCCCGTACAGCGCCTCGGGTGGTGCAGTGGTGCCGCGCAGGGCTTTCTCGATGCCGCCGCCGATCTGGAGCTGGACGCCTTTATCAGTGGTGAAATCAGCGAACCGACCGTTCATACCGCACGGGAGCGGGGGATCCACTACCTCAGTGCCGGCCACCACGCTACAGAGCGCTACGGTGTCGAGGCCCTGGGCGCCCACCTGGCCGAGACCTTCTCGTTGGAACACCACTTCGTCGATATCCCCAATCCGGTCTGACAGCGTGGCAGGGTGAGCGCATACTTACATATCACCTCGCATACAGCTAGTGTAAGCCCTTGATTTACGGTGCGCCGTGAATCCATCCCTGGAGGCTCGACTGCCGCGTCCATGCGGCAGACGACCGTAAATCAAGGGCTTACACCAGCGATAACAAAGTATGCGGTTGCCCTGGAGAGCGTTGTTTGCAACTTGACCTGAGATGGCTATTTATACGAAACTATGCGGCTAATTATCCTGGTCGATAAGAATTTTCTTATTTGCTGAATTTATCGCGCAGCGTTTTGGCGCGAGGGGGCGGGCTGGTACCGCGCCCATTCAACGGTTTATTTACCGAAGTCTTTTATTGTTGGGAGAGGCTTAATGAGCACAGAAGGCGTAGATAAGGGTCGCCGCCGTTTCCTCACCGCCGCCACCAGTGTTGTTGGTGCGGTCGGTGCGGTCGGCGCAGTCGCCCCGTTTGTGGTGTCCATGTGGCCGAGTGCGCGCGCGCAGGCGGCCGGTGCACCGGTTGAGGCCGATGTAAGTAAGCTTGAGCCCGGTCAGAAGCTGACCGTGGAGTGGCGAGGCAAGCCGGTCTGGATCATCCGTCGCAGTGAGCGGAATATCGAGGATCTGCCCGGTCTGAATGACCAGCTGGCCGATCCAAACAGCGAAGTGGTCTCGCAGCAGCCGGAGTATGCGTCCAACCCTTTGCGTTCACGCGAGGAGCGTCCCGAGTACGCT
Source organism: Pseudomonadota bacterium (assembly GCA_051747405.1). Taxonomy (GTDB): domain Bacteria; phylum Pseudomonadota; class Gammaproteobacteria; order Thiohalomonadales; family Thiohalomonadaceae; genus JAPHTQ01. The sequence goes on from JBNJGC010000007.1 coordinate 25,661, forward strand.
GTGCTCATCGGTATCTGCACCCATCTGGGTTGCTCGCCCACTTTCCGTCCCGACATCGGCGCCCAGGACCTGGGTGGTTCGGCCTGGAAGGGCGGCTTCTTCTGCCCCTGCCACGGTTCCAAGTTTGACCTGGCCGGTCGTGTCTACAAGGGTGTGCCAGCACCGACCAATCTGGTGGTGCCCCCCTATATGTACCTCAGCGAGAATGTGATTCTCGTCGGTGAAGACGGAGGCGCAGCATAATGAATAACATGATGACCCAACTGCTGGGCTGGGTGGATGCCCGCTTCCCGCTGAGCAAGATGTGGAAGGAACACCTGTCTGAGTATTACGCACCGAAGAACTTCAACTTCTGGTACTTCTTCGGCTCCCTGGCGATGCTGGTGCTGGTGATTCAGATCGTCACCGGTATCTTCCTGACCATGAGCTACAAGCCCGACGGTGCTCTCGCCTTCGGCTCTGTCGAGTTCATCATGCGGGATGTCAATTGGGGCTGGGTGATTCGCTACGCCCACTCCACCGGCGCCTCCGCCTTCTTTGCGGTGGTCTACCTGCATATGTTCCGCGGCTTGATGTACGGCTCCTACAAGGCGCCGCGCGAGCTTATCTGGATCTTCGGCTGCCTGATCTACCTGGCGCTGATGGCCGAGGCCTTCTTCGGTTACCTGCTGCCCTGGGGCCAGATGTCCTACTGGGGTGCCCAGGTTATCGTCAACCTGTTCGCCGCGGTGCCGTTCGTGGGTGAGGAGCTCTCTATCTGGATCCGCGGTGACTACGTTGTCTCCGATGCGACTCTGAACCGCTTCTTCGCCTTCCACGTCATCGCCGTGCCGCTGGTGCTGGTGGGACTGGTTGTGGCGCATATCATCGCGCTGCACGAGGTCGGTTCCAACAACCCCGACGGTGTCGAGATCAAGAAGAAGAAGGACGAGAACGGCATCCCGCTGGACGGTATTCCGTTCCACCCCTACTACACGGTGAAGGATATCGTCGGTGTGATCGTCTTTCTGATGATCTTCTTCGCCATCGTCTTCTTCGCGCCGGAGATGGGCGGCTTCTTCATCGAGCATCCCAACTTTGAGCCGGCTGACCCGCTGAAGACACCTGAGCACATCGCACCGGTCTGGTACTTCACCCCGTTCTACGCAATTCTGCGTGCGGTACCCTCCATTGCCGGCTCCGCCTTCCCGGGTGTACTGGCGATGGGCGCGGCGGTCGTGATCCTCTTCTTCCTGCCGTGGATCGACCGTCAGCCGGTTAAGTCCATCCGCTACCGCGGCCTGTGTTTCAAGGTGCTGCTGTTCCTGTTCGTGGCCAACTTCATCATGCTCGGCTACCTGGGTATGAAGCCGACCACTGACCTGTACAAGCTGCTGGCACAGATCGGCACCATCTACTACTTCGCATTCTTCGCCGCACTGGCGATTATTCCGAAGTTTGAAAAGACCAAGCCGGTACCGGAGAGGGTGACAGAATGAAAAAACTGATCTTTACACTGCTGTTCGCATTGCCGGCTGCCGTCATGGCCGCCGGTGGCGGGGTCCACCTGGAGAAGGCCGATATCGACCTGAGCGATAACGCCTCTCTGCAGCGTGGCGCCAAACTGTTCGTCAACTACTGCCTGAGCTGCCACTCGGCGAAGTATCAGCGCTACAACCGTATGGCGCAGGATATCGGTCTGACCGACGATCAGGTGAAGGATAACCTGATGCTGGCAGGCGATAAGGTGGGCGAGACCATGACCATCGCCATGCCGCAGGAGGATGCTCAGCGCTGGTTTGGTAATCCGCCGCCGGATCTGAGCGTGACCGCACGTTCGCGGGGTACTGACTGGATCTACACCTACCTGAAGACCTTCTACATCGATGAGAGTCGCCCGTTCGGGATGAACAACGCGGTCTTCCCCGATGTGGGTATGCCCCATGTGCTGTGGGAGCTCGAGGGTCGCAAAAAGGCGATCACCAAGACCGAAACCGATGCTGACGGCAACGAGACTACCGTCGTTACCGGTTACGAGATGGTCGAGCCTGGCAGCATGAGCGAGGCCGAGTACGACAAGGCGGCACGCGACCTGACTGCCTTCCTCACCTATGTGGGGGAGCCCGTTCAGCTCAAGCGCCAGCAGATCGGCGTCTGGGTGCTGCTGTTCCTGGCGATCTTCTTCGTTGTGGCCTATGCGCTGAAGAAGGAGTACTGGAAGGACGTACACTAAAATCCAGTAAGCGGTCGGATTGTGCTAAAATGACCATCCGGCCCATGCCAGAGGTGTCGACGGATATCGTCGGCACCGTGTAATCGAAGGGGGCCAAACGGCCCCCTTCTTCGTTTTGAGAACTTGCTAGCAGGAGATAGAGATGGGTGTGGTTGCGAACCGACGCTCTGTAATGACACTGTTTTCCGGCGATAACGACGTATATAGCCACCGCGTACGTATCGTCCTGGCGGAGAAAGGGATCAATGTGGATATCGTTACCGTCGACCCCGGTGACCTGCCCGAAGATCTCATCGACCTCAATCCCTATAACTCCGTGCCGACGCTGGTCGACCGGGAGCTGGTCCTCTACGGCTCACAGGTGATCATGGAGTATCTGGATGAGCGTTTTCCCCACCCGCCGTTGATGCCGGTGGACCCGGTCTCCCGTGCCACCAACCGGTTGATGCTCCACCGTGTGGAGCAGGACCTGTTCAACCACCTGGATGTGGTGATGAACGGCGGCGAGAAGGCCGCTGCCAAGGCGAAGAAAGAGATCCGGGATAATCTGGTCATGGTCAGTCCGGTCTTCGAGCAGAAGCCCTATTTCCTCAGCGATGAGTTCTCGCTGGTCGACTGCACCCTGGCACCGCTGCTGTGGCGGCTCGATAGCCTCAATATCAGCCTGCCCAAGCAGGCAGCGCCGTTGCAGGCCTATGCCGATCGTATCTTCTCGCGTGACTCTTTCCGCCAGAGCCTGACGGAGGCTGAGCGCGAGCTGCGTGACTGAGTGGTTCCGCCTCTGCGACAGCAGCTGTTGCGGAGGCAATTCAATCCGAGCAAGAGAGAGCTATGACACCCAGCCGTCCCTATCTGATCCGTGCCCTCTACGACTGGATTGTCGATAACGGTATGACCCCCTATGTGCTCGTCGATGCCGAGTTCGACTCGGTGGTGGTACCGCGGCAGTTTGTCGACGGGGGCAAGATTGTTCTTAACATCAACCCCTCTGCGGTACAGAATCTGCAGATGGGTAACGCGTATGTCGAATTGGATGCCCGTTTCAGCGGTACGCCGATGCATGTTAGCGTGCCGGTGATGGCGGTGTTGGCGATCTATGCGCGGGAGAATGGGAAGGGGATGGTATTCTCTGACGAGGATGGTGGTGGCGATGAGCCGCCGCCGGAGACGCCGCCCGAGGATGACGGCCCCAAACGTCCTTCGCTGCGGGTGGTCAAATAGGCGTTGGTTCAAGGTTCAAGGAGAAGGCTTGCGGCCTCTGTTTGGGCTGCTACCCTTTCACGCCTCACGCCTCACGCCTCACGCCTCACGCCTCACGCCTCACGCCTCACGCCTCACGCCTCACGCCTCACGCCTCACGCCTCTCACGCTCACACC
>JBNJGC010000008.1:0-28573 GCA_051747405.1 Pseudomonadota bacterium
CAGCAGCGTCAGCAGTAGCGCGGTGAGCGGAAAGAGGTGGACACTGCTGCTGTATCGCCCCGCCTCAAAACGGGGTGTGGAGGCAAAGTCGAGCTGCCAGCGCTGGTCGCCGAGATCCAGCTCCCGCCGCACTGCCAACCGCGGCCCCGCCCCCTCTTGGTGGCTGTCGAAGAACGGCTCCTGCCCCTCGGCGGCCACCGCCAGGCTGAACTGGCCCGCACCAAACTCGCTGACAAAGTGGTCGAACCAGCGCTCCACATCGTAGCTGACCCCGACCCACCCCAGCAGGGCGGCGTGGCGCTGCGCCTCGTTCTCACGGCGGCTGTCGCTACGGAAGACCGGCATCACCTGCCGCACCAGGCGCTTGCCCTCCTGCGGCTCGATGAGTACAGAGCCCATTACCGCATCCTCGCTGCGGCACGATTCGGTCAGAGCCTTGAGGGTGGCCACCTCCGTGGCCAGATCGTATCCGGGCATACGGCTGACCTGCTCATTGGGCTCGTAGTGGCGCACGATTACGGCGAAACCGCGTTGTGACGCCGGCAGATCGGCCAAGGCGGCCAGCGACTCGCCATGCAGCCGCTGCGGCAGGGTACGTCCGCCCTCCATCTCGCGATATTCGGCAAAGATCACGCTGCGAACACCCGGATAGTTGCGCTGGATACGCATCGAACGAATAAAGTCGTGCCACTCCTGCGCATCCACCGCCTCGGAGCTGTTGTAGAGGCCGCGGGTGGCGTAGAGGATATTCTGATAGAACTGGAAGCGCTCCTGAAACAGCGCCACCGCGTGATCCACCCGGCGGTTGAAGTCACGCTCCACAGACTGGTGCTGCACTTTGACGCTGTGCTGCCAGTACCACAGCTCTGCCGCGACCAGGCCGAGCATCATCAGCAGTGGTAGAAGGCGCATCAATCGGGATGGCTGCGGGGGCGTGTGCCTGAAATCGTTGGGGCTCACCAACACCTCTGAATTGGCCGCAGGAGCTGTTACCACCCTGCGGCGAGACTGGAATCACCTATAGTATAATAGATATTGGCTACCAGCCTAGCCGGCAAACACAATCCACTCCAGGAGAACTATGCAAAACCCCCACTATGAGCGCATCGGCGGCGAAGAGAAGGTGCGTCAGCTGGTCGACCGTTTCTATGAACTGATGGACACCCTGCCCGAAACCCAGCCGCTGCGGCAGATGCACGCCAAAGATCTGCGCATCTCGCGTGAGAAGCTGTTTATGTTCCTCTCCGGCTGGCTTGGCGGCCCGCAGCTCTATATGGAAAAGTATGGCCACCCGCGCCTGCGCCAGCGCCACATGCCCTTTGCCGTGGACAGTGCCGCCCGGGATCAGTGGATGCGCTGTATGGTGCAGGCGATGGAGGATGTCGGCATCGAGCCCGATCTGCGCCGGGAGCTGGAGGCGGCCTTTTTCAAAACCGCCGACTTCATGCGCAACCGCTCCGACTAGTCCCGTCGATATGTTAGGATGCACTGACACCCATGAGTGAAAGGAGTATCACCTTGCGTACGCTCATTACTGCGCTGCTCTTTTTAACCCTCGCTTCCCCGGCGCTGCAGGCCGAGGCCGAACATGAGACGGTCATGCTCGCCGACGGCATCGAGATGGACCTGCGCAAATTCCCCGCTGAGGGCGACACGCTGATGCTGGGTTTCCCCTGCGACCAGGGTGCCGGTCGTGCCGAAACGGCCGCCGGCGAGGTGCTCTCCCGACGCAACATTGAGGTCTGGATGGCCGATCTGCTCGGGGCCCACTTTCTGCCCATCGCCCCCAGCAGCATGCGCAGCCTGGAGGGGCGAGAGGTGGCAAACCTGATCCGCCATGCCGTGGAGGAGAACGATAAACGTATCGTCCTCATCGGCAGCGGTTACGGCGCCATCCCGGCCCTGCGCGGGGCGCGCATCTGGCAGCAGGAGCACCCCGACGACAGCCGCCTGGCCGGCGCCATCCTCTTCTATCCCATGCTCACCGCCCACAACCCGGAGCCGGGCAAACCGCTCGAATACCTTGAGGTGGTGCATGAGACCAACCTGCCGGTCGTGGTGATGCAGCCGACCAACACCCCGACCCGCTTCTGGGTCAACAAGCTGAAGAAGACCCTGGAGAAGAGCGGCAGCCGGGTGAAAGTGGAGCTGCTGCCCGATGTGCGCAGCCGCTTCTACGCCCGCAAAGACGCCACCGAGGCCGAGCAGGCGCTGGCACAGAGGCTGCCTGATCTGGTCGAACAGGCCCTAGAGACACTACGCACCATGGAGACGCGATGATGAAGAGACTGTTTCTGCTGTTACTACTGCTGAGCTTCGCCAGCGTACAGGCCGGAGAGCTGATGGAGTATGAGGGCGAGCCACTGCCGGACTTTACCCTGCAGACCGTCGATGGAAAGCAGCTGAGCCTGAGCGATTACCGCGACAAGGTCGTGATGGTCAACTTCTGGGCCACCTATTGCGGACCGTGCATCAAGGAGATCCCCTCCATGCAGCGGCTTCAGGAGAGGGTGGGCGCGGATCGCTTCGCCATCCTCGCGGTCAATATGGCCGAACAGCAAGAGACCGTGAAGCGCTTTCTCGACAAGCACGACATCCAGGTCAACTTCCCCATCCTCCTCGACCCGGATGGTGCGGTGGTGGAGCAGTGGATGATCACCGCCGTTCCCACCACCTTCATCATCGACCCGAAAGGCAACATCCGTTACGCCCTCTTCGGCGGCATCGAGTGGGACAAGCCCGATGTCATAGAAACCATCAATGGGCTATTCTAGCCCTACCCATACGGCAACACCCTTCTTTAGCCACAGAGGGCACACGACTGCATGGAGGCAGAAGGTAGAGTAATGCATGGAGCAATTACCGAGAGAACACGGAGGCCGTCATGCCGGACCTGCTCCGGCATCCATGCTTGAGTTAGCTCTGTGCTGTGTCTAGCGGGTCAAGCCCGGAATGACGGTTTGTTGTGGGAGTGGGGCAAGCATGGGTGTCTAAGAAGAGCCAAGGTAGGCCTGCAGTTCACGCCCGTACTGCTCCACCTGCTCGAGCAGCTGCAAGCCTCTCGCGTCCGGTTGCTCCTCCCGCCTGACCCGCTCCAGCTCGGCGAAGAACCGCTCGAAACTGGTGTGGCCCGCCTCGCCGTTGGTCAGCCGTTCGCGGCAGTGCTCTAGCCACTGGGCGCGTTCATCGTCACTGAGGGTCTCGGGGTAGTTGCGGGCGCGAAAACGCAGCAGCATCTCCGGCAGGCGCTTGTCCTCAAAGACCCAGCTCTGCTGAGCGAGCTGCTCGGGCGGCGTCTCATGCACACGCGCCATGGTGCGCTTGTCGCTATCGGTGAAGAAACCGCCGCCGTAGATCATCACATCCGGGTCGCTCTGCGGCTCGAACTGCTGCGGCTCAAAGACCTTGGCCAGTTTGCTCTGTAGCGCCTTGCGCTCGCGCAGCAGGATCTGACGGTGCTGCTGGCAGCGCACCAGGTCGATCTGAAGCCGCTTGGCCGCCGTGCCATCCAGGGTGTTGAGCGGTGCGATCACCGGACATTTATTGAGCAGGATCTGTTTGAGCGCCGGGCGCTCCACCCCTTCCGGCAGCTCCTCGGTCTTGGTGTAGAGCCGCTCTTTGAGCTTCTTGTGTCCCTGCTCGAGGAGCACCGTCGGGTCCTGCGACAGATCGAAGACGATGACGCTGTTCTTGTTCACCGGATGCATCGCTAGCGGCACCACCAGGCGGGTGTTGCCGTGGTCGCTACCGTACATGCCGGAGGTGTGCAGGATGGGCGACATCCCCTTGAGATCGATGTACTTGCTAACCTCTTTCTTGCGCCGCAGCTTGTAGCAAAAGTCGTAGAGCTTGGGCTGTTTCTCTTTGATCAGTTTCGCCATGGCGATGGTGGCGTAGACATCGGAGAGCGCATCGTGGGCCTGCTCATGGCCGATGCCGTTGGCCACGGTCAGCTCCTCGAGCTTGAAGCTGGTGCGACCGTTCTCCGGCTTGACCGGCCACTCGATCCCTTCGGGGCGCAGGTCGCGGCAGGCGCGCACCATGTCGATGATGTCCCAGCGCGAGTTGCCGTTCTGCCACTCGCGAGCGTAGGGGTCGTAGAGGTTGCGGTAGAGGGTGTTACGGGTCACCTCATCATCGAAGCGGATGGAGTTGTAGCCCACCCCGCAGGTGCCCGGTTGCGACAGCTCGGCGTGAATGCGTTGGATGAACTCATCCTCCGGCAGCCCCTGCTCCAGCGCCTGCTGCGGAGTAATGCCGGTGATGAGGGTCGACATCGGCTGCGGCAGGGTGTCCGGAGCGGGACGGGCGAAGATGTTGAGCGGCTCGCCGATGATGTTGAGATCCTCATCGGTGCGCACCCCGGCAAACTGCACCGGTCGGTCGCGAAACGGGTCGGTACCGAAGGTCTCGTAGTCGTGCCAGTAGAGGGTGTTATCTGCCATGGTGCTGTTCCGTTTTGGTTTAGCGGGACTTTACCACAGTTGCCCGCCACGGCCCGAATAGGGCACTTCGCCTCATTGCGGTTAATTTATAACCGGCCCATCGACCGCTCCCCGACCACCGGCTCCGCTTAGCCCGCCAGCCAATCACGCGGGCGCAGGTAGTTAGCGTACAGGTCGGCCTCGGGACTGTCCGGCTCGGGCGCCCAGTTGTAGCGCCACTTCACCAGCGGCGGCATCGACATCAGGATCGACTCAGTACGCCCCCCCGACTGCAGGCCGAACAGGGTGCCCCGATCGAACACCAGGTTGAACTCCACGTAGCGACCGCGGCGATAGAGCTGGAAATCCCGCTCACGCTCGCCGTAGGGGGTCGCCTTGCGGCGATTGACGATGGGGGCATAGGCGTCGATATAGCCATCACCCACGCTGCGCAGGAATGCGAAGCAGGTGTCGAAGTCCCACGTATTTAGATCATCGAAGAAGAGGCCCCCGACACCGCGCGTCTCGTTGCGGTGTTTAAGATAGAAGTAGTCGTCGCACCACTTTTTGTACTTGGGGTAGACCTCGGCGCCGAACGGCTCGCAGGCGGCCCTAGCCGTTTGGTGCCAGGCGATGACATCCTCGTGGAAGGGGTAGTAGGGGGTCAGGTCGAAACCGCCGCCAAACCACCAGATCGGTTCCTCACCCTCCTTCTCCGCCACGAAGAGACGCACGTTGGCGTGGGAGGTGGGCACATAGGGGTTGCGCGGATGGATCACCAGCGAGACCCCCATGGCCTGAAAGGCGCGTCCGGCCAGCTCGGGACGGTGGGCGCTGGCCGACGGGGGCAGCTTGTCGCCGCGCACGTGGGAGAAGTTGATCCCCGCCTGCTCGAACACCTCGCCCTCGCTCAACAGGCGGACGACGCCGCCCCCGGTCAGCCCCTTCTCCGGCTCGTGGGGACGCTGCCACTCATCTCGAATGAATTGGCCGTCGCTCTCCTCCGCCTCTAACGCATCGACGATGCGTTGCTGGAGTGACAGCAGGTAGGTTTTGACTGAGTCGATTTCGATATTGGACATGTGTAATACCTAAACAAAAGTTCACCGCAGAGGCGCTGAGGCGCGAAGAAGACTCGCCAGTTGATTCCTATCAATCAGGGCTCGAAAACTAGCATTAGCTGAAATGTCAGGTAACCACCTTACAAAGAAGGAACAGCAAACTTTACGCCTCTGCGCCTTTGCGGTATTACATTCACTCATCCGGCCCGGATAATGTGTCCGGTAGCCGCATCGCGGATCTCGGTGGGCTTGTCGCTGTCGCCCAGTTCACCATGGAGGATGTAGTCGACCTGTTCGCCCAGTTCACGCTGCACGGTCAACGGACTGCGCGCTGGCTCATGTCCGGCCAGGTTGGCGCTGGTGGAGACGATGGGGCCACCGAAGGCGTCACAGAGTGCCGCGGCCAGCGGATGGGCGGTGACGCGTACCGCCAGAGTCTGATGCGCACCACGCAGCCAATACGGCACCTCGGGCCGTGCCGGCAGCAGCCAGGTCACCGGACCCGGCCAGGTGGCGTCGAGCTTCTGCTGTAGCGTGGCGCCGATCGGTTGCAGGAAGGGGGTCAGTTGCGACTGGCGCGAGGCGATGAGGATCATCCCCTTCTGCCAGGGGCGCTGTTTGAGTCCAAGCAGGCGCATCACCGCCTGTGGATCGAGCGGATCGCAGCCGAGGCCGTAGACCGCTTCGGTGGGGTAGGCGATGATGCCGCCGCCCTCAAGGGTACGGCGTGCGGTACGCAGGTGAAAGGCGCTCATACTCGGCCCGCTGTCAGGTTACGCTCACACCAAGCCGTCCCTTATTCGGCTTCGCCCTCGTCGTCCTCACCCTCTTTCTCATAGGGCTCGGCAAAGCCGCACTCTTTCTGCGGGCAGACCTTCTCGGTGCCTTTGCGCTTGGTGGTCTTGATGGTAAGGATGGGCCAGCCGCACTCGGGGCAGGGCTCGTCGAGGGGCTCGTTCCAGACCGCATAATCGCAGTCGGGGTAGGTGGAGCAGGAGTAGAAGATTTTGCCGCGGCGCGATTTGCGGCGCATCATCGTCCCCTTTTTGCATTTGGGACACGGCACACCGGTGTCCACCGGCTGCTCCAGCGGCTCGATGTGTTTGCACTCGGGGTAGCTGCTGCAGCCGATGAATTTGCCGTAGCGCCCCTCGCGGATCACCAGATCGGAGCCGCACTTGGGGCAGCTGCGCCCCTCGACCACTTGCGGTTCGTTTTTCGCATCCTTGTCGTCGCCGAGATTGCGGGTGTAGTCGCAGTCGGGGTAACCGGTGCAGCCGATGAAGCGCCCGCGGCGACCGAGGCGGATCGCCAGCGGTTTGCCGCACTGGGGGCAGGCCTCGTCCATCTCCTCCTGAGTCACCTCTTTGCGGCTGACACTTTTCTCCTTGTCCACCACCAGATCCTTGAACGGTCGCCAGAAACGGCGCATCAGTGGCACCCACTCCTCCTCGCCGCGGGAGACCGCATCGAGCTCGTCTTCGAGCTTGGCAGTAAAGTCGTAGTCGACATACTGGGTGAAGTGGTTGGTGAGGAATTTGTTCACCACCCGGCCCACATCGGTGGGGATGAAGCGGCGTTTGTCCATCTCCACGTACTCGCGCTGCTGCAGGGTGGAGATGATGCTGGCGTAGGTGGAGGGGCGCCCGATGCCGTACTCCTCCAACGCCTTGACCAGACTCGCCTCGGAGAAGCGCGGCGGCGGCTCGGTGAAGTGCTGTTCGGGGCGGATGGTGATGAGCTCCACCTTCTCCCCTTCGAGCAACTTGGGCAGGAGCTTGTTATCGTCCTGTTTCTCTTTGGCGTCATCCACGCTCTCTTGGTAGACCGCCATGAAGCCGGGGTGGACGATGGTCGAGCCGTTGGCGCGGAAGGTATTGCCCTCGCCAGCGGTCAGATCCACGGCCACGGTGTCGAGGGTGGCGTGAACCATCTGGCAGGCCAGCGTCCGCTTCCAGATGAGCTCATAGAGGCGGAATTGATCCTTGGAGAGGTGGCCCTGAAGCGACTGCGGTACCCGCTGCACGGAGGTGGGACGGATCGCCTCGTGCGCCTCCTGGGCGTTTTTCGATTTGGTCTTGAAGCTGCGCGGCTCGGGCGGAACATTGTCGCTGCCGTAGCGCTCGGCGATAAAGCCGCGGATCTCCTCCACCGCTTCATTGGCCAGGTTGACCGAGTCGGTACGCATGTAGGTGATTAGACCGACGGTCTCGCCGCCGATGTCGATCCCCTCATAGAGCTGCTGTGCGGTACGCATGGTGCGCTGCGCGGTAAAGCCCAACTTGCGTGAGGCCTCTTGCTGCACGGTGGAGGTGGTAAACGGCGCGGCCGGATTGCGTCGGCGCTGCTTTTTCACCACTTTGCTGACCAGCAGCTTACCTTCGGCCTCGCGCAGCAGGGTCGACTCAACCTGGTCGGCCCGCTCGCTGTTGTCGATGGTGAACTGCTCGACCTTCTCGCCCTCGAACTGGATCAGTTTGGAGCTGAAGTTCTGCCCTTTGCTGCTGACATCGGCCTCCACCGACCAGTATTCGCGCGGCGTGAACCGCTCGATCTGCTCCTCGCGCTCGACGATGAGGCGCAGCGCCGGGCTCTGTACCCGTCCGGCGGAGAGGCCGCGGCGGATCTTCTTCCACAGCAGGGGGGAGAGGTTGAAACCGACCAGGTAGTCCAGCGCACGGCGCGCCTGCTGGGCGTTGACCAGCTCCATGGCGATGTCGCGCGGATTCTCCACCGCCTCGCGGACCGCCTTTTTGGTGATCTCGTTGAACACCACGCGACCGACCTCTTTGTCCTTGAGCAGCTTTTTCTTTTTTAGCAGCTCCAGCAGGTGCCAGGAGATCGCCTCACCCTCACGATCCGGGTCAGTGGCCAGGTAGAGGGCGTCGGCCTGCTTCAGCGCCTTGGCGATGGCATCGACGTGTTTGCTGTTCTTATCGATCACCTGGTATTTCATGGCAAAGTCGTTATCCGGATCGACTGCCCCCTCTTTGGGTTTGAGATCGCGCACGTGACCGTAGGAGGCGAGGACTTCGAAGTCCTTGCCCAGGTATTTTTTGATGGTCTTCGCCTTTGCCGGCGACTCCACGATGACGAGACTTTTGCTCATAGTTTTCACTTACCAGAAAAAAATGCCCGCAGTGCGGGCATTGTAGGTCGATAACCGGGGCGGCTCAGTGGAGCTGCCCGACCACCTCATCCAGCACCAGGTCTTCCATCCAGGCCACGGCCGCCTCCTGGCCGGGCTGATTGAACAGCACCATCAGGATCACCCACTTGAGCTGATCCATGTCCACCTCATCGCTCTCGAGCGCCATCACCCGGTCGATCACCAGCTCGCGGGTGGGGTGGTCGAGTACACCCATCTGCTCCATGAAGAGCAGAAAACCGCGACACTCGCTGTCGAGCTTGACCGCCTCGTCATCGGAGTAGATGCGAAACGACTGCTGAACGCCGCGCTGTGCGGCGATACTGGCGAAGTCGATGCTGCCCAGACCCTCAAGCCAATCGAAGGCCTTGCTGATCTCGTTGTTACGGAAACCGGCATCCTGCAACTCAAGCTGCAGAGAGTCCCGGTCGTGATCCATGTCGCCCTCGTCGTACATGTAGTTTTCGAAGAGGTAGATCAGGATATCGAATACGTCTTGTTTCATGTCAGGTTCTCTTGCCGGCCAGCGCGTAGCCACCCGCTGTGGATACTACCTGGCCCTGCAGTTCAAGCATTAACAGCATGGAGGAAACCGCATCCGCCGTCAATCCGCTGCGCTGCACCAGCTGGTCCACACTGCTGGGGGCCTGCTCCAGACAGTCGAGCAGCCGTCGGTAGTCGCCATCGGGCTCGGAGGCCGCGCTCGATGTATCCTGCTCCTGCGCCGCTTCAGCCGGCACCTCTGTAGCTGCCAGTGCGGCATGCAGCTGCGGTGTCAGCTCTTCGAGGATATCCTGGGCCGTCTCCACCAGCTTGGCCCCCTGGCGGATCAAGCGGTGGCAGCCACGTGCCAGCGGGTTGTGAATGGACCCCGGTATGGCGAAGACCTCGCGCCCCTGCTCGGTGGCATAGCGGGCGGTGATCAGTGAGCCGCTGCGCAGCGCCGCCTCCACCACCAACGTACCCAGTGAGAGCCCGCTGATGATGCGGTTACGACGCGGGAAATTGTTGGCGCGCACCTCGGTCCCCGGCGGATACTCCGAGATCAGCGCCCCGCCGGCCTCGACGATGGCGTGGGCCAGCTCCCGGTTGCGTGCCGGGTAGACCCGATCCGGCCCCGTACCAAACACCGCGAGGGTCTGCCCGCCGCCGTCCAACGCGCCTTCGTGGCTGGCCGTATCGATCCCCTGGGCCAGGCCGCTGGTGATATTCAACCCGGCAGCGGCGAGGGTACGGGCAAAATCGTGCGCGGTCTCGCGCCCAACCACACTGGGGTTACGGCTGCCCACGATCGCCAATTGCGGATTGTGCAGCTGGCCGGGATCACCGCGCAGGAAGAGCAGCGGCGGGGCGTCGTGCAGCACCTTCAGTTGGGGTGGGTAGCGCTCATCGTGCAGGGGGATAATGTGGCAGTCCGGCTCCGCTGCCCAGGCAAGATCACGCTCGACTGCCGCCTCGTCCGGCTTGCGCAGGTAGGCCCTGAGCGGCTCGGGCAGCGTGGCAGGCGGTACGTGGAAGAGGGTTGCCGGATCACCGGCGCTCTGCAGCAACTCCTGAAACCGAACCGGGCCGATGCCCGGAGCGTGCAGCAGGGCCAGCCAGTAACGGAGTGTCTCCCTCTCATCCGTCATCGATCACGCCCAAGGCCGCCTCCCTGCGGCAAGCCAATTTTGCTGTTACGGGGTGACAACCGCGTCGTGCAGGTGTATCGCCTTGGTCGCCCGCATGACCAGTGCGTAGCTGACCCGTTCGAAGACGCGGAAGACCATCACCGAACCGGCCTTCTCATCGGGCAGGCGTACCTCCTCATCGGCGATGGTATCGCTCACGGTGGTCCCGGATTGAAGCACCGAGAGCACATGGCCGGGGGCCATATCCTCCTGCCGCCCCAGGTTGAGTACCACGACCTGGAACTGACCGATCTGCGCCACGCCGTCGAGCACGGAGATGATTTTGCCCCTCACCTCATTCTCGGGCGGACGCGGCATGTAGCTGAAGTGGAGCCGGTCATCGCCCTTGGGCATCAGCCGGTCACCACGCAGGATCTCGCGGTTGGCCTCGGTCACATAGAGTTTGGTCGGGTCGCCGAAGACCTGGGTACGCGCTTCGCCCAGATAGAACGCCTCGTAGCCAAGTACCTCACCGGTGTCGGGGTCGACATACTCATCACCGGCACGCACTAATACATACTCAGGGTAGACCTCATCCTCTTTGATGCCGCGGGCGTAGAGGTTATAGCCGGCGCCGGAGGCGAGGCGGTTCTCGGTATGGGCCACCACATAGGGCTGCATCTCCAGCTCCCCTTCGCTCAACACCCGTGGGCGCGTGAGGAAGGTGCCGATATCGTCCAGCGAGATGGTGGGGACGGCATCCTCCAGACTGCGTACCCGCACCTTCGGCTGAAGCTTCACCGTCGGGTAGGTCTTGCCGTGCGTCTCCGCAGGGGCATCGGGGGCGCCGGGCCGCTCCACTCGCAACACCGGCTTACCGTCGATAAAATAGAGGGTCAGCACATCGCCGGGGTAGATCAGGTGTGGATTCTCGATCTGCGGATTGACTTGCCACAGCTGCGGCCACATCCAGGGATCGTGGAGAAACTTGCTGGAGATGTCCCAGAGGGTATCGCCCTTGACCACGGTGTAGCTCTGCGGGTAGTCGGGCTTGAGCTCGACCTCCCGTGCCGGCTCAGACTGAGCCGGTTCGGGCTGAGCCGATTCGGGCTGAGCGGGCTCGGTCGGCGCTGTCGACGGGGTGGGCTCAGGCTCAGCCTGGGGCTGCTCCGGAGCGGAGGCGCAACCGGTCATCAGGGCAAGCGTCAATGCCGCCGACATGCCGGTCAGGTGACGGACAAGATAGAACTGTTTGTTAACCATGGGCATCCCTTTTCTCTACTCTGGCGAGTTTAGCGAAATTTCCCCCGACCTCAAAGAGGTGCGGTATAGTTGTAGTTTTCAGTATGATCATTACTTTAGCAACAAAAGCTGTGTTTTTACTATAGCTTTTTACGGAATTACAATGGCACATCTTACAATTTTACACTTTCCCGACGAGCGACTACGCACTGTCGCCACCCCCGTAGAGCAGGTGGACGATGCCTTGCGCGCCTTTATCGACGACATGTTCGAGACCATGTACGACGCCCCCGGGATCGGCCTGGCAGCGAGCCAGGTGGATCTCCATAAACGACTGATCGTCATAGATATTTCAGAGGACAAGAGTGAGCCTCTGGTGCTCATCAACCCGGAGATCCTGGAGCGCGACGGGGTCGAATCGATGGACGAGGGCTGCCTCTCCGTGCCCGGCATCTACGAGAAGGTGGAGCGCGCCGAGCGGGTCAAAGTACGCGCCCTGGACCGCCATGGTGACACATTTGATCTGGAGGCCGACGGCCTGCTGGCGGTCTGCATTCAGCACGAAATCGACCACCTCGACGGCAAGCTGTTCGTCGACTACCTCTCGGGGCTCAAGCGCCAACGCATCAAAAAGAAGCTGGAGAAGCAGCGCCGACAGACCATGTAAACCTGCCGCCGCCGGGGCCCGCCCCTTTCACCACCCGAACCAGAGACCCATAATGAGCCAACCGCTGAACATCGTCTACGCCGGCACACCGGAGTTCGCCGCGACCGCCCTGCAGGCCTTGATCGACTCGCCGCACCACCTCATCGCCGTCTACACCCAACCCGACCGCCCCGCCGGTCGCGGCAGAAAACTCAAGGCCAGTCCGGTCAAGGCGCTGGCCCAGGCGCACAATATTGCGGTGCACCAACCCGAGAGCCTCAAAGATCCGCAGGAGCAGGCCAAACTCGCCGCCCTCAAACCGGATGTGATGATCGTCGCCGCCTACGGCCTGCTGCTGCCCGAGGCCGTGCTGCAGATCCCACCCATGGGCTGCCTCAACATCCACGCCTCGCTGCTGCCGCGCTGGCGCGGCGCCGCCCCGATCCAGCGCGCCATCCTCGCCGGCGACAGAGAGACCGGCATTACCATCATGCAGATGGATGCGGGGCTCGATACCGGCGACATGCTCTACAAGCTGACCACCCCCATTGAGCCCAGCGACACGGCACAGACACTCCACGATCGCCTGGCCGAACTGGGCGCGCGGGCCATCGTCGATGCCCTGACAGGGCTCCAGGAGGGTCGCCTGAGGGCGGAGAAGCAGGATGAGAGCCAGGCCAACTACGCCAAAAAGCTGCAAAAGAGCGAGGCGACCATCGACTGGCACCAACCCGCGGCACAGATCGCCCGTCAGGTGGCCGCCTTCAACCCCTGGCCGGTGGCGCAGACCCCCTTCGGCGACCAGGTATTACGCCTCTGGGAGGCCCACCCCATTGAGGGCGACGCCACCCCGGTCGGTCGCGTGCTGGCGGCGGGAAAAGCCGGTATCGACGTCGCCTGCGGCGAGGGAGTGCTGCGTATCACCACCCTGCAGCGCCCCGGCGGCAAGCCCCAGCGCGCCGCCGATTTTCTCAATGCGGTCAAACTCGACGGGGTCGTGCTGGGTGGCTAAGCCTGCCAACAACCCGCGCCGGGTCGCCGTCAGCGTACTCAGCCGCGTGGTGCGTGACGGCCAATCCCTCACCGCCGTGCTGCCGCCACACCTCGAACCGCTTGCCGCCGAGCGCCGCCCGCTGGTCCAGGAGCTCTGCTACGGCACGCTGCGCTGGTGGCCGCGGCTGGAGGCGATGCTGCAACAGCTGATGGACAAACCCCTCAAGGCCAAAGAGGTGGAGGTCAAGTGCCTGCTGCTGCTGGGCCTTTACCAGCTGAGCCGGATGAATATCCCCAGCCACGCCGCCGTCTCAGAGACCGTGGCAGTGACCGCCAAGATGAAAAAGGGGTGGGCCCGCGGCCTGGTTAATGCCGTCCTGCGCCGCTACCTGCGCGAAGAGGCGGCGCTGGAGGAGACGCTGGCACAACAGCCCGTTGCCGCCAGCGCCCACCCCCAGTGGCTGCTGCAGAGACTCCAACAGGCCTGGCCGGAGCAGTGGCCGGCGATCGTCGCCGCCAACAACCGCCGCCCACCCATGACCCTGCGTAACAACCGTGCCCAACAGAGTCGCACTGCGGCACTGACAGCACTGCAGCGGGCCGAGATCGCCGCTACCCCCGCCGCCCACGCGCCCGATGCCCTGATCCTGGAACACCCCGTTGGGGTAGAGCAGCTGCCGGGGTTTGAGCAGGGGCGCCTCTCCGTGCAGGACGCCGCGGCACAGCTGGCCGCCACGCTGGTGGCACCGCAAGCGGGCATGCGGATACTCGACGCCTGCGCAGCACCCGGCGGCAAAACCGGCCATCTTCTGGAAATATGTCGCGATATCGAGCTTACTGCAGTGGATGTGGATGACGGGCGCCTGGCCCGCGTGGCGCAGAACCTACACCGCCTCGGCTTCAGCGCCACCCTGCTTGCCGCCGACGCTGCCAACCCCGAGAGCTGGTGGGACGGCAAACCGTTCGATCGCATCCTCCTCGATGCCCCCTGCTCCGCCACCGGGGTGATCCGTCGCCACCCGGATATCAAGCTGCTGCGCCGGGATGAGGACATCGATGCCCTGGTTACCCTGCAGCGGCGCATCCTCGCTGCCCTCTGGCCGCTACTGGCGCCCGGTGGCACACTGGTCTACGCCACCTGCTCGGTGCTGCCCCAGGAGAACAGTGAGCAACTTGCAAACTTTCTTGCCAGGCACGATGATGCAAGCGAGCGAGCCTTGGCAGGCGACTGGGGCAGCCCCGCCGACATTGGACGGCAGATTCTCCCCGATCAGGACGGAATGGATGGATTCTATTACGCATGCATCGAAAAGGTGTGCTGAACAGCCGCGCCGGCACGTTAGGTCCCGGAGCAGGCTCTTGGCGGCGTTGTTATGTCTGCTCCCCTCCCTGGCCCTGGCAAACGAATTTATCGTCACCGCCCTCAACTCCCGTATGCAGGAGGGCGTCTATCTGCTCAATGCCCGTATCGACTACCGCCTCACCAGCGAGGTGCGTGAGGCGCTGTTCAATGGCGTCCCCATCACGGTACAGCTGGATATCGAGATCCAGCGCAAACGCAGGTGGTGGCTGGATGCCACCGTCGCCACCCTGCAACAGCGCTACCGGCTGCAGTACCACGCCCTCTCCCACCAGTACCAGATCCACAACCTCAACAGCGGCGGCTACTACGCCTACCCCACGCTGGAGAGCGCCCTCGATGCGCTGGGCAACATCCGCGACTTTCCGCTGCTGGATAAGCAGCTGGTGGACCCGGAGCAGGAGTATGAGGTGCTCCTCCACACGGTGCTCGATATCGAAGCGCTGCCCTCGCCGTTACGCCCCATGGCCTACATCACCCCGGCCTGGCGTCTCGACAGTGACTGGTACCGATGGTCCTTGACGCCCTGAAGCGCCTCACCACCGGCCCCAAACCGGTGCTGCTGCTATTCGCACTGCTGCTGGCGGCGCTCTACCTGATGAGCGCCGCCACCCAGAACTCGGCACTGTTCGGTCAGCTCTACTCCCTGCTGTTGGCGATCAACATCCTCGCCCTGCTGCTTCTATTGCTGCTCATCGGGCGCAACCTCATCTCCCTGATCAGCCGCTACCGCCAGCGCACTCCCGGTTCGCGACTGACGGTGCGGCTGGTGATTATGTTCGTGATCCTCTCCGTTGCACCCATATCGGTGCTCTACTACTTCTCCCTGCAGTTTCTCCACCGGGGCATCGACAGCTGGTTCGACGTGCGCGTCGAGCAGGCCCTTGAAGACTCGCTGGAGCTGGGGCGCACGGCACTGGATAGCCGTCTTCGCGAACTGCGACGCCAGGCGCGCCTGCAGGCCGACAGCCTCTCGCGCGAGGACGATGCCAGCGCCGCGCTGCAGATCCATCAAATGCGCCAGCGCAGCGAAGCTATCGAGATGACGCTACTGACCCTCAGCGGACGGATCATCACCAGCAGCAGCGCCGACCCCTCGGCGGTGGTCCCCACCCTCCCCGGCACGGCGATCCTACAGCAGTTGCGTCGCGGCCTGGAGTACGCCGCACTCGAGCCCATCCGCAGCCGCGGCCTCAACATGCGTATCGTGCTACTGGTGCCCAACCCCGACCCCCTGGGCGAACCCCGACTGCTGCATATCCTCTACTCGGTGCCCGAACGACTCGATACTTTGGCCGACAGCGTCGAGCGCGCCTTCACCGAGTACAGGGAGCTGGCCTTTCTGCGCCAACCACTCAAATACAGCTTCACCCTGACCCTCTCCCTGGTGCTGCTTCTGAGTCTGCTCACCGCCGTCTGGGCCGCCTTCTTCTCCGCGCGCCGGCTGGTGGCCCCGATCAGCGATCTCGCCGAAGGGACCCGTGCCGTCGCCGCCGGCAACTACGATAAGCGGCTACCCCTGCCGGGGCGGGATGAGCTGGGCTTTTTGGTACGGTCGTTCAACGAAATGACCCGCAAACTCGCCCGCGCCCGGGATGCGGCCCGACAGAGTCAGCAGCACGCCGAGGAGCAGCGGGCCTACCTCGAGGCGGTGCTCGCCTGCCTCTCCTCCGGGGTACTGACCCTGGACGAGCAGTCCACCCTGCACACCGTCAATAGCGCCGCAGAGCAGATTCTGGGGCTCCCGCTGCGCGATTGCAGCAACCTGAGCCTGCCGCAGCTCGCTGAGGCCTACCCGATGCTTGAGCCTCTGGTTGAGGCGATTGAGCACCAGCTCAAACGCCACAGCGGCAGCTGGCAGGCAGAGGTGGTACTGTTCGGCCCCAGCGGTCGCCAAGTGCTCATCTGTCGCGGCTCGACCCTGCGCAGCGAAAGCGGCGGGCGCCAGGGGGAGCACGTCATCGTCTTCGACGATGTCACCACCCTGATCCAGGCGCAGCGTGACGCCGCCTGGGGCGAAGTGGCCCGACGGCTGGCGCACGAGATCAAAAACCCCCTCACCCCCATCCAGCTCTCTGCCGAACGTCTGCGCCACAAATACCTCAAGAACATGAGCGGCGAAGAGGCGGAGATCCTCGACCGCTCCACCCACACCATCGTGCAGCAGGTGGAGAGTATGAAGACCATGGTCAAGGCCTTCTCCGACTACGCCCGCCCCCCGCGGCTACAGCTGCAACACATCGACTTCGGCGCCCTGGTCAACGAGGTGCTGGACCTCTACCGGGGGGACGAGGAGGTCCGAATTGTGTTTACCCCGCCGACGAGCCTGCCCCATATTCACGCCGACGCCGACCGGTTGCGCCAGCTTCTGCACAACCTGGTAAAAAATGCCCTGGAGGCGGCACCACATGACCAGGCCCTCACAATAGAAGTAAACATTCACTGCGCCGAGAAGGACCGCTGCCGCTTTGTTGAGCTCCAATTCCATGACAGTGGCCCCGGCTTCCCTGAAGCACTGCTGAGCAGCCTTTTCGAGCCCTACGTCACCACCAAACCCAAGGGCACCGGGCTGGGTCTTGCGGTGGCGAAGAAGATTGTCGAAGAGCACGGTGGTATCCTCTGGGCGGAGAACGCCGATGCTGGCGGCGCCGTGATCACCCTGCGCCTGCCGGTCAACGGCGCCGAGAGACTTCACAGTACGAACCAGAGCGCAGACAATCCATCGCCATGACAAACGCCCCGCACATTCTGGTGGTCGACGACGAACCGGATATACGCAGCCTGCTACAGGACATCCTGGTCGACGAGGGCTATGCGGTAATCACCGCCGAGGACGCCGCCCATGCCCGTGAAGCGCGTCGGCACCATAATCTGGCCCTGATCCTGCTCGACATCTGGATGCCCGATGTGGACGGCATCACCCTACTCAAAGAGTGGCTCGATGAGGGGCCGCTCAACCAGCCGGTGATCATCATGTCCGGTCACGGCACGGTTGAGACGGCGGTGGAGGCGACCCGCCTGGGTGCCTACGACTACATCGAAAAGCCCCTCTCCCTGGCCAAACTGCTACTCACAATCGAAGGCGCCCTCAACAGCTACAACCTGCAAAGAGAGAGCGGCAGCCTGCGCAGCGCTGTGCAGCATGTGGAGGAGCCCATCGGTCGCAGCAAACAGATGGAGCAGTTGCGCCAGCAGGCCCTGCAGATCGCCCAGCACGACACCACCGTACTGATCACCGGCGAGAGGGGCAGCGGCAAGCAACTCTTCGCCCGCTACCTGCACAACCACAGCGCACGACGGCAGCAACCTTTCATCAATATCGACATCAGCGCCCTTGAGGAGGAGACAGAGCATGCCGAGCGGCTTTTCGGTCGCGAAGAGGGGGGCTACAGTCGGCAGGGGCTGTTGGAGCAGGCCGCCGGCGGCTGCTGCTGTATCGATGATGTCGCCGAGCTGGACAGCGACAGCCAGGCCCGCCTGCTGCACCTGTTACGCTACGGCGAGCTACAGCGGGTGGGAGGCACCACACCGCTCAGCCTGGACCTGCGGGTCATCGCCGCCACCCGCCACCCGCTCGACAAACTCATCGGCTTGCAGCGCTTTCGTGAAGATCTCTACTACGAGCTCAACGTCGTCTCGCTCTATATTCCGGCGCTGCGCGAGCATGGCGACGATGTCCTCGACCTCATCGCCTACTACAACGACTACTTTGTCGAGAACGACAAGCTCCCCTACCGCAGCTTTACCACCGCCGCCCTCAACCGCCTGCGCCAACACAACTGGCCCGGCAACGTGCGTGAGCTGAAGAACCTGGTAAAGCGCCTGCTCATCACCGCTCACGATCGCCAGATCGGCCTCGACGCGGTGGAGGCTGCCCTGGGTGAACAGCACCGCGCACCGGTGAGTGACCCCGGCACCACCGCCTATGAGTTACCCATCCGCCAGGCACGCGAACAGTTCGAGCGCAACTACTTCGAGGAGCTGATGCGCCGCTACCACGGCAGTGTGGTAAAGGTCTCCCAACACGCCGGTATGGAGCGTACCCACCTCTACCGCAAACTACGCAGCCTCGGCATCGACCCCAAATCCTTCGGGCGCTGACCGGCCTCACGCCCTCACGCGAGTCTAGTGTGCATCCCAACCCAACCCGCGTTAGAATTAGCGCCACTTATCTGCAGCCACGCAGGCGTCTAGCGTTCCATGAAGATCATCATCCTCGGTGCCGGCCAAGTGGGCTCCTCACTGGCCAACAATCTGGCCAGCGAAGCCAACGACATTACGGTGGTCGACACCGACACCCAGCGGCTTCAGGAGCTACAGGACAGGCTCGACCTGCGCACCGTTGCGGGGCGCGCCTCCCACCCCGATGTGCTCTACCGGGCCGGGGCGGAGGATGCCGACATGGTCATTGCCGTTACCAATAGCGACGAGACCAATATGGTCGCCTGCCAAGTGGCCTACACCCTCTATAACACCCCTACCAAGATCGCACGCGTCCGTGCCCAAGAGTATCTTCACTATCCGGAGCTGTTCACCCAGGACGCCATCCCCATCGACGTAATGATCAGCCCCGAACAGCTGGTCACCGACTACATCTACCGCCTGATCCAGCACCCCGGCGCACTGCAGGTGCTCGACTTCTCCGGCGGGCGTGTCCAGCTGGTGGCGGTCAAGGCCTACTACGGCGGCCTGCTGGTGGGTCACGAACTGCGCACCCTGCGCGATCACATGCCCGGCGTGCAGACCCGTGTCGCCGCCATCTACCGCCGCGGCAAGGCGATCAACCCCGAGGGGCATACCGTCATCGAGGCGGACGACGAGGTCTTCTTCATCGCCGCCAGCAAGGACATCCGCGCGGTAATGAGCGAGCTGCGCAAACTCGACAAGCCGGTCAAGCGGGTGATCATCGCCGGCGGCGGCAATATCGGCAAACGCCTGGCCAAGGCGCTGGAGCGTCAGTTCCAGGTCAAGCTCATCGACCATAACGTCGATCGCACCGCTCGGATATCCGAGGAGCTTGAGAAGACCATTGTGCTCCAGGGCGATGCCGCCGACGAGGAGCTGCTGCTCGAAGAGAACATCGAGGACACCGACGTCTTCTGCGCCCTGACCAACGACGATGAGGCGAACATCCTCTCCGCACTCCTCGCCAAGCGGCTGGGGGCAAAGAAGGTGATGGCGCTCATCAACCGCGCCTCCTATGTGGACCTGGTGGAGAGCGGCGACATCGACATCGCCATCTCCCCGCCGCAGGCGACCATCGGTTCGCTGCTGGCGCATGTCAGACGCGGCGATGTGGTGATGGTCCACTCGCTGCGGCGTGGCGCGGCGGAGGCGATCGAGGCGATCGCCCACGGCGATCAATACTCATCCAGGGTGGTCGGTCGTGCTATCGAGGATATTAAGTTGCCCAAGGGCACCACCATCGGCGCCATCGTCCGCGGGGATGAGGTGCTGATCGCCCACCACGATACCGTTATCGAGGCAGAAGACCACGTACTGCTGTTCGTCGTCGACAAAAAGCGCATCCCGGAAGTCGAGCGTCTGTTCCAGGTCGGCGTGACCTTCCTCTAATGTGACACCACTATGCAGCTCGGCGCCATACAACGAATTCTCGGACTACTGCTGATGCTCTTCAGCACCACTATGCTGCCGCCGGTGCTGGTCTCCCTTATCTATCAGGACGGTTTCCACCTCTCCTTCCTGCTAGGTATGGCTCTAACTATCCTTACCGGTCTTGTCCTGTGGCTTCCGGCGCGCAACAACCGTCGCGATTTACGCCTTCGTGATGGCTTCATGGTGGTGGTCATGTTCTGGACGGTACTTGGGCTGTTCGGTGCACTCCCGTTCGCCATCGGTGCCGAACCGAACCTCTCGATCACCGATGCGGTATTCGAATCTATCTCCGGCCTCACCACTACCGGAGCAACCGTCATTACCGGCATTGACCACCTACCCCACTCGCTGCTGTTCTATCGTCAGCAACTTCAGTGGCTGGGTGGGATGGGCATTATCGTACTGGCAGTGGCGATCCTACCCATGCTGGGGATCGGGGGCATGCAACTCTATCGCGCAGAAACCCCCGGGCCGATGAAAGACAATAAACTCACCCCGCGCATTACCGAAACAGCCAAAGCGTTGTGGTATATCTACCTGGGTCTCACCATCGCCTGCACACTGGCCTATTGGCTGGCGGGAATGAGTTTTTTCGATGCCATCAGCCACGCCTTCTCCACCGTCGCTATCGGCGGCTTCTCCACCCATGACGCCAGCATGGGTTACTTCCAGGACAAGCCGCTAATCGAGCTGATCGCCATCATCTTCATGTTCCTCTCCGGGATTAACTTTGCGCTCCACTTTCTAGCGTGGCGTAGCAAAAGCCTGCGCAGCTACATTGTCGATGCAGAGTTCCGTACCTACTTGACCATTCTCTCGGTGATCGGCCTGATTACCGTTTTCTACCTTCACGCCACTGCCACTTTTCCAAATTTCGAGCGCTCCTTGCTCCACGGTGTCTTTCAGGTGGTCTCCATCGGCACAACGACAGGCTTCACCACCAGCAACTACGCCCTGTGGCCTGGATTTCTGCCCGTACTGCTGCTCTTTGCCAGCTTCATCGGCGGCAGTGCCGGCTCCACCGCCGGTGGTATGAAAGTGATCCGTTTTCTTCTGCTGCTCAAGCAGGGGCTGCGTGAAATAACTCGGCTGGTCCATCCCAACGCCGTGATCACGATCAAGATTGGCGGTAAACCCCTTCCTGAGAAGGTGATCAACTCAGTCTGGGGGTTCTTTGCCACCTATGTCGCCCTATTCAGCATCATTCTGCTGCTGTTGATGCTGGCGGGGCTCGACCAGGTTACCGCCTTCTCTGCGGTTGCTGCCACAATGAATAACCTCGGTCCCGGCCTGGGTGAAGTGGCGCTCAACTATAGCTCCATCCCCGATGTCACCAAGTGGATGCTCTGCTTTACCATGCTCCTTGGTCGGCTGGAGATCTTCACTCTACTGGTCCTCCTCACCCCCGCCTTCTGGCGTAGATAGAAAGGTGAGCGATAAGGAGAAGTGGGAGCGACGCTACCGCCGTCCCGACACAAACGCGGCGACACCCTGCCGACTCCTGCAAGCCTACACACACCTGCTTCCCGCTCGGGGTGACGCTCTCGATCTGGCTGCCGGGCGTGGCGCAAACGCGCTGCTGCTCGCCCGTCACGGACTCAACTGCCAAGCGTGGGATATCTCCGATACGGCCATGCAAGCTCTGCAACACCAGGCCGGGTGTGAAAACCTACCGCTCCACTGTCAGGTCCGCGACGTCACCGCCGCGCCGCCGGCTGCCAACAGCTTCGACCTGATCGTGGTCAGCCGCTTTCTCCACCGACCGCTCTGCCCGGCGATCACCGCCGCTCTGCGACCGGGCGGCCTGCTCTTTTACCAGACCTTCACTGTCGAAAAGAGTGATCCTAGAGGGCCCACTAATCCCGACTACCTGTTGCGGCGCAATGAGCTGTTGCAGCTCTTCCCTGAGCTTGCCGTTGTCGCCTACCGTGAAGAGGGTCTCATCGGTGATACCTCGAAGGGCATACGCAACGAGGCCTGGCTCGTCGCTTATAAGGCTGGCAGATGAAGGGCTTGCTCAAACGTCTGGTTTGACGC
Organism: Pseudomonadota bacterium; assembly: GCA_051747405.1. Taxonomy (GTDB): domain Bacteria; phylum Pseudomonadota; class Gammaproteobacteria; order Thiohalomonadales; family Thiohalomonadaceae; genus JAPHTQ01. The sequence continues at coordinate 22,138 of JBNJGC010000008.1, forward strand.
TCTTCTACTCCACCGTCACCGACTTGGCGAGGTTTCGGGGTTGATCCACGTCGGTCCCCTTGAGTACCGCAACGTGGTAGGCGAGCAGTTGCAGCGGTACGGTGAAGAGAATGGGGGCGATATGCTCCCCGCCCGGCGACACTGTGATGACGTGGATCCGCTCCCCGCTATACATCCCGGCATCGTGATCGGCGAAGACGTAGAGTTCACCGCCACGCGCGCGTACCTCTTCGAGGTTGGACTTTAGCTTCTCCAGCAGCTCATCGTTTGGGGCGACGGCGATCACCGGCATCTCTTCATCCACCAGTGCCAGTGGGCCGTGCTTGAGCTCGCCGGCGGGATAGGCCTCAGCGTGGATATAGGAGATCTCCTTGAGCTTGAGTGCCCCCTCCATGGCCACCGGGTACTGCACGCCACGGCCCAGAAAGAGTGCGTGGTGCTTGTCCACGAAGCGCTCTGCCAGCGCCCGTATGCTTTCGTCCAGCTCCAGCACCCGCTCAATATGTCGGGGCAGCGCCTCCAGCTGATTGACGATGTCGCGCTCCCGCGCGGTATCGATGCGGTGGTGGCGACCAATCACCGTCACCAGCATCAGCAGAGCCACCAGCTGGGTGGTAAACGCCTTGGTGGAGGCGACACCTATCTCGGGGCCGGCGCGGGTCATTAGGGTGAGTGCCGCCTCACGGGATAGGGAGCTTTCGGCTACATTGCAGATCGCCACCGAGGGGCCGTAGCCCCACTCCTTGGCCGCCCGCAGTGCCGCCAGCGTGTCGGCGGTCTCGCCCGACTGTGAGATCACCACCACCAGTGCGTCCGGGTCGGCCACCGGATGGCGATAGCGAAACTCACTCGCCACCTCGACCCGACACGGCACACCCGCCAGCCCTTCGAACCAGTTTCGTGCCACCATACCTGCGTGGTAGGAGGTTCCGCAGGCGATTATCTGGACCGAACGTATTCTTGCAAAGATCTCACTCGCCTCCGGACCGAAGCTGGCATCCAGAACGCGCCCATCGAACAGCCGACCCTCCAGTGTCTCAGCAATGGCGCGGGGCTGCTCGTGGATCTCTTTGAGCATGTAGTGCCGGTATTGGCCGCGCTCTGTCGCCTCTGCGGTCAGACTCGACTCCACCTCCTCACGCCGGACCACGGCCCCCGCCTCGTCATAGATGGTAACGCTGTCACGGCGGATGTCCGCCACGTCGCCATCCTCAAGGAAGATAAACCGGCGGGTCACCGGTAACAGCGCCGCCACGTCGGAGGCGATAAAGTTTTCACCGATACCCAGACCGATCACCAGTGGACTGCCGCGCCGCGCGGCGATGAGTCGCCCGGGCTCGTTATTACTAACCACACCCAGCGCGTAGGCACCCTCCAGTTCAGAGAGGGTGGCCCGTGTTGCCTCTAGCAGGGGCTCTCCCTGCTCGGAGTGGTTGTAGATCTGGTGGACCACCACCTCGGTATCGGTATCGGAGGTGAAGCTGTAGCCCTGACTCTGTTGCCGGCGGCGCAGCGCTTCATGATTCTCGATAATGCCGTTGTGCACCACGGCGACGCCCTTTTTGCAGATGTGGGGGTGGGCGTTCTTTTCGGAGGGTTTGCCGTGGGTCGCCCAGCGCGTGTGGGCAATACCCAGATGCCCCCTCAGCGGCCTTTCGTCCAGTGAGTCCGCCAGAACCTGGACCTTGCCCAGGATCCGTTCACGGTCGATACAGCTGCGCTCATTCACCACCGCGATTCCGGCGGAGTCGTAGCCGCGATACTCCAGCCGACGGAGCCCTTCAAGGAGGATCGGCACCACATCGCGCTCGGCAACGGCTCCCACTATGCCACACATGATTCGCTCACCCCTTTGTCTTCCGCTTGCTGGGACGCTGCCAGCCTTGCAGGCTTCTCTGTTTGCTGCGCGATAGGGTCAGCGTGTCCGCCGGCGCATCACGGGTAATGGTCGAACCGGCACCGATGGTCGCTCCCTCGTCGATCCGCACCGGCGCCACCAGCTGCGTGTCGGAGCCGACAAAGACCCGATCGCCGATCTCGGTGCGGTGTTTATTTGCCCCATCGTAGTTGCAGGTAATCGTCCCGGCGCCGATGTTCACCTCGCTCCCCATCGAGGTGTCGCCGATATAGCTGAGGTGGTTGACCTTGGAGCCGCTGCCGATGCTACTGTTCTTCACCTCGACGAAGTTACCGACCTTGGCCCCCTCTGCCAGCCGGGTGCCGGGGCGGATCCGGGCAAAGGGGCCGATTGTGCAGCGGCTCGCGATCTTCGCATTTTCTATCAAACTCATCGGCTCGATGGTGACATCGTCCCCGATCTCCACATCCCGCAGGATCACATTGGCACCGATGCGAACCCGCTCCCCCAGCACCACAGTACCCTCAAAAATGCAGCCCACATCAACCGTGCAGTCCTCTCCAGCGGCCAATGTACCACGCTGGTCGAAACGGTCCGGGTCGCTAACGGTCACACCACGACGCATCAAGCCCTCGGCACAGCGCCGTTGGAACACGCGCTCCAACCTGGCCAGCTGTACCCGGTCATTGATACCGGATACCTCCTCCTCATCCCGGGCGACGATACCGTTCACCTCCAGCCCCTGCTGTGCGGCCAGCGCAATGACATCGGTCAGATAGTACTCGCCCTGGGCGTTATCGTTGTCCAGTTGCCGGAGCCAGGCGCGCAGCTTACCGCCATTGCAGGCGAGAATACCGCTATTGCCCTCGCGGATTGCGAGCTGCTCCGCGGTGGCATCCTTCTGCTCAACAATGGCCTGCACGCGGTCCGCTTCGTCCCTGACAATGCGGCCATATCCGTTCGGGTTCTCAAGGTCAACGGTAAGCAGAGCGATCCCTTCACCGGCGTGGTGCAGAAGGTGTGTGAGGGTATCCCGGGTGATCAGCGGCACATCCCCATAGAGGATGAGCACGGTGGCATCGTCACTGACCTCGGGCATCGCCTGTTCCACGGCGTGGCCGGTGCCCAGCTGTCGCTCCTGCTCAACCCAGTGGAGGTCGTCTTGTGCAAGGGACTCCCGCACCTGTTCGCCGCCGTGCCCGTAGACCACGTGGATCGCTGCCGGGTCGAGGCTGCGGGCGGTGTCGACGACATGCGCCAGCATCGGTCGTCCGGCGATCGGGTGGAGGACCTTCGGCAGTCGGGAGCGCATGCGCGTCCCCTTGCCGGCGGCGAGAATGATAATTTCCAGCTTCATTGCAACCTGATGGTTCTGATGTATTGGCTATATTCCAGATCTTTCGCCCGGATGTTAAGCGCCTGCTCAAGGGTAACGACTCAACCCATTGAAAGCTATCCGCCAAAGACGCAAACGAAAAAAGGGCAGTGTAACACTGCCCTTATCTCTTCTCACCTGTTGCCTGTTTGCACAGGCCGCGTCAGTGATCTCAGCGCCCGAACTTCTTACGCATCCGCTGGATGGTCTGTAGCTGGGCGACGGCTTCGGCCAGTTCAGCCTCCGCGCGGGCGTAGTCGATATCGCCTTTGCGATCCTTCAACGCCTGTTCGGCACGCTTTTTGGCCTCGATCGCCTGGGCCTCGTCGAGATCCCGGGCACGGACTGCGGTATCTGCCAGTACAGTGACCACATGGGGCTGTACCTCGAGCATACCGCCGGAGACGAAGTAGAACTCCTCATCGCCCCCCTCCTTTACCACGCGGATCTCGCCGGGGCGAAGCGGAGCCAACATCTGGGTGTGGCGGGGATAGATCCCCACCTCTCCCATCTCGGCAGGTGCGAAGCACGCTTCGCAAGTGCCGGTGAAGATCTCCGCCTCAGCACTGACGATGTTCACATGCATTGTCATAGCCATAAGCTTATCCCCGATTTGGGTTTATTTACAGGGATTTAGCCTTCTCAACGGCCTCGTCGATGGTGCCTACCATGTAGAACGCCTGCTCAGGCAGCTCATCATACTCACCATTTACGATACCCTTGAACCCTGCAATGGTGTCCTTGAGGGAGACGTATTTACCGGGTGCTCCGGTAAAGACCTCGGCCACGAAGAACGGCTGGGACAGGAAGCGCTGAATCTTACGCGCGCGTGATACGGTCTGCTTGTCGTCCTCGGACAGCTCATCCATACCCAGGATGGCGATAATGTCACGCAGCTCCTTGTAGCGCTGCAGCGTGCCCTGTACGGCACGGGCCACGTCGTAGTGTTCGTTGCCGACGACCTGCGGGTCGAGCTGACGGCTGGTGGAGTCGAGCGGGTCGACCGCCGGGTAGATACCCAGCTCGGCGATTTGACGGGACAGTACCACGGTGGCATCCAGGTGGGCGAAGGTGGTGGCCGGAGACGGGTCGGTCAGGTCGTCCGCCGGTACATAAACCGCCTGGATGGAGGTGATGGAGCCGGTCTTGGTGGAGGTGATTCGCTCCTGCAGCGCACCCATCTCCTCGGCCAGGGTAGGCTGGTAGCCTACCGCAGAGGGCATACGACCCAGCAGCGCGGAGACCTCGGTACCGGCCAGGGTGTAACGGTAGATGTTATCGATGAACAGCAGGACGTCACGGCCTTCGTCACGGAAGTACTCAGCCATGGTCAGGCCGGTCAGCGCGACACGAAGACGGTTACCCGGCGGCTCGTTCATCTGACCGTATACCAGGGATACCTTGTCCAGTACGTTGGACTCGCTCATCTCGTGGTAGAAGTCGTTACCCTCACGGGTACGCTCACCGACACCGGCGAATACGGAGTAACCGCTGTGCTCGATAGCGATGTTACGGATAAGCTCCATCATGTTGACGGTCTTACCTACACCGGCACCACCGAACAGGCCAACCTTACCACCCTTGGCGAACGGGCATACCAGGTCGATTACCTTGATACCGGTTTCGAGGAGCTCAGCACTGGCTGAGAGCTCTTCGTATGAGGGCGCCTTACGGTGAATCGCAGAACGCTCTTCTTCACCGATGGGGCCGGCCTCATCAACCGGGTTACCCAGTACGTCCATAATGCGACCCAGGGTCGCCTTACCGACGGGTACGGAGATAGGTGCACCGGTGGAAGAGACGGCCAGACCGCGCTTCACACCTTCGGAAGTACCCATCGCAATGGTACGAACAACGCCGTCGCCGAGTTGCTGCTGAACCTCAAGGGTCAAGCCAGCTTCATCGACGGTCAGCGCCTCATAGACCTTCGGCATGCTATCGCGTGGAAACTCCACGTCGATAACAGGACCGATGATTTGTACAATCTTTCCAGAACTCATGTCAGTTCCCCTTACAATGCTCAAATTCTGTGCCGCATACCCGGACGGTTATACCGCCGCCGCGCCTGCCACAATCTCGGATAGCTCTTGGGTGATCGCCGCCTGGCGTGCCTTGTTATAGGCCAGCTGCAACTCACCGATAAGGTTACCGGCGTTGTCGGAGGCCGCCTTCATGGCGACCATCCGTGCAGCCTGCTCGCAGGCGATGTTCTCCACGACACCCTGATAAACCAGTGATTCGACATAGCGCATCAGCAGCTGGTCCAACACCTCTTTGGCCTCTGGCTCATAGATGTAGTCCCAGTGGTGCTGCAGGCTCTCGTCCAGCTCCTTGGCTTCAATCGGCAGCAGCTGCTCGACTGTGGGCTTTTGCGTCATGGTGTTCACAAACTCGTTGGAGACGATATAGAGCTTGTCGATCTCACCATTATCAAACTTATCCAGCATCACCTTAACGGTGCCGATCAACTCTTCCAGGCGGGGGGCATCCCCCAGCTGGCTGATCTCGGAAACGATGTTTCCGCCCAGACGTTTGAAAAAGCTCAGGCCTTTGGAGCCGATGGAGCAGAGCTCAACCTCCACGCCCTTCTCCTGCCACTCCTTCATCGTGGTGACGCCGGCCTTGAACAGATTGGTGTTCAGGCCGCCGCACAGGCCGCGATCGGAGGAGACGAGGATCATCCCGACACGCTTCACCTCACGCTCATTCATGTAGGTGTGGCTGTATTCAGGATGGGCATGTGCAAGATGACCGATTACACGGCGGATATTGTCGGCATAGGGACGTGTTGCATCCATACGATCCTGCGCTTTGCGCATCTTGCTGGCTGCAACCATTTCCATCGCACGCGTGATCTTCTGAGTGTTCTGTACACTCTTGATCTGCGTGCGTATCTCTTTTCCGCTTGCCATAACAAATGCTCCCGTTTACCAGGTGTTGCTAGCCTTGAATTGCTCCAGGGCAGCACGGAGGGCGCTGTCGATCTCGTCGTTAAAGTCGCCTGAGCTGTTGATCTTCTCCAACAGGTCGGTCTGCTCGGACTTCATGTAACCCTGCAGCGCGGCTTCAAAGTCGACCACTTTGTCGACATCGACATCATCCAGGAAGCCCTGGTTGGCAGCGTAGAGGGAGACGGCCATCTGTGCGATGCTCATCGGCTCATACTGCATCTGCTTCATCAGCTCGGTAACGCGCTGACCGCG